>JBDRNJ010000092.1:0-9091 GCA_043811375.1 bacterium | reverse complement strand
CCCAACTCCGGTACCCGATTGGTGTTGCAGACATCAATCAGGACCAGTTCGGAATCGGCCAGTTCACCGTCAAAGGCAATGAAAGTAACATAGTGTATACCGGCCTGAGTGTAGTCCGGAACCCACAGGAAATCAGCGGTGCCGTTACCGTTGTCGGTCAAGCTGGCCCCTGTCGGTCTGTCCGGAGCTGTTATTACCGGAGTTGTTTCCGCATCGGATGCTGTTACTGTGAAGGTCAGTGTTTCTCCCTCACAAGTAGACTGCGCCCGGATGGAATCCAGTACCGGTGGCGTGTTTTCAGCCGGATTCACCATCAACGATACAAAAGCATAGATCGGCGAGTTGTCCACCTCAAGGGAGCTGACCGTCACCGAATCAAAGTATCCGCCGGCATTCAAGCCGGTGATGTTGACATTAACCGTTACATATTCCGGCGTGGTGCCTGTGGTTTTGTTGATACCAAACCAGCCTACAACCTCGACCGCATCGAAACCGATTACGCCACCGCCGGTCTCACTGACTTCAAAACTGTCAGCAGCCGGATTGGCGTCACCTTCAGTGGCTGTGAAATACAGCGTGTCAGGATTAACAGTCAGGTACTTCGGCGCCGGCGTCACTTCCAGGGCTACAAACACATATTCCGGTGAATTCTCGGCATCCGCAGAAGTAACCAGCACCGAGTCAAAGTAGTTGGCGGCAGTGAGACCTGAGATATTGACAGTCACACCGACATACTCCGGCGTGATGCCGCTCGTCTTGTTCAGGTCAAACCAGCCCACCGTCTCGGCAACCGCAAAGTCGATGGCAAAGCCTCCGGTTTCACTGACCTCAAAACTGTCAGCGGCTGGATTGGCACCGGTTTCGACTGCCGTGAAAAACAGCGTGTCCGGATCCATGGCCAGATACTTCGGTACTCCTGCTACTCCCAGGACAATGTAAGCAAACTGAGGAGAATTGGAGACAGCACCGGATGTAACCGTCACCGAATCAAGATAGACACCACCGCTCAAACCGGTGATATCGACATTAACTGTCACCTGCTCCGGTGTCGTGCCGCCGGTCTTGTTCAGGCTAAACCAGCCGACCGTTTCGGCAACTCCAAAAGCGATATTGCCGCCGCCGGTCTCACTGACCTCAAAGCTGTCAGCCGCAGGATTGACACCACCTTCAATTGCCGTGAAAAACAGCGTGTCGGGAATAACTGCCAGATATTGCGGTGCCGCCGTCACTTCCAGCCTTACGTAGGCAAACTGCGGCGTGTTGTCCGCTTCACCGGAACTGACCGTTACCGAATCAAGATAGAGACCAGTGCTCAAGCCGGTGATATCGACATCCACTGTCACCTGCTCCGGTGTCGTGCCGCCGGCCTTGTTCAGGTTAAACCAGACGGCCGTCTCGGCAACAGCAAATGCTATAGTACCGCCACCGGTTTCACTGACCTCAAAACTGTCAACCGCCGGATCGGCACCACCCGCAACTGCCGTGAAATACAGCGTGTCGGGAGTGACTGCCAGATATTGCGGGGCCGCCGTCACTTCCAGCCTTACATAGGCAAACTGCGGTGTGTTGTCCGCTTCACCGGAACTGACTGTCACCGAATCAAAAAGGATACCAGCACTCAAACCGGTGATATTGACATCCACTGTCACCTGCTCTGGTGTCGTGCCGCCAGCCTTATTCAGGCTAAACCAGCCAACCGTCTCGGCGACAGCAAATGCGATATTGCCGCCACCTGTCTCACTGACCTCAAAACTGTCAACCGCCGGATTGGCGCCGCCTTCGACAGCCGTGAAATGCAGTGTGTCGGGGGTGACTGCCAGGTATTTCGGTGCTGGTGTAACTTCCAGAACTACATAAGCCCATTGCGGACTATTGGCTGCTGCACCGGAACTGACCTGCACCGAATCAATATAGTCACCAGCGCTCAAACCGATGATGCCGACATTAACTGTCACCTGCTCCGGTGTTGTGCCGCTGGCCTTGTTCAGGTTAAACCAGGTGGCCGTCTCGGTAACATCAAAGGCGATATTGCCGCCAGCGGTTTCACTGACCTCAAAACTGTCAGCCGCCGGATTGGCGCCGCCTTCGACAGCCGTGTAATACAGCGTATCCGGGGTCAACACCAGCTCCGGTTGAACCTCGATGGTATCCTTGATCAGGAGGCAATACGGACCACCCCAATCCGGCGAGAATGTACCCCCACCCATCCAGGACCAAAGCCACGTGCCGCCCGGCGGATAAAAACTGGAGTCAATACAAACAGTGTCCCCGGCGTTGTCACTTCCGGATGTAACGTAAAACGCTGCAGAATCGTATCCGACTTCAATACCCGGGGCGACAGCATACCCTCCAAGGCTAGTAGTGTCCCGGCCGGTTCCCGATATGGAGAAATCGTTGATAAAGATCGCATTTAACCTGGAACCAAGTCCACTGCCAGAGACAGTGTCCCGAGTAATCGGGAAGAAGTTTCCAGCGTTTTTCTCGTATACCTGGAAACCATTGGCAATGGCGCCAATATTCTTGGTTCCGTCTTCATAGGTCAAGCGGAGAGTGAATTTGGCGGTGTCCCCCACCGGGATATACCCGTCGGTGATCACCGAGTCTCCGCCCGAATTGTTGGTCACCTTATCCAATGTGATCTGGTTGACACCGAAGGCAGAACCGAACGGTAATGCCATAAGTAGCGTCACAATAACCAGAAACAGTACGCGTTTCATTTGATACTCCTGTCTTAATCCGTTAATGATTTAAATTTACAGTGCAAAATAAATTCGTTATCCCGTTTGTCCCGCGTTCTACCTCCATTTTTTTGCTCTCCCCAGGAATCGAAGTGATTATTAAAGGCTCCTGTCTGGTGGTGAGCCGGCACCTGGACATTCGCTGAGGAATCCTGGTAACGGCTGTTGTGGCAGTTCCCGGACAACCGGGAGAAACATGGTAGAACATCATTTGGTCAGCCATGATATTCGACAACACGACCTCCTTTGTCGCAACATTCTCTTAGGCTGTAGTGCTCTACCACACCAGTATTGTTAGACCAGACGTAGCTGCAAATCCTTAATTGGTTTACAACCAGCATGTTAGACCAAAATGGAGAAAAATCAGCCTCTGGCTGACCGCGCCAAAGTCGGCTTATTTTCCCAAAACCAGTGACAATATAGGCTAATGCCGCAGGATGTCAAGACAATTCACTGACTCACATGTAGATTGTACGATTCCCATACAGCAACACTTTATGGCTATTGTTGCCGGACCGGTCGACGAAAGTGCGATCGCAGACGCACTAACACCAAAGCCGACACAATGCCCAGAAAATCAACAGCCAGATCAGCCAGTTCTGAATGGCGACCGGGAATAAAGCGCTGATAGAATTCATCCAGGCAGGCAAAAAGGGATAAAAATAGTACTGTAAAGAGCAATGGCCTTCGCCCCGTCATTCGGGGTCCGAAATGAGAGAAAGATCGAAAAACCAGCAGTGTAAAAAGACCATATTCGACGATATGAGCCACCTTGTCAAACAGGAGAAACCTGATCTCGGGAGCATTCAGATTCGGTATGGAGGAGACTGCAATTATAGCGCCGGCGTAGACCAGGGCCGGCAGGTGGTAAAACAGAAATCGTTTAGCCTGACCGTTTGTCTTTGGTGCTTGCAAAATCACACCTCTTCGGTACGCAAATCAACTGTAGCGGTCAAGGTAAAGTTGCCGCCGGTCTCGGGGCGGGTCGTTGAGATCACCACGCCCGCCTTCGGCGGACTCGCGATGACGGATACAATAAAAGCCGCTTGCGGCTGGCTTGTCGCCTTGCCCTCTCGTATCCGTTTTTTTTGTGGATATCCCGGGAGACTGTCATAGCTTGACTACAATCATGAATGATACATCCACGACAAAGCTCTCCGCATCTCAGAAGCTGACGCTGGCATTGTCCGGTCTGGCTATCGCAATTGGAGGAGGGACGATAGGATTTGTGCTGATCGAGCATATGCAGCCGCTTGATGCTCTGTATATGACCATGATAACCCTTTCAACCGTTGGATACCGGGAAGTCATGCCCCTGGATGAGTCGGGCAAGGTGTTTGTCATCCTGTTGATTCTCTTCGGGGTAGCCCTGGGGGGGTTTACTGTTTCCGTCATCGGCCAACTGGTCGTGGAGGGTGAGTTCCGGGAGATTTTCGGAAGGAAAAAAATGGAAAAGAAGATACGCAAAATGTCCGGGCACTTCATCATTGCTGGTTTCGGCCGGGTCGGCCAACAGGTAGCCCAGGAATTCAAAAAGCGCAAGGTCCCCTTCGTGGTGATCGAAAAGAATCCGGAGGCAATCGCCCGCTTGAGTTCTGAGGGTTACCTGTTCTTTCAAGGGGAAGCTACCGATGATGAAGTCCTGAGGAGGGCACGGATTGAATATGCCGGGACCCTGGTTTCCACCTTGCCCGAAGAAGCTCAGAATGTTTACCTAACCCTGACCGCCCGTTCGATAAACGCCGATCTTAACATTATAGCCCGGGCCGATTTCGAAGACGGCGAGAAAAAATTGCTCCGCGCCGGGGCTAATCACGTGATTTCACCGCACGTACTCGGCGGTCAGCGGATGGCGATGGCTTCACTGCAGCCAAACGTGGTCGATTTCATGCAGACCACGGCCCTGGGCGAGGGTGGCCTGCTGATTGAAGAAGTGGTCATACCATCCGGCTGCGAAATGGACGGCAAGTCGGTGCTTAAATCACGGCTGAAACAGGAATACGGCGTAACCATAATCGGTATCAAGAAAGCCCACGGTAAGATGACGGTTGCCCCCGGTCCCGACACAATCCTCAATGAATCCGATGTGCTGGTGTTGATCGGCCCGATTGAGGGACTGGAATCGCTTTCCCGAGACCTGAGATAGGACTGTCCGTTCCTCAGCCCTGAGCCGGGATCTCCCGTCGGAATCGCCAAAAGAAAAGCCCGCCATCTGACGGGCTTCTTCTCACTTTGACAGCAGTCGCGTATCAGTCGTCATCGTCAGGGATGAAACCATGCCCGGCACCGCGACCCCAGCCGGGTTGCCGACCCTGGTGCGGTCCGAAGCGCTTTTCCCTTTTCTGCTGCCGCAGCTCCTTGAGCTTATCCAATTGCTCGTCGGTCAGCACGGCACGCATCTCACTCCGATGCCGGTACTGCATTTTCTGCATATCGGCCTTCGTACGCGCCATATCATCGATAGCTGTCATTACCTCACTTTCAGAAACATCCACGTCACGACGAAGTGACTGCAACCTGATTTTAGCCTTTTCGACCTTGGCTTTCTGATCGACCCGGGCCAGTTGAAATTCCACCATCATCTTTTTCATCCGGGCGATTTGATCGTCAGACAGCCCGATCTCGTCGGCCACGGCCAGGAACATACCCGGTCCACCGTGATACGGCCGTTTGCCCATCATGTGCGGATGTCCCCCGGTACCCGGCCCGCCCAGACAAGCGTCGTGGCCGAATCCCTGGGAACGTGGTCCGTGCCCCGCCCAGGCCACTACGGCCAGCAACAGGATAGCCGCCGTCATCAGACATAATACCTTTTTCATAACCTTGCTCCTTTCGTTATTGGTTCTTTCGTTGTGTCACTTTGTATGTCACGGTCGCTCTGAATCCGGTGCCGGTGACTTTCCCGGACCTCTTCCCCTATCTCGAAATCCTCGGACCGCTCCCAGGAGTTCCGACTCGAATCTCACCTGGAAAACAACCAGTCGACCCATTTGCGACGCCGAGAG
Organism: bacterium; assembly: GCA_043811375.1. Lineage (GTDB taxonomy): Bacteria > Zixibacteria > MSB-5A5 > GN15 > FEB-12 > JBDRNJ01. The sequence goes on along the minus strand of JBDRNJ010000092.1, from coordinate 3,348 downwards.
GATATTTGCCGCCTCGCTCAGGAACCTGTCACGAACCCGGTTTTCTTCATCACTGAACTCCCTGATCTCACTGATCAGGATGACGATCTCATTGTCGGTAATTGACTCCGTCCGCAGGCCTTCCGCCAATTTCTCCACGCGATCCATGCGCTGATCGTGGAGTTGTCCTGACTGACGCCGCATTGACCGGAAAACGCCAATGAATTCCAACTCCTGATTTTCCTGCAAGTCGAGCAATTCAAGCAGCTTCAGAATCCGGAATTGCTCGATATGCTTGTTGAACTGTTGCCGTCCCTGCTTGCGCTGGAGGTTCCGAGTCTTGTCATATGCGTTTCCGGCTGCACCGACGTGATTGAAGTCGTCGTCGGGCTGTTGCTCAAGCTGGGCCAGGTAATCATTGAGGGTCTGATTTCTGTGAAAACAATCATGCGGCGCCTTCTCCTGGGCGATAGCCGGCGAGGCAATCAGCCCCACTGTTATTGCCAGCGCCGGCAGCAGGAGCCGGCGCTGTCCTGATATTAGTTTGTTTATCATAGCAGGTCTCCCACATTAAAACTTTTCTCCAGGTACTGAAGCTCTTCCTCGGTCAGATCGTCCAGCAACCATTGGCTGGCTTCGGACCGATGCTGCCAGGTTAACTCCTCAATAAGGGCACTCACGGTATTGTCATCCAACTCCGCATCGTCATCATCGTAGATACCGGCCACTTCGATCACTCCGGCAGTCGACTCCGGCAGGTTGGTCTGAAAAGCTGTGCCGCCGGCCAGGAATATCCCGATGCCGATACCCAGCACCAGCACCGCAGCCGCGGCCACCGGAACATGTCTGTGCCACAACGACACCAATCGGGAAACGACGCTGATATCCCGGGGTCTTCGTGCATCGAGAGAGGCCATCACCGAGTTCACCAGTCTATCCGTTTCATCCGGCTCCGGATAAAAAAGACTGTCCTGATCCAGCCGTTCGGACACTGCAACCGATTCTTCCCAGAAGGCGCGACACGAACGGCACTGCCGCAAATGGTCGATGAGTTCATCCGGCAGCCTGGGTTGTCCGAACCACAGCATCAGTTCGTCTTTGACGTGAGCGCAATTCATTATCGCCATCCCTGTTGTTGCGCGAACTCCCGGAGCTTGATAACCGCCTGGCGGTAGTGGGTCTTGACAGTGCCCACCGCCCGACCGGTGACATCGGCTATTTCCTCAAAAGAGAGATCCTTGTAAAAACGCAGATCAAAAACCAGGCGTTGCTGATCGGGCAGACCGGCCATAAACGTAAGTACCTGCGATTTCATTTCTTTCAGCATCAACTGTTTTTCCGGATTAGAGGCAATATCATCGGCTGCCGGCACTGCTCGGTTCAATGTCTCAATAGGTTCCGCCTGACGCCGTTGTCGTTGTTTGAGGAAATTCAAGGTCTTGTTGGCGGCAATACGATAAAGCCAGTTTTTGAAACTGGCCTCTTCCCTAAAATTCGGAAGCGCCTGCCAGGCAGCCACAAATGCCTCCTGGGCCAGGTCCCTGGCGGTATCGCTATCCCGCGTCATCCGATATGTCAAAGCTACTACGTCATTCATCATCAATCTCACTAATTGTGAGAAAGCTTTGGAATCGCCTTCTCTGGCCCGACTTACAAGGCGCCGGGCAATCTCCTTGTCTATACCTGCCATATTTGCAATTTCTACTGTTATGACAACCGGGAAAAGGAAAAGATTAATGGCTTCCGCAAAATCGGTTCGAACGGTAGTTGGAATTGTTAGAACCCGAAAGAGTAGAATTAATCCCGGCGGCTTTTTTCAAGGACTTTGGAATAATGATTGAAATTTTCCAGAACGGCGCCCGCACCCCGTACCACGCAGGTCAGGGGGTCATCTGCCACGTTAACCGGCAGGTTGGTTTCCTCCCGCAGCCGCTTGTCCAATCCTCTCAGAAGAGCCCCGCCCCCGGTGAGGATAATGCCTTTTTCCATGATATCGGAGGCCAATTCCGGCGGTGTCCGCTCCAGCGCCTGCCGCACTGCTTCCACAATTATATCCACGGTCTCCGCAATCGCTTCCCGAACCTGAACCGAGGAAAGCATCAGATTCTTGGGCACCCCGGCAACCAGATCCCGCCCCCGTATCTCCATGGACAGTTCCTTTTCGAGCTGGAAAGCAGAGCCTATCTGTATCTTGACCTCTTCAGCCGTCAGTTCGCCGATAAGCAGGTTGTAGTTTTTCTTGAGGTACATGATAATGGCATCATTAAACTCGTCACCGGCGACACGGATAGAAATATCATTAACGATACCGTTAAGAGCAATGACGGCGATTTCCGAAGTGCCGCCGCCAATGTCAATAATCATGCTCCCGGAGGGCTGCTCGACCTGCAGACCAACACCGATTGCGGCCGCCATCGGTTCCGCCAGCAGGTAGACCTCGCGAGCACCGGCGTTCTCGGCCGAGTCACGAACGGCACGCTTTTCCACTTCCGTGATTCCCGACGGCACCGAGATAACGACCCTCGGCTTCATCAAGTACCTGTGCTTGACCACGCGGCGAATAAAATCAGAAATCAGTTTCTCCGAGATTTCGAAATCAGCGATGACACCATCTTTGAGCGGTCGGATAGCAGCAATACCAGTCGGTGTGCGACCGGTCATTTCCTTGGCGGCCGCGCCCACCGCCAGCACTTTGCCGGTCGACAGTTCAATGGCCACCACTGATGGTTCGTTGAGAACTATGCCCTGCTTGCCCAGATAAACCAGCGTGTTGGCTGTACCCAGATCGATACCGATATCATTTGATAGAAGATTGAAGAAGCCCAAGTTAAATCCCTTTACCTTCCGCTTCGCTGCCTGACTGCAATGTGGTCGCTATACTCAATATCGAACTAAACAGCGAGTAGTTTACCACCTAATTGCGCCGGTGGCAAACAAAAAAGCCGGTCCCGGCTGGTTAAACTGCCACCGCAACCGGTATTCTGGTCGGCCTTTTCGTCTCGATGAGGATCGAAGGGGGATTCAGATCAACCGGGTGGCATCCTCAAACTTGTTTGGGGATGATTTAAGTGTTCACTCCCAAACGAGTTTGGGAGTGCCACACATCGAATTTCTGTCGGAACCACAGGGGTTCCAACCAGACTGAATTGAAGGCAAAAGAGTTACTACCTTGCTTTTTCTGTCATTCCTGCGAAAGCAGGAATCCATTAATCAAAAGGACACTGGATGCCCTAGCTTCACAAACGAAGTGCAACACCTTATTAAGGTGTTGTTATGGGAAAGAGATATGTTCAGATCACCATTGAAGAGCGGTGTGAGATTGCCTGTTTACGTACCGCGGGGCGCTCGATCCGGCAAATCGCGGCAGCT
>JBDRNJ010000091.1:0-5765 GCA_043811375.1 bacterium | reverse complement strand
GCTCCAGCGATAACGTAAATCTTTGTCTGTAAACCACAAGTTTACCACGGGTTTGACTCCTTTCATTTGGTTCGAAAGACTCAAAGTCAAACCCGTTGTTATTTCAATCTACCAATTTACACAACTTAGTTTACACTACCGGTATCTGTAACCTCTTGACAATTCGTCAATAATGGCTACATTGTAGCAGTAGGTTCATAAACTTGACAGATTTACCTGTTTTGTAAGGAGGCGTGACTGTATGGATATTGTCAGTATCGAATCAATGGTATCACGCCCGGAAAGCATTAGCCGCTGATCCGAGATAATCGGGTCTCAGCATGATCTGTTCGCCCTGTCGGGGGCGGTTTATACCCAGGATCAAAATCAGCCGCGGGCGTGAATGATGTCTGCGGTTTTCTCTGCGCTGGATTTACCCCACTGAAAGCCGCACCAGCTAAATCACCTCAGCAAGGAACAAGACGATGAATCTTGCAGATATGGGCTGGCGGCCCTGTTTCCAACAGTCTCTTACGCAACTGTCCGACGACAGCCTCTCCCCGGCTCGCGTAGTCCGGGAACATAAACAGGTTTACATTGTCCTGCACGATGGCGGGGAACTGACAGCGGAATTGTCCGGACGGTTTTTGCACCGCGCCGAGAGCCGAAGTGACCTTCCCGCCGTCGGTGACTGGGTGGTAATTCACGCTCGCATCCAGGAAAAGAAAGCAACCATCCAGGCGGTTTTACCGCGCCGGAGCAGTTTTGTACGCAAGGCAGTAATGGCCGGCGGTCCCAAGTATGGCGAGGGACGGATCGAACCGCAGGTGCTGGCGGCCAATATCGACACCGTGTTTCTGGTGACCGACCTCGTCAATGATTTCAGCCTCAGGCGTATCGAACGTTACCTCTCGGTCGGTTTCGACAGCGGCGCCACGCCGGTGATTATCCTGAACAAAGCCGACCTCTGCTCAGAGATCGAGAGCATGGTGACTACTGTAGAAAAAGTGGCGGTCGGTGTCGAGGTGTATGCCGTCAGCGCTGTTGCCGGCAGCAACCTCAACGCCCTGCAGCAATATCTCGGCCATGGTCAAACTGCTGTTTTTCTGGGTTCATCCGGCGTCGGCAAGTCGACCCTTATTAACAGTCTGCTCGACTCTGATCGCCAGAAGACAGGTACTGTTCGCGAGTATGACGGTCGCGGCCGACACACCACCAGCAGACGGGAATTGATAGTGATGCCGCAGGGAGGAATCGTAATTGATACTCCCGGCCTGCGCGAAATTCAGATGTGGGGAGAAATCGACGGGCTGGAAAAGACCTTTAAGGATATCGAAAGTCTGGTCACAACCTGCCGCTTCCGTAACTGCCGCCACAACGGAGAGCCGGGGTGCGCTATCGAAAAAGCGCTTCGGGCCGAAACTCTTGATGACTCCCGCTGGCAGAACTACCTGCAGTTGAAGAAGGAACAACACAATCTGGCCATCCGGAAAGACAAGAAAGAATCGAGACGTCAGGCCCGTGAATGGGACAGGAAAATACGCCGGCACCACCAGGGAATCAAAGAACTCAGGAAACATGGGCTGTTATAGAATTTGAAAGAGCTTCCCGATAATGATCTGACGTCCGGCATCAATATACCCGGCTGCAATACATGCGCACGTCTTTTCACATCTGGTTCTCTCTAATCCGCCCGAGGGCAGTATGGGAGTCAGCCCATACTGCCTGAAGTCAAGTACATCAAGCCTAAATCGGGGTTGTGAGGATTTATTATTTTTACCGCAAATAATGCACGAATCTTGCTTCCTTGCTGCCTGAATAGTGGTCCGCAACACTCAGACTGCCGGCGCCCGATAAGGCGTTCAGAGTTTGGTCAATTGCGGATGATCCGGTTATGGTAATTTAATGCAAACCGACATAATTGCTGTGGAGGACATCGTATGAAGAGATTAGCTGCATGTCTGACGATCGTGGGAGTCGTGACGCTCCTGTTGGTAAGCTGCTCGAATCAGTTCGGGGCGATAGGGCCGGACGATATGGCCTCATCGCTGGCGGCAAGCCTTAGTATTCCACCGGGAGCAACCCTGGAATCGGCAACCTTCTCCATCTGGGTTTCCTGGGCCACCGACCGCCAGATCGATGTGCACCGGATTACCGGCGATTGGGATGAAGGAACGGTTACCTTCAACAATCTTGGCGGCGCCTACGCGGCTGCAATCGAGGGATCATTTATTGCCGACACGGTGGGCTGGCACTCGGTTGATGTCACCTCTCTGGTGGACGGCTGGCTTAACGGCAGTTACGCCAACTATGGCCTGCTACTGGACCAGGAAGTGTTGACTTATCCGCGTACGGTGTATCCCAGCCGTGAGAATGAATCACGCCACCCCAATCTGCAGGTCTGCTTCACCACCTCTGAAGGGATCCAGTGCGAGACCGTTCTGCCAATAGCTGATGCTTACATCACTCAGCGCCAACCGGACTCCAATTTCGGCTTTATCGACGTTATGTATACCGGTTATGCCGCCGACGGCAATCTGGAGAAACAGACACTGGTTCGATTCGACACTGAAGTGACTCCGGACGGGGGCTGCACCCGAACTATAGGTTACTGGAAGAACTGGTCGGGTTTCGGTCCGCAACCGGATATGGTTACCCCGTTGCTACCGATCTGGCTGGGCGATGAAAGCGGCGCCAAGAGCCTGTTTGTCGATAACGTGGCGATGGCAGTGGCAATCCTGGGGCAGGATACGTACGGTGTTCAGTCTAACGGCATTACCAAGCTGTACGCTCAGTTGCTGGCCGCCAAGTTGAATAACGCCAATGGCGCCAGCCCGGATGCGGTCAGTGATGTCATTACCAGAGCCGATGCTTTCCTAGCCGACCATGACCATACTGACTGGGAAAGTCTGGGAAAACGCACTCAGAAAAGCGTGTTGAGAATGAAGAACAAGCTCGACGCTTACAACAACGGTCTCATCGGACCCGGTCACTGTGATGATGACGAGTTCGGTGACGACGACTAACTGACTGCATATTCCTTTTAAGCTTTTACGGCCCACAGGTTTCCCTGTGGGCCTTTTTTGTGCCCCGGTGATTTCCAAAAGAGGACAAAAAACATATCATAATTTCACTTTACAAACTCCGCGAAATGTATTATATTCTAAAATTACAACCGTGATGTACAGCTTGGTAAATGGATTTATCTGCTTACTTGCGTAGGATTGTTGTCTCCATAAGTGGAACAAGTGACGACTGACTGTGTTAATATAAACCAAACCAACGTCTTATGTTAGGAGGACGCTCTTATGAACAGAGTTTCTCGATTCCTGCTGTTAGTGGCTGCATTGGGTCTACTGGCCCTTGGCTGCAGTCAACAGTCGGACACACTGGCGCCGGAAGACGCCATCAACATGGCCATCCGGGCCGCTATGCCGCCGGGAGCGACACTGCAATCGGCCACGTTTTACATCTACTCCTCAGCGGCCAGTAACCGCCAAGTGGATGTCTACCGGGCTACGGCGGCCTGGGGTGAAGCTACTGTCACTTGGAACAGCTTTGGTGCCGCTTATACCGGTATGGCCGGCTCTTTTATGACCGATGGTGTTGGCTGGCGCTCAGTCAATGTCACGGCATTAGTCCAGGACTGGATGGACGGCACCTATGACAACCATGGTCTGCTGCTGGACCAGGCGGTGATTACGTATCCGCGTTCGGTTTATCCCAGCCGCGAGAACGCAAGCCGTAACCCCTATCTGGAAATCTGTTATGACGATGGCGGCGGTACCCAGTGCGAGCAGATCATGGCAAATGCCGATGCCTACATAACGGAGTACCATCCGGACAACAACTTTGGACTGCTGGACGTACTTTTCACCGGCTATGCCGCCGACAACGATCTGGAAAAGCAGACGCTGGTCATGTTCGACATCCCCACCGAAGAGCCGCGATTGGCCGCCATTGGCGATTTCGTCTGGCTGGATGCCGATGAAGATGGTATACAGGATCCCGGCGAGTTGGGTATTCCCGGGGTAACCGTCAACCTTTATAGTTGTGCCGACGTGCTGCTGGCCACTACCATCACAGACGCCAGCGGACTTTATATGTTCACTGGTCTGACCCCCGGCGACTATTACGTTGAGTTCGTAATACCGGCCGGCTACAATGTCTCTCCTCAGGATCAGGGTGCCGACGATGCTGTCGACAGCGACGCCGACCCGAGTTCCGGCCGCACTGTCTGCACCACCTTGGATGCCGGCGAAGTCGACGACACCTGGGATTGCGGCCTGTATGATGAGCCCGACTACGGTGAGTGCGACGGCAAGGTAACACAGTTGACGATCCGCTACGACGGCAGCATTGTGAATGCTCATATTGTGGTTAAGATGAAGAAGAACCTGGTCGTTTTCGACGGTATCGTGCAACCGGGTGAGCAGTTTACCTTTGTTGGCGCCGACAAGCACGGAACCCTGGGACCGGAAACATACTACTATGTTAATGGTGTGCTTAACACCAACATCCACACTAGTTGTTCGCAGCCGATTGGCCCCGGTCTGACCAAAGGTGACTTCACCGTCATCGAAGGCTACAGCCGGCACGGAGGACTGTTACCGCCGCTGTAAGTCAGTCGATCTACTATTTGAACAGTTGAGGAATTGTTTTGCCCACCGCCTCCAACAGGCGGTGGGTTCTTTTTTGCAGCTGGATCAGGATTCCTGCTGTCGGCAGCATTGTGCTACGGGTTATTTTACAGACGATCACAGGCATAGAGAACCCGAAATCAGCTCGTTTCCGAGTTGTGGCCAAGTCGTAACATACAACCGGACTGCGAGTTATCGAGACCGAGCGGGCTTTTTGACTTCGCTGTGAGCAGTTGTGTTGCCGGCAGACACTGTAACCGGAACCGACGGGATAACTGTGAAAAAAGGCCAGTAGTAATGATAAAAATCCGTTTGACAGCCGACATAGTGATTGATATATTCTCAGCTCGGTTTGTTTGTGGATATAAAGCAGTGTGTTGTATTTTTATTATTGGGAGTGATGTATGAATGTAATCAGGATTGCCAGTATTGCAGCTTGCCTGCTCGCGTTAGGCGTGAGTCCGGCAGTCGGCAATTCCGTTAATTTGAAAATCTCCGGTCCGGGTGCCGTCAACGACAGCACCATCAAAACCGGTGAGAATGTCTCTTTCGATGTCTACGTAGCCAACGACACGGTCTATACCGGCTTCTCGCTCGGTTTTTCCATGGAGTCGTCGACTATCAAGAAAGTCATCCATGTAGCCGACAGTGGCAATGGTCTCAATGACGCTGGTGACATCAAGGGACATAACGGCTGGAACGACCAGTCCATTTGGGACTTCGGCGGCGTTTTCACCGTGGAGAAAGACTGGGACGGCCAATTGCCGGAACTGCTTGGTTTTGGCGGATTATGTGTTAAAAAACAATACCCGGCACATGACGCAATCAAAGTCCTTTCATTTGAGATGATGTTCCCGGAAACAGGAACATTTAGTATTGATTCATCTTTCTTCCCTCCCGGAGGTCGGTGGTTGTTTGCGGCTCCACCGCCGGGCGACACGAACGAACCTAAATGGGCGGGACCATACAAATATACGATTGTCAAGTAGACACTTGACTCAACAAGCCCACCTCAGCAGGTGGGCTTTTTTTTGGTATAAACCGTGAACATAGGTAACAGACTAGACCGTAAACATAGGTAACAGGTTAACTTACGGTACGACCCAAGGAGGTGTTCAGTGCCGTGGAAAGAGACCTGTACAATGG
>JBDRNJ010000090.1:0-16725 GCA_043811375.1 bacterium | reverse complement strand
CGCCGTCAATTCGCGTCCCCCCGACGGCGCCGGCGTGGCACTCCCCAGGAGAATCCCTGCTGCCACCAATAGCCTGACAATCAATCTGCGCAAATCCATGATTCCATGACCTCTCAGCGGAAAGATAGTCATCGGAAAGTCTATGTCAAGATCGGTGGAGGGCAAGGATCCTACGAAACCCGGTCTATACGGGAACGGTTGGTCAGGAAGAACGACAGATACTCGATCTCCATCGCCATATTCTCCGTCCGCAGGATAACGTCCTTGGGGACCTTGAGGTTGATCGGGGCGAAATTCAAGATGGCCTTAATGCCCGCAGTGACCGCCAAGTCACAGGCTTTCTGCGCTGCCGAGGCAGGTACCGCGATTACGACCATCTCCAGCTTCTTTTTCTTGATCTCGGAGGCCAGATCGTTGATGTCGGAGATAATGATGCCTTTGTGGTTGGAGCCGATCTTGCGCTGGTCGTTGTCAAAAAGTTTGATTATCTGAAATCCCTGTTTCTGAAACTCTTTGTAGCTCACCAGTGCCGAGCCGATATTCCCGATCCCGACCAGAGCCACCCGCCAGACCCTGTCAATTCCGAGAATAGATGCTATTCTGGTTCGCAGGTCCTTAACCGGATAACCCAGCCCCCGGGTGCCGAATGAGCCGAAAAAGGACAGGTCCTTGCGCACCTGGGCCGGTGTCAGCTTCTCCCGTTTGGCTAACTCCTTTGATGATACGGTCTCGAAATCTTCCTTCTCAAGAAGGGATAATGCCCGATAGTACAACGACAAACGATGTATGGTTGATTCCGAGATGCGTCTACCGTGTTCGGGTGTTGAAGTGACATCCATTATCGTTCCTTTAATCCATGCTTGTACAGATCACTCATGTGAAATGCTTCACAAAGATGATACTTGCCGCTGTTATCGGTGTCAAGTGAAATTGCTGAGAACTGCCGCCAAATCCAATTAAAACTCCAACCAGTGCAATGAATTAGACAATCGAAAAAGTGGTAAAAAAGTTTGTCGGTAATGCTTGCTCAGGGGGCAGAGTATCTGAAAGTAGCTGGTGAAAGACGGGCAAGTACTTCATAGTTAATAGTCTCGGCCCATTGTGCCAACATTTCCGCGGAGATTACCTCATCGCTGCTGCGGCCAATCACCGTGACTTCATCACCCTGCCGAGCGCCTTTTATGTCGGTCACATCAACCATCGTCAGATTCATACAGACCCGTCCCCGTACGGGAGCTCTCCTGCCCCTGATCAGGACATGAGCCCGGTTGGACAGACCCCGGTCCAGTCCATCGGAATAACCCACCGGTAGCACGGCCAGCCGCGTGGGGGAGGTAGTGCGATATGTGCAACCGTAGCCGACAAAGGCATCGGCCGGAAGCTGCTTGAGTTGGGTGATCCGGGTTTTCCAGGTCAGCACCGGCTGGAAAAGATCATTATGTCCCCCTTGCAGTCTGTAAGAGAGGTATGTTTCCTTTGACGGCCAGTGGCCGTAGGCGGCAATACCGGGTCGCACCAGTTGGAAGCGAGTCTTTTCAAAAAGGATCATCGCCGCCGAGCAGGCGGCGTGGCGCATGGTCGGTTTGATCCCCAGCCTTGTCATGGTCGCCAGCAACTTCCTGAAACCGGCCAGTTGAAAGCGAGAGTATTCGTGGTTGGTGGTGTCCTCGATATTGGCAAAATGCATAGCGGCGCCATAAGGTTTTTGCAGACTGTGGAAACGCTTATAAAGATCGGCAATGACCGGCAGTTCCTTTTCGGTTATTCCCTGCCGGTTCGTACCCGTCTCCAGTTTCAGGTGGGTTTTGATTTTACGGCCCTGGCGGTCGGCGGTTTTACCCAGTTCGGTCAGAGCCCGACGGTCGCATATCACCGGCTCCAGGTCGTATTCCATGACCACTTCGCTGCCGCCGGGAGGGAACGGCCCCAGGAGCATCAGGCGCCGATTCCAGCCACTGTCACGACAGGCGATGGCCTCCTCAAGTGAATGAACAGTAACATAGTCAACTTCCCTCAGACGGGCCAGCATCGGTACGATCTGCCTTAGTCCATGACCGTAGGCGTTGGCTTTGACCGACACCGCCAGCTTCCTGCCGACGGCCAGTCGAGCCAGTGAGCGAACGTTGTGCCGCAGGGCCGAACGCGACAACTCGATCCAGTTCAGCAGGTGCGAAGTATCCATGTCGCAATTTACGCTCACTACGGGGCCGGTGCGAGCAAAAAAGATGGGGGGGAGTATGAGCTTACCAGGTCACAAAAGAATACCGGGGATACTGTAAGACTCAGCAATTCTGCCGATAAAATGCGTAAGTAACAGCAGTCTCAAACATGGGGTTAATGATGGGAATTTACGATCTTATTTCTCTTGCCGCGCGAAATCTGCAGATGCGGTACTTCAACATGTCAGAGCAGCTTGATGGTCGGTATCGTGAATCACTGTACACCGGTCAGGAGCCGGTGAATAGTCCGCTCACACCGCAGCCGGTAGACCAGTTTCTGCCGTCCACATCGACACAGTTGCCGAACCTGGCCGGCACCGATCCTATAGACCCCCCCGCGACGCCGGTTGTCCCGTTGGATGAGACGGCCGACGAAGTACCGGTTCCTGCTGATGATGCATTGGTGCCGGTTGAAGGTGAACCGGAAGCATCGGCGGCGACATATTTCTTTCGCCGACGGGCGAAGTTGAACTACCAGCTGGACCTGGGTTTTGATATGCAGGCAATCAGCCGGACCGTTGAGCAGTTATCTGAGGGAAATGTTCAGTCGGTGGAGCAGTTCTCGGCTGCCGGTTTTGGTCTGAAGGCGGCTCTTGATATCAAGGGCAAGCAATTCATCGAAACCAACATGCCCGCTTCCGAGGGTGCCCTTCAGACTAAGGGTCATATCGCTCACCGCTCGCTGATGGGAGCCCGCCGGGCGATGCAGATCGGCGTCCAGGGCCGCAACTTTGCCGCCCAGGGTTTTCACCGTCAGTCCACCAGCATGATGCAGTCGATGAAAGAGACTTACCATGACGATTACCGCCGGACGGTGAACAAGTTCGCCTACCGGTTCCAGATGGACACCAGTTTCAATTTCTCATTCCTGGAGCGGTTCAACGCCCAGACTCAGGATGTCACCGTCCAGGCGCCCGAGTCGCTGGGCAACTATATCACCTCGGCCGGTAACGTTGCCGAAATGGGTACACCGGGAATGATGGCGGCCTTCTTCGATGCCGTAGACGGCTATCTTGGTAGTGCCGAAGAGCAGTTGGTGGACAAAGTCAACCAGTTCTTTGATATGGCTGCCGAGGAGCTGGGTATGTCGGAGGTTATGATCGATACCGGACGCGAGCACCTGCTGGGCGCTATCGACAGTTTCTTCAACCAAGTTGACGAAGCTATGGCCGGTATGGAATCGCAGTATGTGCCGTCCGAGTTGGTGCAACCGACCCTGCCGGTCGATGAACCGATCGTGATCCCGGAAAACTACCAGGACCCGGCCATTGCCCAGGAGCAGACCCAGATAGCGATGGCATGACGGGTCGCGGGTCAGCGCCTGCCCGGCAGGCAGTAACGGTGTCGTGCAACACTGACGACCAGGGCACAATTTCCTTGCTCTGGCCGGTGTTTTCGCCATAACTTACTTTCAACCGATGAAGGACCTTTTATCCCGCAACCTCATGGAGTTGCGCGGGCGGATTGCTGAAGCGTGTGAGCAGTCCGACCGCGACGCTGATGACATCTCAATTGTTGCCGTTACCAAAACTCACCCTCCGGCTGTTATAAGAACCGCCGTGGCAGCCGGACTTCATGAGATAGGTGAAAGCCGTATCCAGGAGGCGGAGCCGAAAATCACCGAACTCGGTCCCATTGCACGCTTTCACATGATAGGCCATCTGCAGACCAACAAGGTCAGAAAAGCGGTGGCGCTTTTTGATGTTATCCAGTCAGTGGACTCGTTCAAGCTGGCCTGGGAGATCAACCGGCAAGCCGGTCTGATAAACCGCACAATCGAATGTTATGTCCAACTGAACAGCTCCGGTGAGAACCACAAGTATGGTGTCAGTCCCGATGAATGCCTTAATTTAGTGCGCCAGGCTCATGCCCTTGACTACGTCAAACTGACCGGCCTGATGACAATTGGCCCGTTGACCGATGACAAAGATGTTGTACGCCGGTCCTTTCACCTCTGTCGGGAGTTGTTTAAGCAGGCACGAGATATTACCGGCGATGATTTTGATACCCTTTCTATGGGCATGTCCGGCGATTTCGCGCCGGCCATCGCCGCAGGCGCCACCATGATCCGGGTGGGCACAACTCTGTTTGGACAGCGACCGTCGGTTTGACCCCACGGTCTGTTTCGGTCCGCTGAAAGTTACCGCATTTCTGCTCAATTTTTTTACAGAAACTCCCGATACAGTATATGTAAGCCGGTGACTTGTCTCCGGCGGAAAAACCGGCAGCCTGTCGTTGACAGGTTGCGTTGGCAAAAGATATGAACCTTTAGATGAGAGAGATATCCATGGACCTGTCACCCAACGACGTCAGGAACTACGAGTTTTCGACACAGATGCGCGGATACGTCAGGGAAGATGTCGACAACTTTCTGGAGCATATAGCGGCTGCAATGGAAGCCCTCAAACAGGAGAACCACAAGCTCTCGATGGAAATAGACTCGGTTAAGGTGCAGTTGTCAGGGTTGCGGCAGTTTGAGGATACAATCAAGAATGCCGCTATCGATGCCAGACGCAATGCCGACATGACCGTTGCCAACGCCAAAAGTGAAGCGGAACTGATTGTTTCGCGGGCCAGGACTGAGGTCTCGGAGATCATCGGCATGCGTGCCCGGAAAGTGCACACGATCGAGGAAGAAATCGTCAAGTTGCAGAGGACGAAGAAATCATATCTGTCCAAACTGCACAGCCTGATTAAATCACATCTGGATCTCCTGGGCGAGGTGACCGGCAAAGATAGTGACACCGAAGACGCCGGATTGGAAGTCACGGCTTCGAGTGAAGTCAGCCGTCGGAAGCGGGAGACGGTTGGCAGCCGACCGGAAAAGCTGCGGCCGATCCGTACCGAGGAAGCCAATGCGGCCGACACCATAGTACCGGCGGACACAACCGCGGATCCCGATAGCAATGAAAACACCGAGGGAGCCGTTGACCCCGAGTTGGCGGCGGCCCTTGAGAAATATCAATACAAGAAGGAAACACCGGACTCTTCTCCGATGGATACGTCAATGCCTCCCGAGCCGGTGCCGTTGCCCGGTGAGATGTTTGAAACGACGGCGCGAGCTGAAGACGTCCCCCCGGATTTTATCTCTGTCGATACTGTAGGGACCCGGACCGGCGCGACCGATAAAATTGCGACTCCCCACGATGATGCCGAGGTATCAGTGGTTCAACAACCCCCGACCGATGGCAAAATTACTGCTGATCCCCCAGCGGACGGGCCGGATGGGACACAGGAAAACCTGGCCAAGGAATTGGATAAGGTTGTGGCCAGGTTCGAGGAAGAAATGGATAAAGCCGAGCAAAACTGAGATTATTCCCACCTAACACAAAAAGACTGGCCATTAATTACCCGTCTCGGCCAGTCTTTTTTTTATCTTCCTTTTAGTGCTCAGAGAAATTCAGAATGGAAAAAGTTGGACCCCCCTGCGGTTCCGAGCGGCAAGCCGGCCGCAAGCGGCATTTATTGTATCCGTCATCGCTGACTTTATCAGTCCGGTAGATACCGTCTTTCATGTCAATGCCATTCCCACTCGAGGAACGGTTTTTCAATATCGACCATGGCGTTGACTACCAGTTCCACCAGCCCACCATAGAAAATGTTGCAGCGCTCGAACAGCCCATAGGCGGCAAACAGGTCCCGTATGGCCCCCTTGCAGTTGGAACAGGGGGCGCAGACATACTTCTTGTGCTCCGGGCCGATAATATCCTGGAAAACATCGAGAACCTGGCGCAATTTGGCCCGGCTGGACAGACTCTGCCTCCAGTCGGGGAAGTTCAGGTCCTGGGTAATGGCGAAACCACTGCCGCCGCCGCAGCAGTAATTTCTAACACCGTGAGGCTCCATTTCCCGGAAATGATTGCTGACGGCTCTGAGGACTTCCCGCTGTGGTTGAACGACACCCATCAACCGCACCAGGTTGCACGGATCGTGCAGTGTGGTAGTGATATCATCGTTGCGGGAGGCGTCCAGTTTCAAGCGTCCGCTCCTGACGATATCGCGCAGGAGGGTCATGGAGCTTTCCCGCGGGATGTTGAAATCACCGGTTAAGATCCTATCGGCGATAACTGAAAGAGCTTTGTGGGCGTGGCCACATTCGCCGATGACGATCTTCTTGACACCCAGTTTCTTGGCGGCCTCGATATGTTTTAAGGCCACTTTGGCAAACTGTACATCATCGTACCAGACACCGTAATTGACACCATCGTAGGCGACCAGTTCACTGGACAGGGTGTAGTCAATAC
Source organism: bacterium (assembly GCA_043811375.1). Lineage (GTDB taxonomy): Bacteria > Zixibacteria > MSB-5A5 > GN15 > FEB-12 > JBDRNJ01. Next base: position 10,262 of record JBDRNJ010000090.1, on the reverse strand, counting down.
CGGCGGCTTCGAGGATAATGGCGAACGCCTCGGGGTTTTCCGGCCAGGCCAGAAACTCACCGGCGTTGTGGATCAGCAGTATCTCGGCGCCGGCCTTGTCCATCGGCCACTTGAACTTTTTGCCGGTCTGATCTTCGACATCCTCTTCCAGGAATTCGATGTTGTCCAGGAATGGCTCCGGTGACATACCGGTCGAAGAACCAACTTTCAGTTGCTGCACGGAGCCCTTTTTGTGAAGGGGCTCGACGGTAATACCCATTTCCTGGCTGAATATCTTACGTAACTCGCGGGTAACCAGGCCGTTGTCGGCGCCGACAGGACAGTTCTGAGCGCAACGGCGGCAGATAGTGCAGCGGTAACTCAGTTCCATCAGCCGGGCCACCATAGTCCAGGTGACGTCAATGTCATTGCCGGAGATTTTAGCGAAGAACTTACCGCCGGGCTTGACATATTTCTTGTACAGGCGCCGCAGGATATCGGCGCGAAAAGTGGGGCGATAGATTTCCTGTTGGCCCGATTCCTCAAAGATAGGACAAGCCGAGGCACAGGTCTGGCAACGGACGCAATACTCCATCGTCAAAAACAGCGTCTGCCTGAAAGTCCAGTTATTCTCTCGTTCGAACAGCTTCTTCAAACCGGAGAGAAACTTCTCTACCAGTTGGCGCTTTTCATCCTCAGTCTGGGGACGAGGAAACTTGAAACCACTGACACCATCAAGATCGCATTCGAGTTGTTGTTTTCTTTCCTCGGACAGTGGTTTGATGGCGGGCTCCAGATAGGCCTTGTCGTAGGGGGGCGGCAGGGGCAGGAATTTCGAGTGATCCAGGTTTACCAACTGCCCCGGTTTATGAATGAAATCACGCAGTGTTGTCTTGTCTTTATTCATCTTTGTCCTCTTGCTCACCAGCGGTAGCAGCTTCGGCCCAGGTAGCGCCGGACTTGATGTGGGACGCTGCCCAGGTGACCCGGTATCCCAGGGTTTTACTGATCTCTTTTTCCAGTTTCGAACCCGGTAGATTGGGTTTGTCTTCCCACCTGACACTGTGATAGGTGAAGTACTTGGCAAAAACGTGGGTCATGTGAGTGAAAGGGAAATAAACCAGCAGTCCCGCCGCCAGCCACAACTGCAGGGCTGTTATCGTGGGTAGCGAGGTGGCCGGAGAGAATGTTATCAGAGCCTGGACAAATCCCCGAAGCGCCGCGTAATCGGGGTCCGTCGTTACCCAGGAGAGAAAACCCGCGACAAAAACTGCCAGCAGGAAAACCAGGTTGACGTAATCGGAGAAAACCGACGAGCCTTGCAGATCTCTACCGAAAGCTCGACTGAGAAGCAGGCCAAAGGCGCCGAAAATACTTAGTACCCAGCCCACTGCGCCCATAACGATTGTCAGGTAGTGCAGAGCGACACCCGGAACGCTCGAAGAAGCCGACGTGACGGCGATCCCCGTCGCTTCCAATATGGCTCCCAACACCAGCAGAAACAGAAAACCGATCAGACTATACATACCGATATGGAAGGGGAAAGAGAAAACCCACAGGGGGCGATTGTGTTCCCAAACCGAATGCAGGAAGAAAATCTCCTTGCCCATCTCTTTCAGTTCGCTGAATAATGAGAAATCATTCGGTTTGTTCCACCAGTCAACTTCTTCAAAGTAGGACCCGCCATATTTGCCTTTTCCCTTTTCATGCGGAATGGGATACAGATCCCAGCGCAGGTGAACTGGCATGAGGGCGATTCTGATCATTTTGGCGGCCACCACCACCGTGAAGAAAAGAACCGACAGGTACAACAGTATTTGCAGTCCGCTCATCGGCACCTCCGTGCTGTTCAGTTCTCAGAACCGTGCAGGAACAGTTCTGATAATAAATGTCTACCGGTTCCGACCGGACAAAAAGACCTGTCGGTAATGTTTGAGAAATTATTCACAAACATGGGTCTCTATATATCACAATATCCGTAGGTTGTCAAGCTCTGGCACCGCTCTTCAATGCCGATCTGTGCATATTCTTGTCCCATAACAACACCTTAGTAAGGTGTGAGGTTCCCCTGGTTTAGTGGACACAGAGAAAGGATAGTGTTATGATTCTTTCTGGAGGTGTCCAGATGTCAGCAAATGGAAGACGCCACCGCTATGACCCACGGGACTTGGCATATAAGCCACTTGTGGCCGACGGGTTGTATGACCGGCTACATAGGTTACACATTAGACCGGGCACATGGGTAACACTTTTTTGATTCCGGGTCTTTGTTTTCTTCATTGTTTTGGCTCCGTTTTCGTTTTCTTGGCAGGTGAATCAGGCGTTTCTCAAAGCTATCGAGTTAAGCCAAAGTCGGAACCCCTGCCTGTCCTGAGCTTGTCGAAGGGTGGTTCCGACAGAGATTCTGGAGAGTACAAGAGAACCAGGGCAAGCCCCGGGCCACTCGCCCCGCGTAGTTATGTAGGTTCAAAGATCGGGGCAGATGCGGACATCTGCCGCCCACAGAAAGAAAGCAGGGCAGTAACCTTTTTGTTTTCCGTTTAGTGTTTTTCAGCACCCCACTAAGTGATAGAAATACAATAACATCCGGGTGTGTCTCCGGACAAAAATGTCCATTGCACTTTCTTAAGAATCATAATAAGTTGTTGCAGGCGAAAGTGGCGGAATTGGTAGACGCGCTGGATTTAGGATCCAGTTCCACAAGGAGTGGGGGTTCGAATCCCCCCTTTCGCACAGTTGTCGACAGGTCTGCTGTGTCTGAAGCTCCCGGGAATGGTACTGCCGATGGTCCCCGGAGTAATGAGATAACCTGTCCTGGAGAGCAGGTGTGTATGTAGACTTCAGGATGCGGAAAGGATTTGGATGAAAGTCGAGTTGAAAGAGACGGAAGAACTGGTTCGCGAGTTGTCGGTGGAAGTGGAGACCGACATGGTGACGGAGATGATGGATAAAGCCTTTGCTGAATTAAGCGACAAAGCCACCATCAAAGGATTTCGAAAGGGTAAGGCGCCGCTGAATGTTATCAAGGCCAAGTATGACGATGAGGTCCGGGTTGACGTAGCCGAGGAGTTGATCCGCACTACTTATCCCGAAGCGGTCGAGCGGCAGCAACTTAAAGTGGCCTCGCGGCCGACGATAATCAGCCACGGCTATGAATCGGAGGGAACCTTTCGTTACACCGCTCGTGTCGAAGTAATGCCGGAAATTGACCGGGTTGAATACGACAAACTGGAGATTACCACTATCGATATGGAAGTCCGCGATGAGGACGTCGATGCCATCACCAAGTCAGTGCGTATGATATTTGCTGATTTCCGACCGGTTGACAGGGAAGTGCAAAGCGATGACGTGATTACGGTGGATCTGAAGAAGCTGTATGATCCCGGGATGGTGCTGGCTGACGAGCAGATGGATGACGTCGAGATAGACCTCGGCCGCGGTTTTACCGTAAAGGAGTTCAAGGAACAATTACCGGGAATGAAAGCTGGTGACGAGAAAGAGATTGAAGTCAGGTATGATGACGATTATCCCGACCCCGCCTTTGCCGGTGCCCACTTGAAGTATCAGTGCCGAGTGAAGCAGGTCCGGGAACGCATTCTTCCGGAGGTCGACGACGCCCTGGCCAAGAGAACCGGCAAGGCCGAAACAGCTCTGGAATTACGTCTGAAGATTCGTGAGGATATCAAGAATCGACAGGCGGCGGAACTCAGGAAGTTCCAGAAGGGGCAGATTATCCGTCAGATGTGCCAGCAGTCCCCGGTGCCGGTGCCGCCGACGATGGTGAAAGAGTATCTTGACGCTATCGTTGCCGATGAGAAAGAGAAGAACGCCGAGGCGAATGAAGAACAGATTCGTCAGGGAGCAGGCGAGATTGCCGAAGCAACTCTTCGCTGGAATATGCTTTATCACCACCTGGCCCGCCAGGAAAACATTGAAGTTTCAGAGTCAGATACCGAACCAATGGTAAATAGCCTGGCCCAGGAGTACAAGATGACACCCGAGCAGGCCCGGCAGGCTCTAAAGCAGTCGGGCAGGATCGACAATCTTCGTGACACGCTGCTGGAGGACAAGGTCCTTGACTTCCTGATCAGCCACGCCCGGGTGGTTACCGGGAAGAAAGAAGATGAGAAAAAACAAACGGAAGTGTAGAAAACTACAAGCAAAGGAACACGCTGTATGACCGATAAGCTTATTTCAAACTATCTGGTGCCGATGGTGGTCGAGCAGACCGGACGCGGAGAACGGGCCTATGATATTTTCTCTCGTCTGCTTAAGGATCGTATTATCTTCATTGGTTCACCTATCGATGACCAGGTATCCAACCTGGTGATTGCCCAGATGCTGTTTCTCGATGCGGAAGATCCGGAAAAGGATATTTGCGTCTATATCAATTCTCCCGGTGGTTCGGTGACGGCCGGGTTGGCTATCTATGATACTATGCAGTTCATCAAATCCGATGTGGCCACGACCTGTATGGGTATCGCTGCTTCCATGGGTGCTTTTTTACTGGCCTCCGGTACGGCCGGAAAGCGGGCGGCACTGCCCAACAGCCGGGTTATGATTCATCAGCCGATGGCTGGCGCTCAGGGACAGATATCTGATATTGTTATAATGACTGAAGAGTTTGCCAAGGCGAAACAGCGCCTGAATGAACTGTTGGTTTTACATACGGGGCAGCCTCTGGAGAGGATAGAGAAGGACACCGACCGCAATTTCTTCATGTCCCCCGACGAGTCGCGCGAATACGGCCTGATCGACAAAGTCTATGAGGTGGCCCGCAAGGAAAAGGAATAACCGGCGCCATGGCGCCGCTGCGCAGAAAGTTGCCGCGATAGTGAGAATATAACCCGGCGGAGTTGAAAACAGATGCCCAGAAAGAAAGAACCTCCCGAGAAACGACAGAACTGCTCGTTTTGCGGTAAACCGGTGCGGCAGGTACAGCGCTTGTTCTCCGGATACCAGTCGTTCATATGCGATGAGTGTGTGAAGCTGTGTGCCGATCTCCTGCGCAGTGCTCCGGATATCACAGCTCCGGAGATGATTACGGATGTGCCTTTACCGTCCGAAATCAAAGCTAATCTCGATCAATACGTTATCGGACAGGAATTGGCCAAGAAGACGGTGGCGGTAGCTGTCTACAATCACTACAAACGGATCAATGCCCTGGTTCAGACAGCGCCCGGTGCGCCGAGTACCGGCGACGATGAAGTCGAACTGGAAAAATCGAATATCATGCTTCTCGGGCCGACCGGCACCGGCAAGACGCTCATTGCCCGCTGCCTGGCCAAGTTTCTCAAGGTGCCCTTCTCCCTGGCCGATGCCACCGTACTCACGGAAGGGGGGTATGTCGGCGAAGATGTCGAGAACATCCTGGTTAGTTTGTACCAGGCATCAGATTTCTCGCAACGACGCACCGAGCGGGGGATCATTTACGTCGACGAAATCGACAAGATCGCTCGCAAAGACGGCAACCCCTCGATTACGCGCGACGTTTCGGGTGAGGGTGTGCAACAGGGTCTGTTGAAAATACTGGAGGGGACAGTGTCCAATATCCCCCCCAAGGGCGGCCGCAAACACCCCGAGCAGGAATTTGTGCAGATCAATACCAACAACATTCTTTTCATCTGCGGCGGGGCATTCGACGGTCTGGACAAGATTGTAGCCCGGCGGATCGGCAAGAAGACGGTTGGTTTTGATGCTGTAAAGAAGTTTGTCAGCTATGAGTCGGCTGATATCCTGGATCATGTTCTACCGTCTGACCTGATAGAATACGGTTTGATCCCCGAGATGGTGGGGCGATTGCCGGTGACGGTAGCCCTGCAATCACTGGACGAGGCGGCGCTGATCAGTATCCTGACCGAACCGAAAAACGCCCTGACAAAACAGTACCAGCGATTATTCCGGATGGAAGATGTTCAGCTTCGATTCGATCCGGCGGCCCTGAAGGCGACCGTCAAGTTAGCTCAGAAGCGCAAAACCGGCGCCAGGGCACTGCGGTCGATTCTGGAGAAAGCGATGCTGGATGTCATGTTCGAAATCCCCTCGACTCCGAATGTAACCGAAGTAGTCATCACTGGCGAGACCATTACGAAGGGCACCAAGCCAAAAATCGTCACTCGCACCACAAAGAAAAAAGCCGGCTGACAACCCGCCTTGCCCCGACTGCTCTGCATCTCAATCCCGAATCCGGATGAAACCCTGTCCACAGGAGCCGGTAAGTCATGATACTGACGCGGACTCTGTTGGTGCTGACGGTTTCGATGTGGGGTTTCTCGTTTGTCGCTACCAAAATCTGCCTGGAGTACATGTCACCACTGGAAGTGATCGGACTTCGTTATCTGATGGCGTTGCCGGTCCTGCTGTTGGTCATTCTCATTAAGCGGGTACGATTGGAGAGGATCAAAGGTTACCACCTCCGCAATGTGTTGTTGGCCTCGGGTGTATTCGCAGCCCATTATCTGTTTCAAGTGATCGGTATGCAGTACACAACGGCTACTAATACCAGCTGGTTGATTGCGACTACGCCGCTGATTATAGTGGTGCTGGCGTTTCTTTTTCTCAAAGAACGAATCACTCGCCGGGTAGTAGCCGGGGTAGTTGTTGCTACAATCGGAATACTGTTGCTGGTCTCGAAAGGAAAACTGACTGATTTGCAATGGATACAAAGCACCGGCGACTGGTTGGTGCTGGCCTCGTCATTTACCTGGGCGATTTATACATTGTTGGTGCGCGATACTGCCCGATGTTTCAACCCGCTTCTGGTATCGTTTGCCGTCGTTGCTTTCTCAGCGGTAGTGATCGTACCGGCGATGGTTGCCACGGCTAACTGGAACAAACTGGTACATCTTCCGGCTGAACCGGTCGTGGCATTAGTTTTCCTGGGCGTAGTATGTCTGGCGCTGGCCTACTGGTTCTGGCAGGAGGGAGTGGCGCGGCTGGGAGCGGCGCAGGCCGGGATATTCCTATACCTGGAACCGCTGGCGGCAACTGCCCTGGCAGTACCCTACCTGCATGAACCATTCGGCCCCTTCACGGCTATCGGCGGTCTCCTGGTGCTGGCGGGTGTGTACCTGGCGGAGAGAAAAGGGATACACTGACCGTATTCGCAGGTCCGCCCGCATATCCGCTACAACTCCACAGCAAGACACGAATGGGTAGTATTAGTATGCTTTGCACTGTTCGTGCCCGGCGCTGGTTTTTGCAGACGGCGATGGCCTACCTGGGAACACCGTACCGCTGGGGCGGCGATGATCCCTCCGGGTTCGATTGCTCCGGACTGGTGGTGGAGTGCCTGAAAACGGCCGGCATCATTTCCGAAAATGCCGACTACACCGCCGATGGCCTGGCGAGATTATACTCTGATCGCCAAATCAGCCAACCCCGCCGGGGTGCTCTTCTGTTTACGTTCAACCCCGATGGCCGGGCGACACACGTCGCTATCTGCCTTGATCGGCATTTCCAGATCAGTGCTTCCGGCGGCACCCGGTATATATCGAAGCCCGACGCTGCCTGGCGCGACAACGCCTATGTCCGCATCCGCCCGATACGATTCGACCCGGCCCGCATGAAAGTGGTTGATCCGTTGGGACGTTGGTGGCAACTATGGTTCGGAGACAGGATAAAGACTTAATCGAGCACCAGGTTGAAGCAGTTGGCGTACTTGATGAACTCTTTGACTGTCTTGGGGGCATCGATGTTGTCAGAGAGAAATCTGTGCAGTTGGTCGAGGCCCGCGTCACTAAAGGTGCGGTCGTTAAGATTCTGCGGCGTAAGAGACATAAGATCACTAAAAACCTGCTGCCAGTCCGCTTCCCAGTTACCTTTCTCGCATATTTCAATCACAGCTTTAGTAGCAAACGGGAATTTGGCCGAGAGGGCAATCCACTGCATCAGGGCTGGTGGTGGCTGCTTCTTTCTCTCTGTCTGATAGAGGCGTTTCGCAATCCGGTAGACGTTGTTGACGCGCGTGAGCAGCCGAGGTGACAGGTCCAGATTCTCCAACAGCAGTTTCTCCAGATTAGCACTTTCAGCAGGTGTGATCGACATTTCTTTATTAGGGTCAACTTCGCCACCACGTGGAACATAGTGTCCGGGGTCGACTGGTTCTGATACGGCCGCGTCCGGTACCGGCTCCCGGTCGCTTTTCACTGGTTCACCCTCCGCGGCCGGTACCGATCGGGGCGGACCGGCGTCTGCCGGAGCAGCATCCGGTTCTATAGTCCCTTTTTGCGCGGCTGCTTCTCGGGCGTCCACCTCCGGCACCTGCTGCAGTTCCTTGAACAACTGGTTCTTCATATGTACCAGTTCGTCGGGATTCGCCGGAGGTACCGCAAACGGTATCTGGATAATTTTCTCAAGGTAGTAGCGCCCCATCTCTTCCCGTTCGACGGGTTTCCGGGCCATGAATCTGTAATGCTGTCCGATTGCCAGCCGCACCACCCGCGCGTCCATGGCCAGCACAAAGACGAAGTTCTCGGTGTCCAAGAGCAGCTTGATGGACTCCAGCATTTGCATGATCTTGTCCGGACTGCAGCGGTCAATATCGTCAATGAAAACTACAACGCGGCCATGATAGTTCTTTTCGAACCATTTGCGGACGATGCCAATTCGACGGAAAACCTCCTTGCGAACACTGGCAGTCGCTTGATGCATAGGTCGGATTGGCTGCGTGATGACGTTTTTGGATACGCGGCGCAAGACTGTCCATAAGAAAGAGACAAAAGGAATAGCACCACCAACCGGACCCCACCAGTACTCTACGTACTCTATAGAGATTACGACACCACCAACCACGCTAATGATGAGCAGGGGCCACAACACCAGGGGCCAACCATAGGCGTGCCAGCTGACATGCAAGCGGAATTTCCACTTCTGCCAGAATCCAAAAGTACTCTCGACCTTGTCGAGGATCGTCGAGTAGAATGCCGCCCAGAGTTGCTCGGCCTTTGTGTATTGCCAGGCGTTGAACTCGATGCACTGGCAGTCAGTACTCCCGATCACCTTTTTCTCGATACGTTCCTGGATATAATTCAGTAGCACAGTCTTGCCGCGACCCCAGGGGGCGCAGATGCCGATTGTCAGCGGCGTGCCGGTGTCGGGATGGGTTATCAAGTCACCGAACGCGTTGGCATAGACGCGGTAGTTGAGAGCGTCTATGGGCCGTGCCTGCTCAGTGATGGCCGCCGCCGGCCGGTTGCCGGAGACAGCGGGTGGTTCCGGTTCCACTACCTTTTTGCGTCTGTAGTATTCTTTGGAGACGGCGCTGACGATGGTGCTGATGGAGTCAATAAAGGGCACAATCGAAGACTCTCTTTTCGGTTCGTCCTTGAGCATGCCGAATGTCTCAACCGGGAAGTAAGCGTCAGCGACGAGTTGCTCGAGCGTATCTCCCTGTCCCCACAGTTCCGATGGCACGTTCCAGGTGTCGTCGATGACTCGTTTCTGCTGCGCCATCAGGGCCACGGCAAGGAGGTAGATATAGGCCAGGTTGACATCGATATTACCGCGCGGCAGTTCTGAAAACGCAGAGATCACGGCGTGTTGCTCGCTGACGAAGAATGGTTCAGTGAGCACTTTGGAACTGAGATATATCGCAGGATTATCACTAGTCGGGCCGACAGTGAAATGAGATAGTCTCTCATTGGAAAACGGAGCAGTGCCCTCGAACACAACCTCAGCCCGGCCGCAGTCGTTGACGACGATGTTTGTTCCCAGTCGGTTAATGAACTCCGCAACAACGGCAGATGGCGGTGGCCGATCAGGCGGGACGAGCACTTCGCAGTACAGATCGACCTCGAACTTGCCGGATTCAGGCGTTTCCTCGCTGCTCTGACTGTGTTCTATGGGAAAGGCAGCCTCTGCTTTGACACCACTACCCCATTCCACGGGACCGCCAAACTTTGCACTGAATTCGTTGGTTTCCGGTTGCTCAGATTGATTCGCCACCTCCTGCTCGTGGTCAGGTACTCGCGTGAAGCTCTCTTTCTTCGGGCCGTCCAATTCGGCAGCTATAAACTCAAACACCCTGTTCATGGACGTCACCAGGTCCGGGTCAACTTCACCGCGTGTTACCGCCGTTTCGAGGTTCTTCTGACAGATATTGCAGAGCGCCCCCCGACGCATCATTTCGAGGACATTAATGCTGGGGTTATTGTCAAAGGGGCAGGTTCTAATGTCACTATGCGTTGAGAGTGAACCGATGTGAATATCCAGGATTGTGACGGCAGTCATAAAGGCGAAGTACTGCCTTAAGGGTACTGAACCATCATTTGGTAGAAATTGAT
>JBDRNJ010000089.1:0-15598 GCA_043811375.1 bacterium | reverse complement strand
TATCCATAGCCACCTCGTGTTCAGTTTGGAAAGCTTGCCTTCCTTTGCTGTCGCGAAGACCCTCAGTTTCTGGGTGCTCGTGTCCGCTACGACAAAGAGGGAGTCTCCAGGAAGAACGAAGACGCTTAATAGTTTCAAGTTGGTGGTGATGCCACGTGCTGTGATTTTGAAATCGGATCTAGATGGGATCGGATTACCTTGATCTCCTTGGACTATGTATGGGCATAGCGAAGCCAAGAAGAGCACAACCATTGCGATTGTCCTTGATATCAGAGTTCTGAAAGGATAATTGCTATACATAATGCGCCTTTATTCGACCTCTGGAGGTTCTTCCGACAAGGCCTCCCACAGGGGTCTGTCACGGTCGTAGATATCCTGTCGGAAGTGCACAGTTCCATCTTCGTCAACCCACGCAGTCCAATACAGAATGTGTATAGGAATACTTGCCGGAATCCGGACAGTTTCTTCAGCACTCTGCTGTAAAGTTGTTTCGATTCGACTTCTATTCCAACGGCTGTCATGTCCGAGCAGATAATCTGTTAGCTCAAGCGGCTTAGCGATGCGGATACAGCCGGAGGAGAAATCTCTTTTGGCTTTGGCAAACAGCCCTTTGGCCGGCGTATCATGGAGATAGACATTAAACTGGTTTGGGAACATGATCTTCACGCGACCCAGAGCGTTTTTTGATCCTGGTCTCTGTCGGAAGCGGTATTGCAGGTTTCTGCCGCTGATTTCGCTCCAATCAACATCGCGTGGGTCTATTGACAACGCGTCAGCTCCCCACCCAAGAAAGACCTCAAAATCGTTATCAACTAGATAGGTAGAGTCCTTTTTGATCGCGGGCAGAATGTCTGCCGCTGCCAGACTTTGAGGAACATGCCAATATGGATTCAGGACAAGGTAAGTGATGCGATCGCTGAACACAGGAGTCCTGCGATAAGAACGTCCTACGACAATACGCATAGAAAGTAGAGGTGAATCGTATTCCATAACTACCAGTTCGAAGTTGGCGATGTTGACGAGGACATATTTATCCTCCAGTTCCTGCGGCAACCATCTCCATCGCTCAAGGTTTGTCACGAGCTGCTGAACCCGTTCCTGTGTAGTGACATTTAGGGCAGCCAGTGTAGCGGAGCCGACAACACCATCCGACTCTAAACCGTTACGTGATTGGTACCGGACTACAGCAGTTTGCAGCTCCTCATCAAAGACTCCTTCTGAGTCAGTCGGTACTGCTACTATATCTCTGGACAGTAATAGACGTCGACGCAACGCCACGATGCGGTTACCAGTATCTCCCTTCTTGAGGGCAGGACCCTCTGGAACAGGGGCCCAACCACCATTGGCAACGACCGATCTGTACCGGACGAGGGCCGCTCTTAGATTCCGGTATTCCTGTTGTCGCGGTAGTAAAGACTTGAGGGTGCTGTCGACTGATCCATTTACAATAGCGGCTTCAAGCACCGCTACCAGGTCGCCTTCTTTGCGGTTGGCAAACCACTCGGCGTCCACGGTCTCAGGATTGATTCGACCGGACAGCATGTGCGATCCGAAGATCAAGAAGGCGTCGGTACATAGAAGCTCTATATCTATGAGCTCGCCTCGATTCATAGGCCGCTTGTCCTGTGCAGACGAGCGCAACCGACGATCCAGTGTCTGCAACTTCTCAAGGTGATAGTCGCTCGGCCGCACCCCCTCTTTGTCTGCTTCAGAAAGAATACCAATCAAGGTGCGAATTGCCGGCTTCGGGCCGTTGTCTGTAACCCAAGCGGGCAAAAAGCTTCTTCGCTCGTAGAAAAGGGGCAGGGCCACGGAGGCATAGACTAATTGATTGCCCACAGCCAGTTTTGGGGGCACACTGGCGGCCTCTATTCGCTGTCTCAGTCTCTCGCGAACGGAGTCCAGGGGATCACAAAGTACTTGGCCGCTGAAGAGCGTCGTCACTACTATCACAATCAATGATCTGACAAGATTCACTGTCCTGTACTCCTTGATGAGATTCAATATCAACTCAATTCGATCTCAACGGTTGAGTGTTTGACCTTGGTCAAGCTTAATAACGTGATACACTCCAAAAACTGGCAACAAGAATTCGTGTAGTGCCATTGCCTGTCTGGAAATGTGAAACACGGAATAAGGCCAACTAGTTTTCCAAAAGAATCGTGCGATTGTTTCAACAACTCATTATACTTCTGTGGTTGGCTATCTGATGCTTTTGGTGAGAACGGAGCAGTAGATCATAATGCAAGGTTCGGTCAAACGTTTTTTGGATTATTTCAGTATAACCACGGAATCGTCTTGTGCGCCAAGGCGCTTTGGGCTTTCGGCAGTGGTGTTGGCATTACTTCTGGTAGCTGGTTTGGTGACCGCTCGCGGTCAAGGTCTATCAGTACTCGACCTACAACCATGGCTGGTGAAGTCATCGGCTATGGTAAAGAGTGAACCAGGCGGGTCGGTCAAACTCATCAATCTGAATCCGAATATTGACTCCTGGTACATTTTAGAGTATCGAACGGCTTCCGGAGTGACCAGATCTTACCATTTAGAAAACGCTTTTCCCGGAATATACAAGCTGGAACTTGACGAACTCGCCGGACGCGTTTTGGTAAAGGATTCGACAGGAGATCGCTGCGTGTTGTGGCAGGCGGGCAGAGATTCTCTCTTTAATTTATCTCAGAATACAAAACGCCCATTTGTAGAATTATGCAATGGGACTGTCTATCTGAGAAATCAGACGGAAGGACGAAGAACTAAAAAAGAATGGGCAGTTGATCTGCTTCGAGATCGAGTTAAGTATGGCGAAAACATAACCAACTTCATTAAAGAGAAATTTTTTCGCGACAAGTATCGTCAAACTGGCATCAGTCAGAATCAAAAGGCAGCGGGCGCCGATCCCTCACACCGAGGTCGTCCGGTTAGGCTAAAGACAATTGCCAGGGCGGATTCTATCGCGCTCAATGCACCGGAGTTGAACTTCACTATCGAAAGAGACCCAGGCGGGGGCATGAGACCTGGACGTTGGTATCCAGTCCCCGGGTACGCAGGTGTATTTGTAAGTTCTGTTAGGCCGGAGCTTGTTCAGCAGGAATCCTCCTGGGTGCAACGGGGCTTACTCAGCCCGTTAGAAGACAAAGAGTTGTCAGCCCTTGTGTATCTAGTTGCCTTCGACCTTTCAATGTTCGACCTTGGCTTTGCGCTGGGTACCGACCACCCCAGGGTCGGCTGGTCGGACCGCATCCCCGAGTCATCTCGAGATTCTGAACTTCCTGGGCCGGACGGTTTTGACAACGTGTTTCCCCTGGTTCGGACCGGTAAGATCAACCCTCGCGAAGTTACCAAGGTAGCAGCCACTTTTGCGGGCGGGTTCAAACGTAGCCATGGTGCTTTCAAATGGGGGGACTTGGCAAACCAGAATCATGGTACGCACTATGGTTTCATGGTAAACGGGGTAGTAATCAGCATATTGCAACCCGGCCTGGCAACCCTTCTGGTTCATGACGACGGCCGCGTTGATATGCAAACTTGGAAGAAGGAAGATTCGGTATTACTGCCACACATCAGATACGCTCGCCAGAATGGTGTACCCTTGCTCGAACCAGACACTGGGTCCTGGAGCCTACTCCCTGGCAGATTTGTTAAGGACTGGGCCAAGGGCAACTGGTCCGGTTCGGAAAGCAAAGAGCTTCGCACATTGAGAGCAGGAACATGTATCCAGGAGACCGACAGCACAAGTTTTCTGATCTATGCTTACTTTTCGGCAGCCATACCATCCACGATGGCCAGAGTACTAAACTCATGCAACTGTAGCTATGCGATGCACCTTGACATGAATGCCCCGGAACATACTTACCTGGCCATATACCGGGTTGAGGAAGATCAGTTTGTGGTACAGAGGTTAGTCAAGGAAATGGCCGAAGTGGACCCGCCTGTCGACGGAGTAGAACTTCCGCGTTACATAGGGTATTCCGACAACCGTGATTTTTTCTACTTGCTGCGGAAGGACAAGGCGGAGGTTACAGAATGAGAGCCATTCTCATTCTGATGATGATTCTCTCCGCACTGCCGATCCTTCCGGCAGGCCGAACAACCCTGAAGGAGGCAAATGAGCTGCTTCTCTCTCGGATGCAAGTGACTCATGGTCTTTCTGATGTCCAAGTTGACTCACTGAGAGCGATTTTTGAGCAGTCCGGGTACATCGGCCAAGGCAATCCCGCTATTTCTAATCATCCGATCTCGGACGCTGAATGTCGCGATACTCTGGCTAAAACGGCAGTCGATTATCAGGATCTGGTCTTCTTGGAGATTTGTGGCCGCCCGTTCATGGCCCCATTGTATGATCCAGAAACTCAGACCCCGGAAGATGCCTCAGTGTGTATCGATCAATTCGAATTCCCTAACATTCCCTGTGAATACCCTGTTGTCTGGGTGCGGGCGAGTGAAGCAGCCCGTATTTGCGAAATCCTCGGTAAGCGTCTGTGCGACGCCCACGAGTGGGAAGGGGCGTGTGATGGTGCTTTGTTGCCCCCTGACTATCGCTTCGACTTGGCAGCCGGTAAGACTACTATGGATGCCATACGTCTCATGCGCCAGTCACATAACGCGAAGTGGGGTATCCGAAAGTCTTGGGCGTACGGGGATGAGTACCGAATCGGTATCTGCGGCACCGGTAGCCGAAAAGACAGCCAGTGCGATGGTGGGAGTTGGTCGCTTTGTGGGTCCAACACCTATCCTTGCGGTTCGTTTCCCGACTGTATTAGCCCCTTAGGCGTTTACGACCTACACGGGAACGCCGCGGAACATATGAATCTGCCGCTCGATTCATCTCAGATGGCAAGTCTGGGCAGTAAGGTCTACGGCTATACCGAGATGAAAGGAAGCTGGTTCGTCTTTGACAGCTATAAGGCCCACGAGGATTGGTGCCGATGGCGAGCACCGTATTGGCACGGCAGTCGAGTGACGGACCCCAAGAGTCACCGGAACTATCATCTCGGTTTTCGCTGCTGCTGTGATGTCGAAAACGACACTGTGCAGTAGTTTTCTACCATTTCATTAGTCGCTTTATTCTTGGAAGGAGACCCTCATAGCTCAAGACTGGAGCAAGGTCAGGGTCTGCCAGCACATCGTAAATTGAGCGCAATTCACCATCTATACATACTTGCGCGTACACGAGGCGAATGCCGTGGCTGTAATCGGCGTATCTCGCGCCATGCACCGTACTGAGTGGTTGAATAGGCTCGCCGCTTATACGATGCCAACCGTAAATCGCTATTCTCTCCGGACCAAAAAGTCGATTTGACAAAACGACATCCTTCTTGTGTCCTGCCAGGAGTTCCCCCAATGGCCTTCCGCGTCGCTGATCTTCGATTAGCTGATTGTGCCTGACATAATACTCGCTCGAACGCATCATCTTCCCGGGCGGTAAGGGCTGCGGTTTAAATCTGAAATCAGCTTGTTCCGCAATAGCATCCACGATCTTACGGGTCGGGAGAGTGCATTTGAACTCAGCCGCGATAGTGACCGCCGTGGGCCGTGTGAGCGGCATCCGCAGGTAATCTTCATCTGAGCCTAACGCAAGGTAATCGGGGGTGACCCAAATTACCGCCCGGATCGTCTTTCCATCCCGGGTCATATGTTCCAAATGAACCGGTTTGAGACGACGAAGGAACGACGGAACATCACCGCTCCGGAATTCCTTCAACGCTGCCTCCTGTCGTTCACGTCCCAGCCAACCTTTCGTCATTGCAGCAAATTGCGACCCGCTGATGGCGGTGTCTGTGCGGGCAGGGATACCCAGTGCCACGAATTCCAGAGAGGTTGAGGCGGCGCATTCTGGGACAGTATCGGCTACGAGGACGCTGTCGATGCTCCCGGTTGGATCATCTGACCCTGCTCCAAACACCGTCAGGAACAATACGCAATAAACGACTGAGAACAGAAATAGCCTAGTTGATTGTGCATATACCATAGGCACCAGACACATAAATTGGGAAACTCACCAACTCTTAGCTGAACGACTACCGTACGAAACGGAATTCTGCTCGCCGGGCAAGCGTTAAACAGCGGTCTGAGATTCTCCCGCTATTTGTCGCACCTGATGACACTTCAGTCCTTTTCTCCTACCACAACGAGCGTTTTGTTGCCCTTAGTCCGGAATATAAGCTTGCCTTCACGGGCGAGCCACCCCATTGCCAGGTAGCTGATTGTATCCCGCTCCTTGATTGCCTTTGGCACCTGGGAAATTGCCATTTCACCGCTCTTGCTCAACTCTTTCCAGATCTTGCCAGCCGTTTCGCCAATCTTCTGTTCCATCTTTCACTCCGTCAATTGCAGGACTCATCTTCATACCAACCCTACTTCTTCTTGGCCGTGATTGGGATCTCCTTCGGTTTGGCTTCAGCCTTCTTGGGCAACACCAACTCTAAGACTCCCTTCTCATATTGTGCCTTGACTTTTCCGACCTCTACTGTCACTGGCATAGGGATGATGCGTTGGAACATGCCATAGCTGCACTCCACCCTGTGATAGTGTTTATCCTTTTCGTCTTTTTCTGATTTCCTCTCTCCCCTGACGATCAGGTTATCGCCCGAGAGCGAGACCGAGATATCCTTTTCGTCCATACCTGGCAGGTCCGCGCGTATTACTATCGAGTCCTTGAACTCGGCCAGATCAAATCGCGGTGTCCAGTCTCCATTGGTAACGGCTGTCCTGGAATCCCTGTCGAAGAACGATTCGAACAGGCGGTCCATTTCCCTTCTGAGGCTGGTCAGACCACCAAACGGTTCCCATCTTGAGATCTGCATAGCTGTTTCCCTTCACATTTGTCCGGACCTATTGGCACCGGAGCATTCCCGTGTTATCTGTGTTTTTTAGAACCTACTGTTGCGTACCGCAGGAGGCAACCTGCACCTCCGAGGGCACTAAGTTGTGCCGATTTGGTAACTGTCTCCACCGGACGCCCCGCAATCCCCGCCAGACGCACAAGCTCTTCCCGAGCGTCCCGAGCAGGAGATAGCTCTCCGCCGCATTCCATGCAAGCGTCTGGCAATGGGCGACCGGTCACAGCCCATCCGC
Source organism: bacterium (assembly GCA_043811375.1). Classification (GTDB taxonomy): domain Bacteria; phylum Zixibacteria; class MSB-5A5; order GN15; family FEB-12; genus JBDRNJ01. Next base: position 8,527 of record JBDRNJ010000089.1, on the reverse strand, counting down.
ACGCCAGGCACAACCGAGCCCGTCCGAGATCTCCATCGTTCGCGATGAGCAGCATATCTGCCTGGTGACGGGCCAGGCTCTGAAGACACTCAGCCACACCGACCACAGCTAGGTCGTCCTTGTAGAAGGCCTTTAACAACTTCTCCACTGGTGCCTCGGATTCTCGCTCCTGCGCCGCTATGATGCTCTGCAGACTGCTGTTCACAATCTCATCTTCTGAGATATTCCTGCCAAGAGGTACTACATCCACGACCAGCGCTGCCAAATGCTTTGGCAGCGCCGATCGGATTTCCTCTGATATATGACTATCACCGGCCAAAACCAGATATCCCGATCCCTTGTCGGACAAAAGGTGATCGAGGATTGCCACCTTCTCACGAAGAAACCGCAGGTCTCGTTCACGCAAGTGATTCTGGTAGTGTACTCTGGTCCACTCGCGACCGACCCTCTTGCGCAGTGACGGCTTCTGCATTAGAAGTTGCTTTGATACTTCCCCGAGAGCGATATCGAAAATCCTTGCACTATTCGGTGATGACAAGAGAACGACGTATCTCTGATAGCGATCATTCAGTTCTACCAGGTGGTAGATGTTGGGCAACGTGTCGACCGAAACCCAGGTTGGCACGGGCACAGAGAACTTCATAGTCAACCACAATGGCTCTTTTCCGCTACGACTGAAGACTGCAGCACCACGCGCCCCCTTGATCTCAGATGATACAAGAAAGGAGCGGATCTGAGACACCTGCTGGGCGAGATCCGAATTCTCATAAGTTGCCGTAGCTCCATCGAGTATTACACCAAACCGGTCTCGAAGTCCTTCGCTCCAGGGCGACCCGGTATTTGTCAGATTGACATAACAGGATATCACAGGGTCAGCGGTTTCGGGCAGATTGGCAAGCTGTCGTATATGCTGTTGTAGGATCGCGATGTCCATGGTCTGTCTTCTTTCAGTTAGCTGTCGTGAAACCTTGCTTCAGTTCAATATCTGCTGGGAGTGAGTTCGTCTGACGATGTTGCCACTGTCCCTGTGATCTCATCGCACTAAGTCTATTCAGAAGAGAGTTCGAGCGCAGGCCGACAAGATGGACCCCATAACGCGAAATGTCGGTCGGCGAGTCTGTGGCTCTATAGTCAACAATGTAAACGTGTTTCCATCCTAAATGATGACACCACGTATCGATCGCATCTCGCACCGTGACATTGTTTCTGTACACCGCCCACACGAATCCGTCCGAATGGGGGCCGAAGGCATTCAGACAATTCACGCTTCCACGACGTGGAATCCGTTTTATCTTCTTAACCAGTACTCGGAGCATTGCGCTCGCAACTCTCCACTCGAGAATGTCTCGACCATCGCTATTGACGGCAACCTGTTCATCCACTTCCCGAGCAAACTCATGTAATCGCAATCGCAGTCGGTCCGGCGGAATAGGTGTGTCGCAGTCGCACGCCCATGGGAAGTGTCGGTCGAGAGACGACACCATGATCTCTGTCCATCGACTACCTGTATGCATGACCATGTGTCTCCTGATGCTGATTAACAGCGGGGCCGACAATTGCAGTCCTCGAAGCATCAGGGAGGTTCCTGGCCTCGCCGGACAGCAACTGAAGCATCTGCTCAACTTTCTCCGGTCTACCGACATCCAGCCAGTGACAAGGCTCGTTCATCGGTACTAGCAAGAGCCGATCAGGCACAGCAGACAGGACGTCCTTCGTGAAGTTGCTATTCGATATGCGTGCGAACGCCTTCTTACAGGTTTCCTGTTCGCGCGGCGTACCGATAACGGGGTGCAATTCTTCCAGTACACTTAGGATGCCGGGAACAGTATCGTACCCCGCTTTTAAAAACGCTGAGAGAGCGCCCACCATAATGAACGTGTTCAAATAGGCGCAGCGGTCAACGAGTTTGTCGCGCAGTGACTGGTTCGGTTTCTCCTCGACGCACGAAACGAGTATCGCATTCTCGGCACTGCTGCCAGAGTGTTCTGCAGCCGGGACAACGAACCCGAGATCGGTATCGCGACAACCGGGTTTGCATCCTATCAGAACAATCCTATTCCGGTGCGCCGACGCAACACGTGTTGCTCGCAATAAGCTGGTGAGGAATGCTTCCTCGGGTGATACGTAGTGGTCTGAGGGCACTACCACTACCATGGCATCTGGGGACTGCTTGTATACATATAATAGAGACAGAAACACTGCAGCCGTGGTATCACGATTGCAGGGCTGAACAGCGAGGCGTATACGGCGCCCGTCAAGTTGACCAATTGCGACCTTCAGATACGCCTGTGGAACGGTAATCACCGTTCGCGCTGCTGGAACCAGCTTGTTCACGCGGCTCACAGTTCTCTGCAACAGGCTTCTTGTGCCGTGGAGGACGCAAAACTGTTTCGGGAGCGAGACGCCCAACCTATCGCGGGTATACTCCTGCAGTCGTTTCCCCTCACCCCCGGCAAGCACGACCGCCCAGAGTTCATGACTGGTCATCTGATTCAGCATTGGACCGTAACTTCCATTGATTCAATTCCTATTCGTCTCGCCGGAGGACCGGTCCGCTGTCTCTATCTCTTGGCTGACGCGCGAACCGGCCTGCTTAGCTCCGAAGTCCCTAACTGACTGTCCTCACTTATTGAGAACCCTTGATTGCATCGCGGGGTAAATGTGAAACTCTACGCGACGGTTCTTGGCTCGCCCATCTTCGTTGTCATTGGTAGCTGCCGGCCGATGTTCACCGTAGCCAACAGCTCCGAGCCTCTGCGGATTCATCTTGTGCTGGTTAGTAAGATGGCGGACAACAGCGGTCGCGCGCGCTGATGAGAGCTCCCAATTCGTCGCATACTTGTTCTGGAATTCAGGCCTAATTTGCTTGTTGTCCGTATGCCCCTCGATTCGAATCTCATATGCGGGGTAACGCTTCAGGACTTCAGCAATCTTGCCCAGGACCGCCGTACCTTCGGCCGACAGTTTGATGCTGCCGCTGCTGAAAACGAGCGTATTGGGAAGAGACAATACTGAATACTGATCGAGTTTCTGGAGGTTTAGCTTTTCTTTGTCGGCCAATTGGGCCAATTCCTTTTGCAGGTTGTCAGTTTCTTGCTTGGCTTTGTTCTTCTCGGCCTCCAATTGGCTGACCTTCTTCTGGAGATCGGCCACCTGTGCCTGAGCCTTTTGGCTTTCAGCGGCGACCTGCTTGTTGTGGCCGCATCCGGCAGCTATGGTCACGAGAAGCGCAGAGGTCAAAACAGCTACAGAAAACGCGTATCTCTTTTTGTTGTTCATCTTTTCCATCTCCTTGTGGAAATTAGGGTTTATCCCTTACTGCATATGTTCAGATGATGTTCATTTGCACGGAATCTGCCAGCGGAGTTGGTCCGGCTGGCACAACAACGGCACGCGACTTAAGCTCAATCGCGTGCCGTTCGTGCCACTGCGTCATGCATTCTGATACTCCCGAGTACCGCAGGCTCCGGCCGCCATCCCTGTATTTCTTCCAGCCGGTTTGGTCGCATCCTCTTGCGACTTCAAGGCCGGAGCCTGAATTCAAGATCCTTCTGACGTCTATCCGCAAGTTCCGATTTTTGGGCTGCAGTGCTGCGTGGAGTGCGACCATGGGTCGCGGGTACGCACGTCGGTTACGACGGTTGGCGTAGCTTTCTTTAGTTTCGCAGCCGGCAGACATCGCTCGGTTCCTCGCAGGTGTTCAGTCGTTTCATCAAAGGTACTCCTTTCCGGCTTCATGCCGGTTCTGACAGTTGGAATAGCATAGGGCGTGCCAATCGAATTCGTGGGGGTGCCTTAGGTCAAAGAAGGAACCAAAGGCGGTCGGGTTACTGGTTGTCCCGCATATTATTAGACCTCCACGCGGACTGTTGGCCGGCGAGGCCGGAGGGTCTTGGAGGAATGGGAGATGGGCCGCGGCGGGGCGGGGCCATTCGCCTCATGAGGCCTTCTGCCCCAAGGTGCTACAATGTACGGGGGGAACTATCTCTTGTACTGTTCCAGCTTACGATAAAGAGTTTTGCGATCCAGACCGAGTATGCGAGCGGCTTCCGTTTTGCTGTCCTGCGCCGCTTCAAGGACCTTGAAAATATACCGTCGCTCCAACTCTGCCAGTGGTATCAAGTCTCGCGGATCGTCACCCGCCAGGAACAGGTGCGATGGCCGGTGACTGCGGATTTTCTCAGGCAGATCTTCGACGGTAATCAACTCGTGTGTGGCGAGGGCAATTGCGCGCTCAATGCAATTCTGCAGTTCGCGAACATTGCCCGGCCAACTGAAGGACTGGAGTTTCTCAGCGGCAGAGTGGTTCACTCCGTGGACCTCCCTGTTCATACGCTTAGAGAAGCTCTTTATGAAGTGTTGAGCCAGAAGGAGGATATCGGATCCACGAGCGCGGAGTGGAGGGACTTCTATATAGATGACATTTATCCGGAAAAACAGATCCTGCCGAAACCGGCCTTCGTCAACTGCATTCTCAAGGTCGACGTTAGAAGCTGAGACTATGCGGACATCGAAATCCACTTCAGAGTTTGAACCCACAGGCCGCACCTTGCGTTCCTGGAGAGCGCGGAGAACCTTCGACTGCAAGCCCAAGGGCATCGCACCGATCTCGTCCAGTAAAAGGGTCCCGCCGTTGGCCTGCACCAGCAGCCCGACGTGATCACTTCGCGCATCGGTGAAGGCTCCACGAATGTGCCCGAATAGTTCGCTTTCGAGTAATGTCTCAGGCATCGCAGCACAGTTGATCCCAATAAACGGCCCCGCGTGCCGATGGCTCCGGTTGTGAAGTTCCCGGGCGACAAGCTCTTTGCCCGTCCCAGTCTCTCCGGAGATCAGAACGGAAGTGTCGGCTTTGGCTACGCGAATAATCAGAGCCCGGAGACTCTTCATGGCATCGCTTTCGCCAAGCAAAGCGGTGGCGGAACTAATTTCACCGACGGTTTCTCGCAATCTCCGGACCTCTTCCTTCAGTTGGCGATGCTGCACCGCTCGATCTAGAGCTAGGATAAGTGCTTCTTTTTCAAAAGGCTTGGTGACGAAATCATAAGCCCCCGCACGAATTGCAGCCACCGCAGTGTCAAGGCTGCCGTACGCAGTAATAACGACGACGGGCAGGTTCTCTCTGCTACCCGCTATGCGATCACACAACTCCAGGCCATCGACCCCCGGCATGTTCAGATCGGTGACAACAGTGTCAAAATCCGATTCGTTAAGTAGTTCCAATGCTTCGGCAGCAGAGGTGCGCCAAGTCACGTCGAATTTGCTTCGTGATAAGGACTCCTCCAGCAGCTCACAAGTACTGCGATCATCATCGACAATCAGGATATGACCCCGCATTAGAGCGCTCCCTTAATGGATTCGGAGTTGGTCGGCAAGTAGACAGTAAAGACCGAGCCATACCCTGGCACGCTCTTGACCTCGATACGGCCACCGTGCGCCTTTACAATGTCAGCGGATATGGATAATCCCAAGCCGGTGCCTTTCTCCGGATCCTTGGTGGTGAAAAACGGTTCAAACAACTGATCAATGTCTTTTGGCGGAATGCCGACCCCGGTATCGCTAACACTGATAACCGCGCACGGCCCACTGTGCTCATCTCCCTTCGCGACTACGTCCGTCTGAAAGGACTGAACGCTCACTGCTAAATCGCCACCATCCGGCATGGCCTCCACAGCATTCACCATGAGGTTCATTAGTACTTGGCGCATCTGATCGGCGTCCGCCATCACTAGGGTGGGTGTACCGGCACTACAAGCGGATAAGCTAACTCGGTTCTTGTGTGTCATCGGCTCAATCAAGCCCAGGGCTTGATTTACGACATTTCTGAGATCCACAAGCTCAGTGCCGGGGGAGTCTCTGCGAGACAAATCAAGCAACCCTCGGATTGTGCGGGACATACGATCTGATTGCTCAACAATTATCAGGCCGGAAGAGATGGCACCATCACCCTCGACTTCCTTCTCCGCGATCATGCGCGCCCGGGCCTTGATAACATTTAGCGGTGTCCCGAGTTCGTGGGCAACAGCCGCAGCCAGTTTCCCCACTGTAGTAAGGCGATCTGCATGTCGAAGCTGTTGGGTCGCTGTTTCGTGGGCAGCAGATTCGATTGCTGCCTCGTGGCGAGCTACGGCCAGCCGTGAACTCATCGCATTCAACTCTATGCCTAGTTCGCCCAGTTCATCGGCCTGTCGCAACCGCACGTCACTCCGGAGGTCCCCCTCGGCTACTTGCCGCGCCTTCTTCATCAAGGCCCTGACTGGTCTTACTATGAAGACCGCGCCCAATAGCATAGCAATCCCTCCGGCTATCACGCCCAGCGTCAAGGTATAGAGGACAGCGTTTCGAATAGTCGAGCTGACATATTCATTCTTGTGAGAAAGAGACTCACATAACTCAAGCACAGAACCCGTAGTTGTTCCGTCGGATACAGGCACATATGTGTACACCCATTCAGTCTCGGTGCTATCCTCGTACAATACGCTGACAGCATGGACTGTCATTTCATCCAATATAGCGGAAGATGACTCGGTCTGTTGCACGACCAGAGAGTGCATCATAGAATCGATGGAGAGAAGAGCTATGGAGACGTGACTCTTGGTTTCGTTTGCGTGGTCGACGAACTCGCGAGCCGCTTTCTCGCCACCGAGACGCCAAATGTCTGCAACTGCGGCAGCCAGATCTATACCAATCGATTCGTGATCTCTCCGGATATCGAGCTCAAACAAGTTGATCTCACGCTGCACGCGAATATACGATGCAACCCCCCAGACAACAATGGTGACTGCTATAAACGATAAGGCGAACTTCAGAGCAAGTTTCATGGCTTCTCCGCAAAAACTATCCGGTCCGATGCTGGCAACAAAAACACCTGGAAGAAGATATATCGGCCAATGCTATTCTGGCAACCGAAATCCGTGAGGGGCGAATCCAAGGAACAGGCGATAGTCTTTATAGGGATTTTTCACGCGAGGTTTCTTTCTATTCATTGGCATTTCATCCGGACTTGCCTCCTGGAATACAAGTAGATAACTTAACGGTATCGAACGGAGGATCGACTATGCCGGAATATCGCCAGAACATTGCCACTAGAGAATGGGTTATTCTAGCCCCCGAGAGAGGGGGGCGCCCCGAGGACTTCCATTCGCCGTCGTATATAAGTGCAAATGTACCTAAACGCAGACATGACTGCCCCTTCTGTACTGGCAACGAAGGTCAGACCGAGTCAGCAACTTACGTCTATCCCAATCAGGGGAATTGGCAGGTTAGAGTAGTACCCAACAAGTTTGCAGCTCTCCGGCCGGATCTATCGGCTTCTCGCTCACAGACAGGCGCTTTTCTTTCGGCCGGGGGGTTCGGCATAGCCGAGGTTGTAGTAGAACATCCGCACCATAATCAGACTATTGCAACCATGGAATTGCCGGAGGTCGCGGCTGTTCTGAGAGCCTATCACGAGCGTCAAGCTCAGGTCAGTCAAGATTCCAGGATAAATCTGGTTACGGTCTTTCGGAACCATGGAGCGAAGGCCGGAACTTCACTAGAACACCCGCACTCTCAGATTATTGCGACACCGATCATACCACCCCACGTCCGCTACCCAATGGAACAAGCCGTCATGTATTACGACCAGCACGGCACCTGTGTATACTGCGATCTGGTTGCCGAAGAGATTAGACTGCAGGAGCGCATAATCACAGAGACCGACCACTTTGTGTCGTTCTGCCCGTTTGCGGCTAGGTCGCCGTTCGAATGTCGGATATATCCGAAGATTCATCAACCTAGTTTCATTTTGATTACGGACGATGAGTTAGACGAATTGGCCATTATCCTGCGGGATGTTCTAAGCCGGCTGTACCGGGGATTGAGGAATCCGGACTACAATTACATCATACGTTCGGCACCGGTAGGGGATCATGACACCCGACACCTTCACTGGTATATGGTGATCATTCCCCGAATTTCGACAGCCGCCGGATTCGAGATTGGATCAGGCATATACATCAACACTGTTCTCCCGGAAGAGTCCGCTCGGTTCATCCGCGGAGTCTAGGTGACTGGCAAGGACCGGACGCTCCTTCTCAAGATGGGCTGCACGGTGTACCTTGAAAGGCAGTCGGCTTGTGCGATCTACCTAGGACACGTCAGGGTTCTGTCCCCGACGGTCAACTGATTCAATATCATCTGATGTGCAGCGGTTCAGCCTAATCCGGACAGGTTGGACTTGAAGTTAAGACGTAGTCTGTCGCCTGGCAATCGTTTTTCGGTATTCTCGTTTTCTCTGTTTCAACGTTCGGTCTTTGATTCTCTTCTGTTGCTCGATTATCCTTCTTGCCCGTCCCTGAAGCTTCGGTGCCTGAACAATACGACTTATCGGCCTGCAAGACATTAACAGGCTGTTGAAAAACTCCTCATTTTAGCTGAATTTTATATATCATTGGGGTATTGTTGGGGATCAAAACGATACTCCATATGAGAGGGTCCAGCAATGCGCGGCACCGATGATGATCAGCAGGCGATGTTCAGTTATGTA
>JBDRNJ010000088.1:0-24074 GCA_043811375.1 bacterium | reverse complement strand
GAACAGCACCGTACACACCGCAGTGCCGACAGAATCTTTTTGACCCATACTCTCAGGCTCCTCAGTCCAGTCCCATAAAACCCCAAGAATAACAACCAATTACACCAAAACCATCAACACTTCCTGACTATTATGCCCATTGCGAGGAGCGGAGGCCTTCCGGCCGAAGCGACGTGGCAATCTCGAACTCAGTTTCCAGCAGTGAATTGAGATCGCCACGGTACGCAAGGCGTACCTCGCGATGACGTGAAACATAGGTTTATCAACACTCCCCTTGCGCTGGGGTTTTTGCCACTTGGTAGCAGCAGTTGTTCGGTGTATATTGCGGTACCATGACTACCGGGGAGCGACACTATGCCTGAGGCCGGACTTCTCTGCTGGAACTGCGGTCGACCGACCGGCCTGGAGGGGCGGGTGGGGCGTAACGATAGCTGCCCCCACTGCCTGGCCGATATGCGCTGTTGCCGGGGTTGTCGGCATTTCGATCCCCAGAGCCGAGCCCAGTGCCGGGAACATATCGAGAACAACATCCCCAACAAGGAAAAGGCCAACTTCTGTGATTTCTTCCAGATGCGCAATGTAGTCAAGCGCCCCGGGGGCATCTCCGCGCAGCAGGACAAGAAGGATGTCCGCCGCCAGAAGTTCGACGACCTGTTTGATGATTGAGGAGGGAGGCATCGCCTCTCCCTCTATTGCACGATATTGTGTTTCCTCCAAATTGTCGGGTGGCTCACCAAGTGGGTTTTGTGAAGGGGGGACACTTCGGCAAGAACCGCCAAATAGTATCATTAAATGTCGCTTGCGGCCTGACGGGTTGGTTTGTATAAACGATAGTATGAAGAAGCTATGGGCAAACATAGTGGCAATTATATGGCTGACGGTTCTGGCGGTACCAGCAACGGCCGGCAGCAGGGAACCGAGCCGGGATGATCTGACCATCCCGCCGGCGGACTCTGCGGAAGCCGAGCGGGTGCGCATCTGGTTGCCGATCGAGCGTCACAGCAATTGTCGGGTGATAATAGACATTCTGGGAGACTCCGCGCAGGTTATCAGGCACCTGGTGGATCGTCTTTTCTCTTATGGATATTACAACTTCTACTGGGACAAGAAAGATGATTCCGGTGAATTCGTGGCGCCCGGCACTTACGGTTATGTTGTCAATGATTGCGGCCACAAGTATAACCGCGAGGTGACGGCTCAGTTCAGCCGGTGGGAGCTCTCCAGCCGTGTCTATCCGCCTGCGGAGCCGTGGTCGACAGTGATCGATTTCGAGTTGAGCCGGGATTCGGCGCTGGTGTCGATCAATGTTTGCAATCGTCGCGGCCGCGTGATTGATACCCCGATCGTCGATTCGTTGATGAATAGTGGCCGGCACCGGTTCGAGTGGCTGCCGCCTGCGGGCATTACCAGGGGTGTTTACACAGTCAATTTGATAATAGGTGATTTCTCATACGCTATCGACATTAGATATAAACCCTGATCGATATCGACAGAGTAGAAAATGCGACACAATAGTATCTACAGAAGTGCTTTCGTACTGGGCGGGCTGGTCCTGATCTGTTCCGGTTGTGGCCGGTGGTTGAGTACGCGAGAGACGGAGAGCATCCGAGGAGGTCAGTACGAGATTGTCTGGGTTGATCCTCAAATGGTTGTCTCGGATTCACTTTTTACACTCATCAGGTCTGATCGCATCGACTCGCTGCCGCCGGATCGAAGCAACAGTCTTCTGTCGACAGCGGCGCCATCGGTTGTGTTTCACATTGCCGGGCAGTCGTGTGTCACGACCGTGAATCTGCTCGATGCCGCCCGACAGTTGATCAAACCTCTGATGGTTCGGAGACTGAATACCGGCTACTACAAGTTTGCCGTCAATTGGAGTCACCTGAGTGAGCGTTATCTGCCGGTTACCGGTTTTTTCCTGAAAGTGGATTTCTGCGATTCGTCGGTGGTCCAGCCGGTCAAACCCTGAAGTCGCTGGATATGGCGGTAAACGTTGGGTGATGTGTATCGAGGCTTCCTTAAAATGGGTACGTGAATGCTGACAGATTGTTATTGAGTTTGTGAATAAAGGGGTTAGGCTAAAAGGAAAAAAGGGAAGGACAATTGATGTCCTTCCCTTGTGCCGGAAATTTATAACTGCTATCGGGACCAGGCCGAGAACTGATCACCACCGGGTCCGGTGAGCCGCTGGGCGGCTTTGCCGGCGATGTCACATATCCAGATAGATCCGTCGTTGGTCGAAAAAGTAAGCCATTTGGAATCGGGTGAGAAAGATGGCGCTACCGTGTAGAGGTTGGTGCCGGCCGTGGGCTCGAATACCAGGTACTCTTCCTTAAGGTCGGCAGTGGCAACATACAGGCCGCCGCCTTCGAGTTTGTTTAAGATGTATGCCAGCCATTTTCCATCAGGTGACCAGACGGGTGAGACGCATTCGATCTTTTTCACTGCCACTTTTGCCACTGAGTCCATCGGCATATTGATCTGGTCTTTCGTCAATATGACCAGCCCTTTCATTTTCTTGTCAAACAGGGCAGCGCAGGCAAGATCGCCGTTGGCATTCATTGAAGGCGACACCAGAAAGGAATCAGTCCCCGGTCGGTCATCCCGCAGAAATTTGACGTTGCCGCCGCGAGTATCCATAGTGCACATTCGATAATCCGGCTCAGCGGCGCTGATCAGGTCGGCGTTGATATCTTTCCAGAACAGAAGACTCTTGCCGTCGGAGCTGTATTCCGGCCCCCGGCTGCCCATATCACCGGTAAGGCTGTACCAGAAGGTCACATTGTTGGCGTAGGCCGAGTCCATGAAGAGAAGGTACAGATCGTTGAGACGATGGTAACCACCGCCCTGGCTGGGTAACTGAACCTGTACATTGCCGGTTCTGGTAAACGCTATCTCTTTGTTGTCGGGTGACCAGGAAAGCCTTCCGGCGGCGTTGCTAGTTTCGGAAATCATCTGCTGATTGTTGCCGTTGGCCTCCATCACCCAGACATTGCCCTCACGTATAAAAGCAATTCTGCCTGTGGGAGTGCCGATCTCACCGGCTTTGTCGGCCGGCATCTTTTCAGCCGCCAGAGTAACGGTCGATACTGCGACCAGCAGTATCAGGGCGATACCGGTTCCAGTTGACACCAGCGATGGTCGTTTCATACTCAGGTTTCTCCCTCGTATTTTGTTTCAGTTCGGCCCATTATAGCAGGAATTGTCGCTCTGTCAACAGTGGCGCTGCCGGCAATCGATCAGAACGTGAAAAACCGCTTCAGTTCCACCTTACCGCAAAAGCCGGACAGATCAAGATCGACCCGGCCGCCGGCGGTCCCGTCATAGGTGGCGACAACTTCCTCGTCTGACTGATTGTACCAGGCAACGTTGGTGAAGTTCAGGTAAATATAACCAACATTGGCTCCAATCGCCATATCCATGAACGACAACGGGTAATCAATTCCGCAGTGGGCGGAGAATGACGGGGCCGTTCCCTGGAAGGTTGTGTTGATGCCGGTGGGGGCCGAGGTGGTCAGATTCAGGTTCTGATACTCACTGAACAAATCCCAACTGGCCTGATAGTAACCCAGGCTGCCGCCGATCCGTACCGCTAACTTGTTGATCAGTCCGGTGCGGGACGGAGGGTTGTACAGATAGTACTGGATACTGCTGAAGATACCCCAGACCTGAACTTGTGAGACCAGGTTGGTGACGACGGCAGGTGTCCCTCCGGGAGGGGTGTAGTTGAACGAACCGGTTTGGTTGGTGCCCAGTTTCAACCAGTATTCGCCGCCGAGAGACCAGGCGAAATTCCGGCCCAGAATGAGACCTCCTTCGAGACCGAAAGTTTTGGCCTGACCCAGCCACGGGATATCGGTATTGGAAAAGTGACCTGAAGTGTAATTGGCGAATCCGTTGTACGGGTTGTCCTGGTTAATTCGATTCACTGTGAAGCTGGCGGAAATCCAACTGATTTTGTGGATGTGTTTCGTCTGGGTTTTCTTGAGATAACGATCGATGATTTCCTGCTCATTGTCGCCGGTTGCAAGAACCGAAGTTCCGCAGAACATCACTGCCAGTGCTCCGGCTACCATCATCTTGCTACGCATAAGTCCTCCAATCTGTTGTGGTACGTCTATTCTTATCTTTTATCGGAAGACGGGAGATGTTTCTTGACGGCAACCCGAAGCCGGTGGCGATAAAAAAAGACGGACCCCGGAGGATCCGTCTTAACAGGATATCGTGGTTGCCGAAGCCGTTAATCTGCTAATTTCGAGTAGTCCATAGCGGCCATCTGTGAATAAAGGTGCCAGCGCCGGTCGCAATCCTGCTGCCCCAGTTTAATCAGCATCCTGGCTCGTTCAGGGTCTTTGCTCTTGAGAGTCCGGAAGCGGTTTTCCATGTATGCGTATTCCTCAAACTGTATCGAGGGCTCTTTGCCGTCAAGTTGCAGCGGGTTTTTGCCTTCTTTTATGCGCTCGGGATTGTATCGATACAGCAGCCAGTGGCCGCTCTTGACCGCTCTGTCTTCAGCGTCCAGACTGTGCGCCATGTCGATACCGTGGGCAATACAAGCGCTGTAGCAGATCAGCAGTGAGGGACCGTTGTATCGTTCAGCCTCGACCATCGCTTTGACGGTCTGATTGTGACTGGCCCCGATTGCCACCTGGGCGACATAGACGTTGTTGTAAGACATCATCATCAGACCCAGGTCTTTTTTGGGCAGAGGTTTGCCAGCAGCGGCAAACTTGGCCGTGGAGCCGCGTGGTGTGGCCTTGGACATTTGTCCTCCGGTGTTGGAGTAGACCTCGGTATCCAGAACCAGCAGGTTGACGTCTTTCCCGGTGGACAGAACATGATCCAGCCCGCCAAACCCAATATCATACGCCCAGCCATCGCCGCCGATGCCCCAGACCGATTTTTTGGTCAGGAAATGGGTGATGTTTCCTAACGCCTCCGCCTGGTCGCCCTTAAGTTCCAGCAGTTTCTGCCGCAGGCGGGTGACTCTTTGTCGTTGTTGTTCGATACCTTCCTGAGTCTGCTGATCGGCTCCGGCCAGTTCATCATACATGTCGGGCACCAGTTGTCTGACCAGATCCAGTGCATACGGCCCAAGCTGGTCGGCTGTCAGCCTCATGCCCAGGGCAAACTCGGCCGCATCTTCAAACAGCGAGTTGGACCAGGCCGGGCCCCGGCCATCGGCACGCTGGCAGAACGGCGTAGTAGGAAGGTTACCGCCGTAAATCGAACTGCAGCCGGTAGCGTTGCCGCAGAGAGCACGGTCGCCAACCAGTTGCGTCATCAGCTTGACATACTGAGTTTCTCCGCAACCGGCACAGGCGCCGGAAAACTCGAACAACGGCCGCACAAACTGGGAACCCTTGACGGTTCCAATCTTAAACAGGGACGGGTCAGGATCAGGCAGCACGTTGATGAAGAAATCCCAGTTCTTTTTTTCGCGTTCCCGGATGGGCGCCTGAGGGGCCATATAGATAGCCTTGATGTCGGTCTTGTTACCCTGTTCATCTTTCGCAAACGCCGGGCAGGCATTCACGCAAACCTCGCAGCCGGTGCAGTCCTCAGGGGCCACTTGGAGAGAATAGTACAGCCCCTTCAATGATTTGGTCATAGCCTCGACATACAGGAAATCCTCAGGGGCCTGGTCGAGGTACTTTTTGTCAAAGACTTTGGGGCGGATGGCAGCATGGGGACATACGATAGAGCAGATGTTGCACTGGATGCAGGCTTTGGTGTCCCAGACGGGAATGTCGACAGCGATATTGCGTTTCTCGAACTGAGTGGTAGCCGTCGGGTAGGTGCCGTCATCGGGAAATATCGAAACCGGCAACGACTCGCCGCGACCGGCGATAATCTCGGCCGTGACGGCCTTGACGAATTCCGGTGCATGATCGGGCACCGTGGGCGGCATGACTATGCTGCTGGTGACTTTTTGTGGGTAATTGACTTTCTTTATACCGGCCTCGGCACTGTCGACGGCGGCGTAATTCATGTTGACCACTTTTTCACCCTTGGACCCGTAGGTCTTGAGGATAGCATCCTTGATAGCCTTGATCGCCTTGTCTTGCGGAAGAATATCGGATATCAGGAAGAACGCCGTTTGCATGATCATGTTGATACGTGCCCCCAGGCCAAGTTCCCTGGCCAGAGATATGGCATCGATCACAAAGAAGCGGGCTTTCTTGTCGATTAACTGCTGCTGAACTTCTCGTGGTATCCTGTCCCAGACCTCGTCCGGGCCATGCGGCGAGTTCAGCAGAAAGGTACCGCCCTCGGTAAGCCGACCGAGCATGTCGTACTTTTCCAGGAATGAGAAATTGTGACAGGCAACAAACTGCCCGGAAGTGATCAGGTAAGGTTTCTGGATAGGATCCTTGCCGAACCGGACGTGCGAGACCGTTACCGCCCCGGCCTTCTTGGAGTCATAGACGAAATATCCCTGGGCGTAGTTGTCCGTGTTTTCACCGATGATCTTGATGGAGTTCTTGTTGGCCCCGACGGTGCCGTCGGCGCCGAGACCGAAAAACAGGCCCCGGAAGTTTTCGCCCTCGAGGTCAAAAGAGAGGTCAGATTCAAGGGAGGTGAAAGTAACGTCGTCTGTGATACCGACCGTGAAATGGTCTCTGGGGTTTTCCTGCTTCAGGTTATCGAAAACGGCTTTGACCATAGGCGGGTTGAACTCGGACGAGCCCAATCCGTACCGGCCACCGACTACCAGCGGGCGGTCGGCAAAAGGCGCCTTGCCTGCGTCCAGCAGTTCGTTGACGGCAGTCTGAATATCGGTGTACATCGGTTCACCGACGGCACCCGGTTCTTTGGTCCGGTCAAGCACGGCAATCCTTTTTGTGGTTGCCGGCAGAGCCGCTCCCATCGCTTCAACCGAGAAGGGACGGTACAAACGGACTTTGATCAGGCCGACCTTCTCACCCCGGGCTACCAGTTCGTTGACGGTTTCGTGGACCACTTCGGCGCCGGTGCCCATTATGAACAGAACGTGCTCGGCCTGGGGGTGTCCGAAGTAGTCAAACAATCGGTACCGGCGCCCGACGATGCCGGCAAATCTGTCCATCGCTTTCTGGACAATTCCGGGTGTTGCCAGGTAATACTTGTTAATGGTCTCGCGATGCTGGAAGAAGACGTCGGGGTTTTGCGAGGTACCCTTGATCGTCGGCGTATCCGGCGAAAGAGCCCGTTGTCGATGCTGCCCGATCATTTTTTCTTCGAGCATCTCGCGCATGTCATCAAACGTGATCTCTTCTACCTTTTGCACTTCGTGGGAGGTGCGGAAACCGTCAAAGAAATGTACCATCGGTACCCGGCTCTCCAGTGATGCTGCCTGTGCGATCAGGGCCAGATCCATCACTTCCTGCACCGATCCGGAGGCTATCAGGCCAAAGCCGGTGGTGCGGGTAGCCATGACGTCGGAGTGATCGCCGAAAATCGACAGGGCGTGGGTGGCCACCGCCCGCGCCGAGACGTGGAAGACGGTCGGGGTTATTTCTCCGGCAATTTTGAACATGTTTGGGATCATCAGCAGCAATCCCTGGGAGGCGGTGAAAGTAGTAGTCAGGGCGCCGGTCGTCAGTGCTCCGTGAACCGCCCCCGATGCTCCCCCTTCGGATTGCATTTCAATAACAGTAGGGATCGCACCCCAGATGTTCTTTTCTCCCCGGGCTGATTTTTCGTCGGCCTTCTCTCCCATATCGGAGGAAGGAGTGATCGGGTAGATGGCGATAACTTCGTTGGTAGCGTGCGCTACATAGGCAGCGGCAGTGTTGCCGTCTATGGTAACCATGTGGCGCCGGCCGCTCTTATCGGTACTTTTGTCTGTCGCTTTGACAGCTTCCTGTGGCATGTTTGACTCCTGATTAATGAATAGTCCCGTTTAGTACGGTATCGGCATTAGGCTCTATTTTGACAGGGTGATTCCCGTCTGCCGTTGATACTTACCTTTCTTGTCGCGATAAGAGCTGACACACTCCTCGTCAGCCTGCAAAAAGATTAACTGGGCAATCCCCTCATTGGCATAGACCCGTACCGGCAGGGGGGAGGTGTTGGCCAGGGAAATCGTGGCATAGCCCTCCCATTCGGGTTCAAAAGGAGTGACATTGACTATTACACCACTGCGGGCATAAGTGGACTTGCCCAGGCAGATAGTGATCACCTCACGAGGTATCTTGAAGTACTCTTTGGATCGGCCCAGAATAAACGAATTGGGAGCGATAACGATCGAGTCGGCCCGCTGGTCCACAAAGTGTGTTGCGGAGCTGTTTTTGGGATCGATCTCCGATACTGCCCGGCAGTCAAGAACCTTGAACTCATCGGACAGACGGAAGTCATAACCGTAGGACGAGACACCGAAGCTGATCCCCGACCGCACCTGTTCGGCGGAGAACGGTTTGATCATATCATGGCGTCGGGCCATTTCGATTATCCAGCGATCAGATTTAACCGGCATTACTGCAACGCATCCTTCCCAAAAAAATAGTCTTGTAAGATAATATCCCGGCGGCCGGTTGTAAACCGGAATCTTGATTAAGCTGCGGTCAGGAGGTAGCCCCGGTCTGACTTTTCTGTTCACTCTGCCAGGTACCGAGATCGGCGATAGTATATTCTTCGAATGTTGACACCAGTCGTTGTTCTGCTATTATCAGGAGTTCCCGCAGGGCACAGAAGGGGTATTTACCGCACTGGCTGATATCGGGGATGCATTTCATCAGGTGGTAGGGCCCCTGAATAGCCTCCAGCAGTTCTTTAACTGTAACACCTTCCGGATTTTTGCCCATCGTGAAGCCGCCGCGTATACCTCGGTGGGAGCGTACAATACCGGCCCGTGTCAGTGACTGAAAGATCTTGGCCAGGAACTTTTCGGGAATGTCATTGGCTCGGGCGATTTCCGAAAGCGGCGTCACACTCTGATGATCCTTCTCTGCCAGATACATAACTCCCTGTAACCCGTATTCCTCGGCTTTCGTGAATTGCATCAGATTTTTCCTTTTCCCGGCCCTACTACCATCGGACCGGCCATAACCCGAACTGTCCCCACGATACGGAAAAATGACGAAGCAGTCAAACGAAATCGGCACTGAGGTTACGGTTAACCCGGGGTCTGCCGGATTATGATTTGCCGACCATAAGTGGCTTCCATTGACAGAAGAAGATGGCAGGTCTCTTTAAATGAGACCTGCCCTTGTATCTACAAGACTGGCGGTTTCGAAGACGGACCCGCCCTACAATGCTGGATCTGTGCGCGGCGTACGTCCTCGTGCGCCGCGTCAATCAATAATGGGGCAGATGGGGAGAGGCTGTCTCAAAAGTTCATTGTTCTGTCAGTTCTTGCGTTTGGCTTACCAAACGTGTGAACTGACAGTTTAGCGATTCTATTGTCTATTCAGCACTTCCAGAGTTACCGCCAGGTCACACCTCCGACTTCGTCGTCGGCAAGACCTGTCGGAACCACCTTGTGGGACAACCTCGGGACATCTGCCGCCCACGAAATAACGCGAGGCTCCTCGGATTGAAGAGCCTCGTATGTTATTCAAGATTAACCAGAATGTGCCGGCTACGGACACGCCGCCGGGTCAGGACCGCCCTGGAATAAATAGGCTACAAGATGCGTCAGGTCACCGACTATTTCAAAAGTATCATTTTCCGCGATTGAGTGTATTCATCAGTACTCAATCGATACAGATACACACCGGATGATACTTCCTGACCGGCAGCGTTTCGTCCATCCCAGGTAACTCGGAAGCTACCTGCTGGGAATCTCCTGTCAGCGAGAGTTGTCACGTGCTGGCCGAGTATGTTGAGGATTTCGATTCTACCATGCGAAGTATGAGGAAGTGAGAACTCGAATTGCGTCTGCAAATTGAACGGGTTGGGGTAATTATGGCTCAGTTCAAAACCGTCGGGTAACGTCGGACTTTTAATCTCATCCACGGTGGTTCCGTCATCCGCTATCTTGGTCACAAAGGCATCATCCCAGCTACCGCTGTAGCTGGTGTCGTAGGCATCGGGCGTGGTTGGGAAATCGGTGGACTCTGTTTCACCCGTCACATACGCTGCCCCGGATGCATCCACTGCGATGCCATAGCCACGTTCGTCGATGCTCCCCCCCAGGTAGGTGCTGTAGACCAGGCTGCTGCCGGAGCTGCTCAGCTTGGTGACAAAAGCATCAATACCTCCCTGATCTGTCTGGTAGGGATTTTCAGTCGGGAAGTTGGGGGTTTTTGTCAGACCCGTGACATAGGCCGCACCGGAGGCATCCACTGCGATGCCATTGCCCCAGTCGCTGTTGCTTCCCCCCAGACTGTTGCTTCCCCCCAGATAAGTGCTGTAGACCAAATCATTGCCGGAACTGTTTAGTTTTGTAACAAAAACATCAGAACCCCCCTGATCTGTCTGGTACGGGTTTACAGTCGGGAAATCGGTGGAATACGTAAACCCCGTCACATACGCTGCCCCCGATGCATCCACCGCGATGTCATCGCCATTATCTGTGTCGTTTCCCCCCAGATAAGTGCTGTAGACTAAGCTGCTGCCGGAATTGCTCAGCTTGGTGACAAAAGCATCTCTGCTACTCAGCAGATTTGTCTGGTACGGATTGAGAATCGGGAAATCAGTGGACTCTGTCCAGCCCGTCACATACGCCGCCCCGGATGTATCCACCGCGATGCCACCGCCATCGTCGGCGGTGTTTCCTCCCAGATAGGTGCTGTAGACCAGGCTGCTGCCGGAGCTGCTCAGCTTGGTGACAAAAGCATTATAGCCACCCTGAAGTGTTCCCTGGTACGGATTGAGCGTCGGGAAATCAGTGGAATATGTACGTCCCGTCACATACGCTGCCCCCGATGCATCCACCGCGATGTCATCGCCATTTTCTGTGTCGTTTCCCCCCAGATAGGTGCTGTAGACTAAGCTGCTGCCGGAACTACTGAGCTTGGTGACAAAAACATCGTCGCTACCCTGATCTGTCTGGTATTGGTTTTCAGTCGGGAAATCAGTGGACGATGTTCGTCCCGTCACATAGACCGCTCCGGATGCATCCACTGCGATGCCATAGCCACGTTCGTCGATGCTCCCCCCCAGATAAGTGCTATAGACCAGGTTGTTGCCGGAGCTGCTCAGCTTGGTGACAAAAACATCATAATCACCCTGATCTGTCTGGTACGGGTTCTCGGTTGGGAAATCGGTGGAAGATGTATATCCTGTCACGTACGCCGCCCCGGAAGCATCCACCGCAATGCCATAGCCAATGTCGCCAACATTCCCACCCAGATAGGTGCTGTACTCAAGAACCGGGTCGATAACAACGGCAAGGTTGTGGTCGTATCCGTTACCCAGCTCAAACCCGAAGGCGCTTGCGCCTTTTAGAATGTATGCCCCTGCAATAGCAACACGGGAGTCATTCTCTATCTGATAAATTACAGGTCGTTGCTCGACCACTTTGCCCCAATCGGTCTCGACCACCAGGCGGCCGGCCGCATCTACTGAGAGCGACTTCGCCCCCTCGTAGCGTACCATAATTTGGTCGGGATCAGCACCGGGGGAGACGATAAAGTCATACTCCATCTGTTTACCATTACCGTAGTACTTCAGATCAATGCCGGAGTAGATATCTTCATAGACGATGGCGCTGTAATTGGGGACATTAGTGCGCCACTGGGCCGGGTCATTGCCGAGGAAGTAGTTGCACTTGTAGTCCAGTATGCCATCACCAACCATGCGGGGATTGGGATTAGAACCAACGAAGTTGGCCTTGATCATTATGGTTTCGATACTGTCGGGTTCGTGGTCAGTCCCGTAGGTCGGAACTGCGGTTCCGACATCATGATCGGATATGTCAGGACCTACTGGAATACGCCGGGTGAATTGGTAGTAGGCACCATCATGCGTAAACCACATGGTTGCACCACCGGCGTTGGCGCGAAAAAGCACTTTCTCATCCCATTGCCCCTGGTTTTCGGTGAAAGCCAACGGCATTGATGAAAGGTTTCTGAAAACTCGTGCGTTGATACCCGGATCGTCTCCGGAAGCGACACTTGCGCTGACGGCAATCAGGGTGATAAACAAGCCCGTAAAGGCTATGCGTGATAGACTTACCATAAGACCTCCCGAGATATGTAGTTCCTGCTGTCGCGCCCTGGTGTGTCTGTTTTCCTATAGCTACATCATAGTCCACAATGCGGCCATTATCAAGGGAAAACACTGCGGAGAGAGACCCCTGTCGGCAACACAGGCTTACATTGACATCCCGATTGCAGGTCGTTAACTTCTACAAAACCGGAACTGAAAGTCTTGATGGAAAAAAGCAAGTCCCACAATAACAACGCCGATGAACCGGGTCTGCTGATAGTGTATACCGGTGACGGTAAGGGCAAGACAACCGCCGCCCTGGGTATGTGCGTCAGGGCGGTCGGCTATGACTGGCATATTTGCCTAA
The DNA here is from genome assembly GCA_043811375.1 of bacterium. Lineage (GTDB taxonomy): Bacteria > Zixibacteria > MSB-5A5 > GN15 > FEB-12 > JBDRNJ01. The sequence goes on along the minus strand of JBDRNJ010000088.1, from coordinate 11,632 downwards.
TTCAGTTCATCAAGGGAAGTTGGAAGTGCGGGGAACTTCAGGGGTTGAAACGGCTGACGCCCAATGTAGAGTTGCATATGGTCGGTGAAGGCTTTGTCGGTATTATGGATGACACCAGAGAGTTGGCCCAGCACAAACAAGCCGCAGACGAGGGTGTTGGTCTGGCGATCGAGAAAATAAAGTCCGGCCGATTCCAATTGGTTATACTCGATGAACTGAACGTGGCAGTGAAACTGGGTTTGGTCAGCCGGGGTCAGGTTGAGTCGATTCTTGAAGCCGTCAACCCTGCCCTACACCTGGTAATCACGGGGCGTGACGCTCCCGGATGGTTGATTGAGAAGGCCGACCTTGTTACGGAGATGCGGGACGTCAAGCATCCTTATCGCAAGGGCAGATTGGCTCAGAGGGGAATTGACTGGTGATAACTGTTGTTGGTTATTGTTGAATGACAGGTACCGCTGAACTGTTGTACCCTGCGGATAAAAATAAGGAAAACCAGAATGGGTGAAGAAAAAATTTATGACATAGTTATAATCGGCGGCGGTCCGGGAGGTCTTACCGCCGGTCTTTATGGTGCCAGGGCTCTGCGCAAGACAGTCGTCCTGGAAAAGTATCTTCCCGGAGGACAGATTGCCAATACGGAAGAAATCGAGGACTACCCCGGTTTTGAGAGTATATCCGGGGCTGATCTGGCTATGAAAATGGCCGAACACGCTAAGAAATTCGGGTTGGAAGTTCATACGGAAGAAGTAAAGGAAGTCTCAGTTGACGGGGATGACCGGCTGGTTCATTGTGCGTCGGGGATCGTTTATCGAGCCCGGGCCGTTATCCTATCGACCGGTGGCTCACCTGTGAAAATGAGTGTGCCCGGCGAACAGGAATATACCGGCAAAGGTGTTTCGTATTGTGCCATCTGTGACGGGGCGTTTTTCCGCGACCAGGTGATTGCGGTGGTGGGTGGCGGCGATGCCGCCGTTGAAGAGGCCTGCTTTTTGACCAAGTTCGGTTCCAAAGTATATATCATTCATCGCCGGGACAAATTACGCGCCCAGAAGATCATTCAGCAACGGGCTTTTGATAATCCTAAAATTGAAGTAGTCTGGGATAGTGTGGTCGAGTCGGTCAACGGCAATGAGCGGCAGGTAACCGATCTCACTCTGAAAAACGTCAAGACGGGAGAGAAATCAACCCTGGACGCTGGCGCCGTGTTTGTCTTTATCGGTTTCCATCCCAACTCTGATATTACTCGGGAAGCGCTGCGCAAGGATGCCGGCGGCTACATTCTGACCAACGAACGGATGGAGACATCGATCAAGGGCATCTTTGCCTGCGGTGATGTTCGGTCGCAACTGGTACGGCAGATTACCAACGCAGTCGGTGACGGCACCACGGCGGCGGTGGCGGCGGAGAAACATATAGAGGAACTCCAGGACCGGCGGCCCCGTAATACCTGATGGCACTCATTCGGTGTGACCTGCTCATGTCAGGTCATTGACAACTCTTCTCGGTTGGGCTGACTGACCCGAAAAAATGGTGCCCGGAGGGGAACCACCAGAGATGGTCTCTGGTAAAAAGCCCGGGAGCAGGTTCTGCAGTCGTTTGCGTATTCCTTACGTCGTCGGTTTCCGTCGCCGTCAGGATCAGTAAGTGTATTGGTGTGAGAATCTGCCTCTCCTCTGTGGTTCTGTATCTTGTGTCGGTTTCAGTAATTAGGCCGGATATAGAGGTACGGGCATACAGTTTGCTTTGACGTTTATTGCATTTTGTTTGTAATCAATAATCCGGGAGTGGCGCTGCGCCGGATTACTGGCCGCCTGACGTTAGAGTCAGGTACCCCCCTCCGCTACTCCCGGTGTTCTTTTATCCCCTGATATTCGTCATCGATTCAGACAACCCCGATCTCTGTCGATACACGCAATATTGTTATGAAATCGAAGACTCTATATCCGACGATGAACCTGCCTCGCCCCGGTTTTTTTACTAGGCTGGGCAACATCATCATAGTTCAGGTGTTCTTTGTGTTTGCAGCGGTAGCTCTCCTGGTTTTCTTCCCCGGCCAGGAAAATCCGGACTCCTCATCGGTACAACTGCGGCCGGAACTGCAACGGGTTGCGGAAAAGACGATGGCCATTATGGGGGTCGGGATGTCCGGGGAAAGAGACTGGATAATCGACGAAAAGGCTCGTCGGTCACTGTCATCCCTGTTTCAGGGTGAAGAATCAATTGTCGGCGCGGATATCTACCTGCCGGTCGGTGAACAGGGACTCGTACCTGTCTACTCATTCGGGCAGTCGGCACCGGCGGAACAATCTGAAGCCTCGGGACATTCTTTGTCACGTCTGGTAGATCAAAAGATTATCATGATGGGGCTGAGCCACCCGGAGACTCTTCCGATCACCTCAATGAGCGGTTCGCGGTATGTGCTCAACTACTATTCACTGGCGGATAGTGCCGACCCCACGGCTGTCCTGGCAATCTTGTCCGAGCACAACCTGGTCATATCCAGCAGGCCGCATCTAAAATATGCACTGTTGGTGTTATTTCTGTGCTCGGTTCTGGTTTCGCTGCTGACGGTCTATTTGATCTCACGCCGGTTCCAGGGTCCGCTGGACCGATTGATTCACGGGTTGCAGCAGACTGCTCAGGGTGAACGGTTTATCCTGTTGGAGACCGAAGGCGACGCTGAACTGAAGAAACTGATCACGGCTTTCAATAGTATGTCCGAGGCTTTGTGGCAGAATCACCGGAAGTTGAAGGAATCGAATTACCTGCTGTCGCGGGCCAACCACAGTTTCCTGCAGGCCCAGCTTTTTCTGGCCGCCCTTATCGACAGTTCTCCGACAAGCGTGATGACGGCTGATCCCGGCGGTCGGATTATGACCTTCAATCGTCAGGCGGTCGAGGCTTTCGGTTACGACAGCCAGGATGCCCTGGGTATGAACGTGGATGAACTGATAACCAACGTTGATCACAACCGTCTGGCGACCCGACCACTGTCGACCAGCAATGCCGCCTGCGAGATCCTCTGCCGACGTTGCGACGGGTCGGTGTTCCCGGCCTTCCTGGTGGCTACTCCGATCCTTACTGATGACAGAATCGTTACCGCCTACCTGTATCACATCCGCGACATTTCTGAAAGCAAGAGCTTCCAGGAGATGATGATCCGGCTCGATCGCTACTACACGCGGGGAAAGATGGCCGGTCAGATTGCTCATGAGATCAACAACTACCTGGCGGTGCTGTCGGGCAACACCGAACTGCTGCCGCTGCATTGGGAAAAGCATGATGAAGAGAAGTTCCGGCGCCGGGTTGAAGTAATAAAACAGACCGTTGATCGGATTGCCCGTTTCACCGATGGTCTGATGGATGCCGATCCTGACGATGCCGTATTTTCACCGACAGATATAAACCAACTGGTACAAAACACTCTGGCCTTCCTCAAACCCCAGAACAAGTTCGATAACATCGAAGTGATCACAAAGCTGTCATCTGATCTCTCGCTGGCGGCTGTCGATGCCGCCCAGATTCAGCAAGTCCTGGTCAACCTGCTGTACAACGCCTCCGAGGCGGTGCAGGATCAAGAGGGTCACAAGACGATTCGGGTCGGTACCGCCCTCACCGACAATGACTCGCGAAAATCAGTGCTGATAGAGGTAAGTGACAATGGTCCCGGTTTGACCGAGGACAAGCAACATCTTCTGTTCGTCAAGCGTTTCACTACCAAACGTAAGAGCAACGGTATCGGATTGATTACGTGCCGTAAGATCATCGATATTCACGGCGGCGATATCGCTTATCGCGAGGATGGGGGTGCCGTCTTTTCAATCGTTATCCCGCTGCAAAGGCCGCAACGGCATCAATCAAGCACCTCCGTATCAGTCCCGGAGTCAGCGCCGACGGCCTAACTTGTAGTTGTCAGCAGGGTGCAATCCAATTAGCTTGTGGTTATGCGTCAGCCGCGACCGATGGTATCGACTCGTCTCGATCAACGTTTTGTGGCCACCATTGTCATAGTGGTGGCTGTGGCCGTATTCATTCTAACCTGGGTAGGCATCAGGCAGAGCCGCTCCGACAGCTTTGAGTTGCTGGTTCTGCAGGGTAAAGCTTTCACCGAAGCGCTGGCCCAGGCGGCCGAAAATGCGATTGTGTCGGAGACCTTCTACGACTATCTCGTCCACCGACGCTATGCCGAGATCGTGGTCGATCTGGCCGATGTCGATCTGTCGACTGTCACCGATCGGCAACTGGCCAGTGTCGCCCAAACTCATAACCTGTACGGTTTGTATCTGTTCGGAGTTGATTCCCTGCCGGTGGCCGGCAGTATTGTCGGCGGGCCGGTGGTGACGATTCCTGATTTCGTCTATCGCGAGGTTGGTGAGCTGCTGACCAATCCTGAAGACAATTACGTCCTGTTGCTGGAAGAGGGTGACGGTCCGGCCGAGGCGGTTCACTACTATCTCGAACTGACCAACCGTCTCGACCGGGTAGTGGTGATTGTGGCCGATGCCGTCTACTACCTCAATGCCCTGGAGCAGACCCAGATCGGCTACCTGGCTCAAAAAATGGCCCGCGAAAAGGGTGTCGCATACGTCATGTACCAGTCCACGGAGGGGATTGTTTTTTCATCACGCTCGCCCGGTCAGCTTTTGTCGATTGAGTCCGATGAGTTCCTGGCCGGAGCACTTGATGCCGACAGTATTTCCCACCGCGTGTATCAGTTCCAGGGAGAAAAAGTGCTGGAGTTGGTACGCCCCTTTGCCACCAGCCGGTATCCCTTCGGGTTGTTACGGGTGGGGTTGTCGCTGGATGGCTTCTACGTAGTATCCCGGGGGTTTGATCGCCAGATGATCGCCCTGGCCGGTGTACTTTTTGTGCTGACGGTTGTGGTCTTGCTGTATATCAGTGCCCGTCGCAAACGCCTACAACTGGCCCGACAGTATTCGCACATCAAGACGATCACCGACAAGATATTCGATGAAATGCGCACCGGCGTGGCGGCAATTGACGGGACGGGTACTGTTTCGCTGGCTAACCATGCTTTCAGATCGATACTGGGTCTCGATGAGTGCATGGGACGTCGCTGGGATGAGATTATCAAACCAATTGCTCCCGGGTTGGTGCGACTGGCCGATGCAAATGAGTCCGTGTCGGATATGGAAGTTTCAGTCTCCGTGGCCGGTGACGCCAGAGATTTACTGATAGCGAGTTCGCGTTTGAAAGTCGAGCCGGGCGGGGTGGTGATTGTGGTCTACGATATAACTCGTCTCAAGGAGTTTGAGCGGCGGTCGGCCCGGCGGGAGCGTTTGTCTGAGATGGGTCACCTGGCCGCCGGGGTGGCGCATGAAATCCGCAACCCCTTAAACACTATCTCCATTGCCGCTCAACGGCTGAGTGCGGAGTTTGCTCCTGCTGAAAACGCCGAAGAGTATCGCTCCTTCATCGGTCAGATCAAGGCCGAAACGAAACGCCTTAACGATATTATCAGCCGTTTCCTGGTGATGGCTCACGAAGACAGGAAGCGACGGAGCACGATCGATCTGGGTGATCTGATCGGGCACAGCGTCGAGTTCTTCCAGCCGGAGGCGGAAAAGCTGAACATGACAGTTGAGGTGGATGTCGAACCGGGTTTGCAGATAGAGGCCGACCCGGACGCCCTCCGTCAGGTTTTTATCAACCTGTTTAACAACACCAAGGAGGCGCTGGACGGACAACCGGGACAGATCGCTATTTTGGCGAAACGCCGTGACGAAGCTATCGAGATAACGTTTTCCGACAGCGGTCCCGGAATCAGACACGACCTGCGCGACAAAGTTTTCACACCATACTTTACAACCAAAGAAGCCGGCACCGGCCTCGGTCTGCCGACGGTGCACAAGATCATCTCCGAACTCGGCGGGGAAGTACGTATCGAAGACGCCGATATCGGCGGGGTGAAGATTGTCATGACCGGGCTGACATCCGGCAGCGGTCAGACACCTTGACATTGAGGCTGTAAGGTTTCTGAATGTGGCATGGGGCAGAGGAGTTGCCGCCCGGTGTCATCACATCACTCCGTCGCCAGACCACGAGAAATCCCTTGCCAAATGGTCGATCAGAGGGTATACTTTGCCTATAGGGCTGCCAGGAAGTGGCAGCCGTGACAGCAGACAACAGGGTTGATGACAACATTTGAAGTACATTCGGCAACATTCACTTACCGCGAAGGTCCGGTGGCCCAGGGCTTGCCCTGGGTTTTTTGCATGCCTTTGTCGGAACAACAGGGGTTCCGACCTACCAGACCGTGCGTCATTGCGGGGAGCACAGCGACGCGGCAATCTCATCGGCAACAATCAATGTAATCCACAATATCAAACCAACAGGAGGAGTAACACCATGACTCGAATGGTAACACTCACAGTAACACTCATCATCGCGGTGCTGGCGCTGGCCTCATTGGCCACCGCGGAAGTGCCGCAGGCGATCAGCTACCAGGGGCGGCTGCTGAATTCGGGCGGCACCGCTTACAACGGTCCGGTTCTGATGAAGTTCATTATCTGGAACGATCCATCAGCCAGCGCCCCGGCCAACGAAAAATGGAACAGCGCTTTCCAGACCGTTCAAGTCGACAACGGCCTATTTGAGGTCCTGCTGGGCGTTCCGCCGCAGCCGGCACTGGACCATGATCTGTTCACCGACACCCTGCGCTGGCTGGGTATCACGGTCGACACCGACCCGGAGATGATCCCCCGCACCAAACTGGTGTCGGCGTCGTATGCGTATCACGCCTTGCGGTCCGATACAGCCGGACTGGCGCAGGATGCTACAAACTTAGGGACTCAACCACCGGCTTACTATCTCGACTGGGGCAATATCACCGGTATGCCGGCCGGGTTTGCCGACGGCGTGGACAACGAAGGTACGGGCGATATCGAGGCGGTAAATGCCGGCAGTGGTCTTTCCGGTGGCGGCACTTCCGGTCCGGTGACGCTCAATGTTACTACCAATGGCATCACCGCCAACCATATCGCCACTGATGCTGTTGACACGGATGAAATTGCTCCCGATGCGGTCGGTTCGTCGGAGGTTGATAACAATTCACTCACCGCTAACGACCTGGCCACCAATTCTGTTAATGCCGACGAGATCGCCACGGGGGCTGTGGGCACCGATGAAGTGGCCGACAATTCTCTCACCACTAACGATCTGGCACCCAACTCTGTGGGGACTTCGGAAGTAGTTGACAATTCGCTCACGGCCAACGACCTGGCCACTGATGCCGTGGGAGCGTCAGAGCTGGCCGCCAACTCCGTCTACTCCGGTGATATCATGGACGGCGAGATTATCGATGCCGACATCAGCACCACTGCCAACATACAGCCCACAAAAGTCAATGGAACGGCTGCGACTCGAACTAAGGTCAATCACTTCACGGCTGATAACTTCTTTGACCCGCCGACAAACGTTCGGATCGGTGACAGCACCTTCCGTGCTAACAACAGCGGGGTCCGTATCGGTGACGATGAAGCCCCATCAAGCCTCTATCTCTTGAGGATCGAAAGGAAATATAACACATCAATTACACGTTATGCGCAATCTATCGACATGGACAACACGGGGGATGGCACCTTGTACGGGATGTATTCTAATGTCGGGAGTTCCAGTTACGGCCCCGGGGCTGCATACGGTCTTTACACAAATGTGAACAACAATATCACCGGTGGCGGCGACCGCTACGGCGTGAGGGCCTACGTTGGCCAAAGTTCAAATATAAGCGGGGATTCCTACGGTGTGAGGGCATCTGTTTACGGTGGTATGGGCACGTCCGTTTACGCCATCATGGGCACGTCTTTTGGTACTGGCGCTGTAAGCTATGCCGGCTACTTCAGCGGTAATGTCGGCGTGTTCGGAACTCTGACCAAGACAGGCGGCTCATTCAAGATCGATCACCCGCTTGACCCGGAGCACAAGTACCTGCAGCACAGCTTTGTCGAGTCACCGGATATGATGAATATCTACAACGGCAATGTAACCCTCGATGCCGATGGCCAGGCGACAGTAACCATGCCGGACTATTTCGAAACGCTCAACATGGATTTCCGGTATCAGTTGACTTGCATAGGTGGCTTTGCACCTGTCTATATCGCCGAGAAGATCAACGGCAACCAGTTCCGTATCGCCGGCGGCGAGGCGTTCGGAGAAGTTAGCTGGCAGGTGACCGGGATTCGCAACGACAAGTGGGCGCAGGCCCATCGTATTCAGGTCGAAGTCGACAAGCCAACGACTGAGATCGGCACTTACCTGAATCCGGAAGAACACGGCCAGCCGATTGAGAAGCATTTCAACTACGAGCGGATGAAAGAGGATCTGGAACGAGCCGAAGGCAGAGGAGCACTCAATGAAGAATCCGAATAGTACGACGATTCTGACGCTGCTGCTCTGTCTGGTGCTTGCAGTCAGTCTGGCCCTGGCGGGTGACAAGACGAAGTCTTCGCAGCCAAAAGCGGTGACGTCAGAAAAGCAGGAATTGACTGCGTCCACAACGGCAACACCACCAGCGAGTACGACAACAGAACCGACACCGCCGGTCAGCCAGTCACCGGCCGCGCCAATGTCCGGCGAAGAGATCAACTGGCAAGTGATCTCCGGCGGTGGTACCAATGCTTCATCGGCCAACTTCCTGCTGATGGGCACGCTGGCGCAGACAGCAGTAGGTGGAGCCACCTCGGCCAACTACAGTGTCGACCAGGGTTACTGGCAGAGCTTTGGCTGCTGTGACAAACGTGGTGACGTTGACAACACCGGCAGTATAGATGTAGGTGACCTGACTTATCTTGTTGCCTACCTCTTTCAGGGTGGTCCACCACCCCCATGCGAAGATGAAGGTGATGTCGACGGCACAGGCAGCATTGACGTCGGCGACCTGACGTACCTGGTGGCGTACTTGTTCCAGGGCGGTCCTCCACCACCGGGGTGTTAGGCTGCGCGTCGGTCTAAAGATAGACACAGTATCAACTGTGGACAGGGTCGGCACGAACTAGTGTGCCGACTCTGTCTGTCTTTTTCACACTTCTAAACATATTACCTACAACTAAACATCATCCAGGAGATCATTGCCAACCGGCTCGCGATGTCTTAGATTTCAATCGTAGGTACTCAAGCTGTAAGCAGACGTTTGGAATGGAGAATTCTTAAGCGGCTATGTATCCGGTGCTATTTGAACTCCCCTACGCGGGCATTCCGATTCCGGTCTACGGTGTGGTGCTGGCGATTGCTGTTTTTCTGGGCATTCGCGTAGCAGTTGACAATGCGGTCAAGTACGGCCTGGATAGACAGCTGTGCACGAGGGTCGCTCTGCGAGGTGTCATTGCCGGGCTGGTTGGCGCTAAGCTATTAATGGTATTCATGGAGTGGAGTGTGTGGAGTAATGACTGGCAACGGATCTTCTCGGTCGATTTTCTCCACGGAGGAGGCGTCTACTACGGCGGTTTCCTGAGTGCCCTGGCGGTCTCCGCCGGGCTGGCCCTCTTTTACAAACTTCCCGGTTGGACTGTTGCCGATGCCTTCGCTCCCGGAATTGCGCTGGGACAAGCAATCGGTCGCCTCGCATGTTTCGCCGCCGGCTGCTGCTGGGGTACGCCGACAACGTCATGGGTTGGGGTCGAGTTTACGGCGCTGGCACACGAACAAACAGGAGTACCAATCGGCGTTCGCTTACACCCCACTCAACTCTATGAATCGTGCGCGACCTTCGTTATTTTTCTCTTTCTTATGAGATTGCGTACCCGCAGGGGATATCCGGGTCAGGTGATGCTGGCCTACATTTCCCTCTACGCAGCGGCCCGCTTCATTATCGAGTTTTATCGCGGCGAAGAGACCGTCTGGATAGGGCCGTTGACTACCACTCAACTGATGGCGATTATTCTGGCTGTTGCATCAGGCATCATCATGATCTACCGTCATCGTCTCGTTTCCAATGAAGTTCGATAGTTTTCAGTGTATAAATTTACCATGTTAGTTCTTACTTGACACAACATTGTCGCGGGGCTATGGTCGTTCAGTAGGACATTGAGAAATGTTATAACAAGAGAGGAACCATCATGCAGAACAAGCCGTCACGGGTTCTTATCGTGATCCTGGCCATCGCCGCCTTTGCTTGCAAAGACAAGGATGACACGAATTTCACCTACGAGATGCCGGGTGTTTATTTGTCTGTGAGCCAAACCGATGGGCTCCGGGAGACCGGCGTTGTATTTGCCGAGGAGGAGATCACGTTTCACATTTACATGAGTGACGAGGCGTCATCAGGTATCGAAGAGTTACTTCTCGCCTTCCGTATACATTCGCCTGACGACATTGATTGGACCACCACCACCGCCTTACCGGGTGCAGAAATTGCTGGGATACTCGACCCGGACATTCCCGTAAGCGGAGTCCCTGCCCTCGGCTCCGGTGCCGACACGATAAGTTTTAACGGAGTCGCCACCGGTTCCGCACTTGACCCTAAATGGGCCGGGGAGGTTATGACCGTGACGATTGGGCCTATTGATGCTTCCTTCGAGGGTAAGCAGATTTGCATTGACAAAAGTAACTTAGCGGATGGCCGCACCTGGCGTTGGGACACAGAATACGGTGGTTACAATGTACCCAAATGGGAGGAGGAGCTCTGCTTCACAATAGGGGCAAAACGACCTCTTCAAGTATTATTAGACCACATCAATGATCATGAACCGGCTGACATCGGCAGCGTCAGGACCGGGGAACCGATCACATTTCATATTCGACTCAACAACAGTACCGGCGAAGTGCTCGAGGCGATGAGCCTGGGTTTCCGGATATATTCCCCGACCACTGACGAGCTAAGTTGGACAGCGACCACCGGCTGGGTCTCTGAGGAAATGGAAGGTCTATTTGACAATATCAACTATGTACCCTGGGAGGATGATCCCGCTCCTCTGACCGGCTCCCACCCCGACACTATCGGATTCGCACCATCGAATGTGGGATTGGGAGCCCCCGGGATGGATGCCGGATTCGATGATGTCGCTATCACCATACAGATTGGCCCTATCGATCCTTCGTTCATTGGTCATGAAATTTGTATCGATTCCAGTTGGTTCCATCCCACTCACCCGTGGATCTGGGATATTGACAATCCCGATTTGGACCCCGATGAGATTACGCCCAGTTGGCACGATGTGCCCCAGTGCTTCAAGATTATCGCTCCGGAGTAGCTGACATTTTGGGTTGCGATTGGCACGTCGGTCAATTACAGCGTCAACCAGGATTACTGGCAGAGCTTTGGCTGCTGTGACAAACGTGGTGACGTTGACAACAGCGGCAGTATAGATGTCGGGTTTCTCATTCGTCCGTATGACACCGGACTCACTCGGAACGCCAACCTACCGAACCCCAGCTTTCGCTGGAGTGACAGCGAGGGTCTGCACGGAAACGGTTGCATGTAAATTGGCAACAGCAAGACGCCATCGTTTTTGTACCATGAACCAGAGAAGCGAGGGTAGTGTAAACTAAGTTGTGTAAATTGGTAGATTGAAATAACAACGGGTTTGACTTTGAGTCTTTCGAACCAAATGAAAGGAGTCAAACCCGTGGTAAACTTGTGGTTTACAGACAAAGATTTACGTTATCGCTGGAG
>JBDRNJ010000087.1:0-45342 GCA_043811375.1 bacterium | reverse complement strand
CGGATCCTTTAAGAGGGGCGATGCCCCCTTCGAATCCGCCTTTTGGGGTAAAAATAGCAGGTTTGAAGACAGACCTGCCCTACGTGACTGTGATCCCCCCCGTTAATGCTGTTTGCGATCGACTTGCCGCTCCTCCGCTTTGATGTGATGCAGAGGTTTTTTTACAGACTCTAAGTCGCGGGTACTTAACACAGTAGCTAAGACTACAAAGCGGCTATTATATGATCTAAAGACCGGTAGCTTGATTCCGTTCATTGGTACATTTATCGTCCAAACCGAAAAACCAGTGATCCGTCGTCGTTACTCATTTAACAAACGCAGCTTTTTCCATTGCCATATTGCGACCTTTGACGTATCATTAGGTTGAAAAGACCCTGATTGTCTCAAGGGGAAGAAAGGATTGTGTAGTGTTAGTTGATGAGGTCAATATGGTACGCACCGAGCAGTGGCGGATAATTCCTCATGTGCTGGAGTTGGAAGCTTCAGTGATCAGAGAGATACTCAAGATATCCTCTCAGCCTGGCGTTATTTCCTTTGCCGGCGGTTTACCGGCTCCGGAGTTGTTTCCGCTGGATGATTTGAAGGAGGCAATGGCGACAGCTATCGACAAATATGGCCCCATTTGCGTGCAGTATTCACTATCGATGGGTGTAACACCGCTACGGGAGCTGTTGGCAGCCAGAGCTACCGAACGGGGCATCACCAGCGAAGCTAAAAACATACTGGTAACCGCCGGCGGGCAGCAGGGAATCGAGTTGGTAGCACGAGCGTTTGTTGATCGCGGAGACTACATATTAACCGAAAGACCCACCTACGTCGGGGCTTTGCAGGCGTTCAATTACTACCAGGCACGATATGCTACGGTCGATATGGACGACCAGGGAATGATCATCGAACAGGTGGAAGAAAAGCTGATCAAATATCGTCCCAAACTGATCTACACCGTCTCCAATTTCCAGAACCCCACCGGTATTACCATGTCGGTTTCACGCCGTGAAGCGCTGGTTGATCTTGCGTTGAAGCACAATACCCCCATTATCGACGACAACCCATACAGCGATATCCACTTCTCCGGTGAGAGATTGCCCACCTTGAAGTCGATCGGCGGCGACATCGTAATAGCCCTGAGAACTTTCTCCAAGGTATTGACTCCCGGTCTGCGCATAGGCTGGATGAACGGTCCGGCGGATATTATGCTGCTGTTTGAAAAGGTAAAACAGTGTACCGACCTGCACACCAATACGCTCTGCCAGTATATTGTCTACGAATATGTTGCCGCCGGTAAGCTGGAGCCTCACATTGAAAAGTTGAAAGCCGACTACCGGGTCAAGCGGGATATTATGATAAAAACGATGCGGGATACTTTCCCCAAAGGCATCACCTGGACCGAGCCGGAGGGAGGCTTGTTCCTGTGGGTTCAGTTGCCTGCTCACATGTCGGCCAGGGAGCTGCTTCCCAAAGCGGTAGAGATGAAAGTTGCTTATGTATATGGTGAACCGTTCCATCCCGACGGCAGTGGGGCGAATACGTTGCGGCTGAACTTCTCCAATGCCAGTCACAAGGGTATCGTGGAGGGAATTAACAGGCTGGCTGCACTGTTCACCGAGAATATGTAAAAAAGAAACGTCGTTCCGCCAAAACAGCATTCATCATTGTTGCTGATGATATTCAGGTGCCGGTCGGCTTATCTCGACTGCGGGCTTTTTTTGTTGCCTCATTCGGACCCGGATGTTTCAATCAGTACATTATGAAGATTCGTTTCAGTCGGTATCACGCTCTCGAAAATGATTTTCTGATAATTCAGCACCCCTGGGCCAGAATAAGCAGGTCTCGTATGGGGCGACTGGCCCGGTCTGTTTGCCGGCGACGTAGCGGTATCGGTGCCGACGGAGTTCTCTGTCTGTCACAAGGCCGACGAGTCGATTGCCGGCTGGATGTGTACAATGCCGACGGAAGCTGGGCTGAGAAGTCCGGCAATGGTCTCAGAATTGCCGGTGTGCACCGCTATCGCCGGGACAGAAGGAAAAAACGTTTTCGATTTGAGACAGCCGGTGGTATCGACGAGGTGACGATCCGATCATCAGCCGGGAATAGCTGCCAGGTCTATACCGAACTGGGGCGGCCGGAGTTTCGGGCCGATCGGATACCGGTGAAAACCAGGTTCCGACATATGCTGAATACGCCGTTGACCCTGGGAGGGACGAAATTCCCGGTAACCTGTGTTGCGGTGGGCAATCCTCACACGGTCCTGTTCGTCAATGATTTCGAATTCGACTGGCATACCCTCGGAGCCGAAATCGAACGACACCGGTTGTTTCCCCACCGTACCAATGTTGAGTTCGTACGAGTGGTAAATCGTCAATTGCTGCGGGTGGCGGATTGGGAGCGAGGGGCCGGAGCAACCGGTTCATCCGGCACCGGTGCCGCTGCCGCGGTCTGCGCTGCCGTAATGCTGGGCCATGCCGAACGAAATTGCCGGGTGCAGTTTGCCACCGGTGATCTTCAAGTCAATTGGGACGCCGCCACTGATATTATTGGTCTTAATGGTCCGGTCGAGTTCGTTTGCGAGGGCACCTTTGACTGGAAATGACGCTGTGGCAGATAACCGGTGGCTGTTGTCGCAACCATTGTCACCAAGTTCATGCTGCCGATGTAACCGCACCATCTGACGGCATAGTCACGAGGTATTGACTGTGGCTACTGCTGACATGTTTCCAGGTGAGCCCTACCCGGGGCTGCTCCGGGTGCAACGCGGCCTGAAACGATACTTCTACGATATCGGCCGTTTCTCACGCAACGCTAAATTGTATCTGGCCGGCTCCTTTCTGATGGCCATCAATATGCAGGTCTTCCTGCTGCTGCTGAACCTCTATCTCAAGGAAGCCGGTTTCGCCGAAAGTCAGATCGGACTAATTGTGTCTTCGCGTTCCGCAGGCGTGTCTCTGCTGGCTATTCCGGCGGCGCTGCTGCTGAGTCGTGTCCGCCTGAAACCAATCCTGGTGGTGGCTTGCGTTCTGTTTGCAGCCTTCAGTTTTGGGATCGTCTGGTACCGTTCACTGAGCATGCTTGTCTTATTTTCTCTCCTGGCCGGGGGTACCTTCGCTTTTTATCGAGTGGCGGCGGGGCCGTTTTATATGCGCAACTCAACCCCTGTCGAACGGACACATCTGTTTTCATTTTCCTTTGGTACTATGATCCTGGCCGGTATGGTCGGTTCTCTGGGAGCCGGCAAACTGGCCACCTATATCGCTGATCTTCTCAACAACACCGTATTCGGATACCAGTACACGATTTATGTCGGGATCACAGTCAGTCTGCTGGCAGTGATACCGTTTCTACTGATACGGGCTTCCCAACCATCGGCAGAGGAAAACCGGGTAACTCTGACTCCAGCACAATTGAAGAAGAGGGGTCGGTTCTACCTCAAGATTACATCGGTCAACTTCGCTATCGGGCTGGGGGCAGGTCTGATAATCCCGTTTCTCAATCTCTATTTTCGCGATCGGTTCCACCTGGCGCCCGATGCAATTGGCGGCTGCTTCTTCGGGGTCCAATTGGCCATGCTGATCGGTTCGCTGGCGGGACCGGTGCTGGCACGCAAGTTTGGTCTCGTGCGAGCTGTAGTATTAACACAATTGAGTTCCATACCCTTCCTGCTCATCTTAGCCTACACCTACAGTTTGCCGCTGGCCATTGCTGCCTTCGTTATCAGGGGCGGTCTGATGAATATCGGCGTGCCCATTATCACCAACCTCGGCATGGAGTTATCCCAGAAGCAGGAGCAAGGCCTGGTGAATGCTCTGCTAATGGTCGCCTGGACTTCCTCCCGGATGGTGGCTACGGCACTGGGCGGTAGTATGATCGAAGCCTACGGTTACACAGTGACCATGAATATCACCGTCATTCTTTATGTGCTGTCATCTCTGATGTTTTTTCGCTTTTTCCGCCATAGTGAAAATCGCGCCACCGGGTTCGCAGTATCACAGTTGTAACTTGCCTCAGACGGCTGCATGGTATATCATTGCCCGATGGAAAACTCCGACGCACACGGTATGAAAAAAGACCGCTTCCGGCGGCAGTTCGCCGAATCTACAGCCGAGGCTTTTCGTCAGGTTTTTGCCGATAAGTACCGGGCAGCCGGCGACACGGAGGTCTTTGACCCTGATTTCATACAGGATAACCTTGAAAAACCCAAGGACCCGAAAATGGGCCGGTTTGCATTCCCCGTTTTTAAGTATGGCCGGCTTCTGGGTTGCTCTCCGCAGGAAATTTCCGCCCGCGTGGCTCCGGCTACCGTAGCTACTGGTGTGGCGAGTCTCGACGGCCGGGGATTTCTCAACGGCCGGGTAGATTTTGTCTCACAGGCAGAGGAGACAATCAGCTCCGTACTGGCTCAAGGCGAACAGTATGGCGATTCCGATGAAGGCGCCGGATGCAAGTACCTGGTGGAGTATTCATCGGTTAACATTGCCAAACCGTTCGGTATCTCGCACCTGCGTACCACCATCCTGGGTTACTCGCTGAAGCGCATCATGGCAAAACTGGGCTATGATACGGTAGGCATCAACTTCCTCGGCGACTGGGGAACTCAGTTCGGCAAGCTGATTGTCGCCTACCGCAAATGGGGCCGGGAACTTGATCTTAAAGATGACGCTGTGGGCAAACTGTTTGATTTATATGTCAGGTTCCACGATGAGGCTGAAGCCGATGATACTCTCAATGACGAAGCCCGGCAGGCGTTTAAGGAGCTTGAAGAAGGCCATCAGGAGGCCGTGGCGATCTGGCGGAATTTCCGCGATATTTCGCTGAAAGAATTCGATCGCGTCTATCGCCTGTTAGGTGTGGAGTTTGACTGGATCACCAGCGAATCGTTTCTCAACGACAAAATGGAACCGGTTATTGAGCGGTTGCAGCAGACGGGTTTGGCCAGTCTCTCACAGGGAGCGCTGGTGGTCGATCTTGATGATCCGCAACTGCCGCCCTGCCTGCTGAAAAAAGCAGACGGCGCCACTCTATACGCTACCCGTGACCTGGCCGGCCTGATTTATCGCTGGAAAGAGTACCGTTTCGAGGAATCTCTGTACGTGGTAGCCTCCTCGCAGGCTGACCATTTCAAGCAGATCTTCAAGGTTATTGAGTTGTTGGAGGATGCCGAGAATCTTAAGCCGGATGATCGCATGACCGGTCGGATTAAGCATATCGAATTCGGCTGGGTGAAGTTCGGTGACAAAACCATGTCGACCCGGCGCGGCAACATCATTCTGCTGGAGGACGTGATCAACCGGGCGGTCAATCTGGCCAGTGACAAGATTTTAGAAAAGAATCCCGACCTTAAGGCTATCGATGAAACCGCCCGTATGATCGGTATCGGGGCGGTGATATTCTCACAGTTGTCGGTGCGACGTCGCAAGGACGTGAATTTCAGCTGGGAAGAAGCACTCAGTTTCGAGGGTGAGACCGGGCCGTACCTTCAGTATACTCATGCCCGGCTCTGTTCCCTGATGCGGCACTACGGGCGACCGATCGGTGCCGACGTCGATTTCGCACTGCTTAAGGGCGATGAGGAAGAGCGGGTGGTGGAACTGCTGGCTGATTTTCCCCAGTCTGTTCTTGACGCTGCCCGCAACTATGACCCATATTTCGTGGCCGTCCACCTGTTGAAACTGGCGGCGGCGTTCAACAAGGTTTACCAGCGCAAGGATGCGCAAGGCCGAATTGACAAGATCGTCTCTGATGATCCGGCCCTGTCGGCAGTTCGGCTGAC
Source organism: bacterium (assembly GCA_043811375.1). GTDB lineage: Bacteria > Zixibacteria > MSB-5A5 > GN15 > FEB-12 > JBDRNJ01. The sequence continues at coordinate 39,578 of JBDRNJ010000087.1, read as the reverse complement.
CCTGGTCAGTGCGGTGCAGCTCGTTCTTAAGACAGGTCTGCACCTGCTGGGATTGCAGGCGCCACAGGAAATGTAGCAGCGCCGTGAAAGCACTGTGCCGGTGATTAAATGACTTCCGGGAGTTGTCAATGATAGTGATAATGCGACGTTCAGCCAACCAGGAGATGGTCAGAAACGTCTGCCGGGAGCTTCAGGCTATCGGCCTGAAGACAAACCCGGTTAGAGGGACCTCGCGAGTCACTATCGAAGTATCCGGTGGTGAACTGCCGTTTGATCCCGAGGGGATACTTACCCGCCCGGGAGTCAGCGAAATTGTTCGGGTCGACAAACCCTACCGGCTGGTGAGCCGTGATACCAGATCGCAGGACACCATTGTCCAGGTCGGAGACGTGGCTGTCGGTGGCCGTGACCTGGTGGTTATGGCCGGACCCTGCTCGGTAGAAAGCCGCGACCAGTGCCGGACTATCGCCGAGAAAGTATCCAGCCTGGGGGCTAAGATATTCCGAGCCGGAGCCTTTAAACCACGCACCTCACCGTACAGTTTCCAGGGACTGGGTAAGGCCGGACTGGAAATCATGGCCGGTATCCGCGAGGAATTCGGACTACTGCTGGTCACTGAAGCTATCGACACCGACACCATCGATCTGGTGGCGAGCTATACCGACATTATTCAGATTGGTTCGCGCAACATGCAGAATTTCTCTCTACTTAAGAAAGCCGGCCGCAGAAACCAGCCGATACTGCTCAAGCGAGGCATGTCGGCCACGATCGAGGAGTTTCTTATGGCGGCCGAATACGTGCTGTCTGAAGGAAACCCGAATGTGATTCTATGTGAACGCGGAGTACGAACTTTTGCCGATCACACGCGCAATACGCTGGACCTTTCGGTGGTACCGGCAGTTAAACAGATCAGTCACCTGCCCATAATAGTCGATCCCAGTCACGGTACCGGCCGACGCAACCAGGTAGTGCCGATGTCACGAGCAGCCATTGCCGCCGGCGCCGATGGTTTGCTGGTCGAGGTCCATCACGATCCGGTGCGAGCGCTTTCCGACGGCGCCCAGTCGATATCACCCGATATGTTCAATCAGTTGATGCAGGACGTGCGCGGTGTCGGAGCCGTGCTGGACAGGCACATCGCATGAAACGTACAATCTCACCGGTCAGGAAAATCGGCGGGATCATACACGTGCCGGGGGATAAATCGATCGGTCACCGGGCGGCATTGCTGCCTATTCTGGCACAGGAGGCGGTAAAAGTGCGAAATTTTCCGGACAATGCCGATTGCCGCGTTTCGCTGGAGGCTGCCCGGAAATTGGGTGTGCAGATACGTACCGAAGTCGACGGACTGGTGCTGACACCTCCGCACCATGTCTCAGCACCGGCCGACACGATCTTTGACTGTGCCAACTCCGGAACCACCGCCAGGCTGCTCAGCGGTATTGTTGCCGGCAGCAACATCGAAGCCACCATTACCGGAGACAAATCACTGTGCGCCCGCCCCATGAAACGGATTGTCGATCCTCTCACTCGAATGGGAGCCGAGCTAACGACGCAGGACGATCACCTGCCGATGACTATTCGGGGGAGGCGGCTGCAGGATTTTGAGTACCAGCCGCCGATGGCTTCAGCGCAGGTAAAATCAGCTTTGTTGCTGGCTGGATTGGCATCGGGGTGCGCCGTCACTATTCGCGAAGAGAAAGAAACTCGCGATCACACCGAGATAATGCTGCATGAGTTGGGAGCTTCTATCGTGGTTCGCAAAGTCAGGCCGGTACGACATCCGGACCCGGATGATCCCCGCAAGACTAGAATGCGAATGCCCGAGTCATTCAGAAAGGAGATCGTCCTGGCGGCCGGCAGCCGTATCGGCGGCGGCACTATTGATATTCCCGGTGACATTTCCACCGCCGCCTTTTTTTTCGCGGCGGCTGCCATCGCTCGCGCGACTATTACGGTCGAGCAGGTCGGTCTCAATCCGACCCGGACGGCTTTTCTCGATCATCTGAAGGCGATCGGTTGTAATGTTGTCATCTCGGACAGGATGGTCGTTTCCGGCGAGCCGCGCGGCAATGTTACCGTTACCGGTCGCATGCTGAAAGGTCGCAAGATATCCGGCGCCGCTACCGTTGGACTGATCGATGAAATGCCGATAGTGGCAGTTATGGCCGCTTTCGCCGATGGGGCCACGGTCATTCGTGATGCCGGTGAATTGCGCTTTAAGGAATCCGATCGCCTGCAGGCTACTCTGGAGAACCTGCAGGAAATGGGAGTCAAGTGTGGCCGGCTCGAGGACGGGCTTGTCGTCGAGGGTGGAACCAACCATCCCGGAGCCGATTTCCGGTCTTTCGGTGATCATCGCATTGCCATGGCATTTTCGGTAGCAGCCCTTTCCCTGGTGGGTCCTTCAACGGTGGATGATGACAGCGTGGTTGACATTTCCTGCCCCGGTTTTTATGATCTGCTGGACACGATCTCAATATGAAAAAACAACACAAATTCGCCCTGATCGGTCACGGTATATCATACTCCAGATCCGGCGATGTCTTTGAGGCTATATTCGAAACTACCGGCATTCCGGGCACATTCGAGATGTTTAACATTGCTCCTGAGGAACTTGGCCGCCGACTGACCGGTCTGGCGCAGGAAGGAGTACAGGGGCTGTCGGTCACGATCCCGTACAAGCGGGCGGTTATTGAGTATCTTGGTGAGATCGACACTATCGCCCGGGCACTGGAGGCTGTCAATTCAGTGGCGGTCGACTCCGGTGTATTACGCGGATTCAACACCGATTGCTACGGATTTTCATTGCCGCTGCACCCCTACAGCCAGAAGCTCAAACACGGCCGTGCCCTGATTCTTGGTTGTGGTGGCGTTGCACGGGCAGCCGTCTACAGCCTGTACACCGATTACGAGGTCCGGCAATTCACTGTCATCGGCCGAACTGAGTCAAAGTTGCCGGCCTTCTGTGAGTCGTTGCAGCGATGGTTGAGTCAAATCAGGATTGAGCCGATTGTGGGCACAAGGTTCACACACTCCATGCAACCAGGAACCGGTTACGACATCATTGTTAATTGCACGCCGGTGGGTGGCTGGAATCACCCGGCCGAGAGTCCATTTCCGAAAGGACTCGACTGGTCGGTCTCCGGACTGTACTATGATGTCAATTACAACGATGACAATCGGCCCGTTGCCGAGGCGCGGGCGGCCGGCCTGACGGTTATCGACGGATCAGCTATGCTGGTGGGGCAGGCAATCCGTTCCTTTGATATCTGGACCGGACAAGCCGTACCCTTCGAACCCGTTTTCCGGCGGGTCTTTGGCCTGACCCGCGGATTGATCTCGTGATCGTACGAGGCTTGAAAAGACATGATGTCTTCCTTCGCAAATAGACGGAAATGCGTTTTCCTGATTGGCTTTTCCGGGTCCGGCAAATCGACACTGGGTCCGCTTCTGGCGCGACGCCTGAAGCTGTCTTTCCATGACACCGATGCTCTGATCGAGCACCGGAGCGGCAAGAACGTTGACCGGATCTTTACCGAAGACAGGGAGGTTGTCTTTCGGCGGCTGGAGGAGGAAGTAATTAGTAACCTGCTCACATCCGGACAGTCAAGGATGGTAATAGCACTGGGCGGAGGAGCCTTCGCCTGCGAGCGCAACCGACGGCGCATTCAGGAGAACGGTGTCGTGGTGTATCTGGGATGCTCGACACGGGAACTCTATCGGCGTCTCGCCGGTCAGGGAGAGCGTCCGCTCCTGCGGGTGCAGCCACGGAAAGGGGAGACCCTGCGACAGGCGCGCCTGAGACGCATCAAACGTCTCCGGCAACAGCGACGGGCTGTCTATGCCATGGCCGACATCAAGGTTTCCACCACCGACAGGACTGTTAGTCAGACCGTGCAACTTCTCGATAAAAGGATTCGGACCTGGTATGATCACCATTGATGTAAAACTTAAGCCGAACAGCTATCCGATCGTGATTGGCCCCGGTGCGCTGAGACAGATCAGGCAGTCTCTGACGCGACATGCCGGTAAGGGACGGATTTTTATATTCTATGACGCCCAGGTCTTTGCCCTGTATGCCCGGCAGATACGTGCCCGGTTGAAGGGTCTGAAAGAACCTTGTGAGGAGATGGTCATACCGGTAGGAGAGAAATCCAAATCGGCCGCGGTCGCCGCCCGTCTGCACGATTTCCTCCTCAGTCACGAAATCAGCCGCTCCGATTTCATCCTGGCCTGCGGCGGCGGGGTAACCTCGGACCTGGCCGGCTACGTGGCGGCCACTATTCTCAGGGGCGTTAGCTGGGGAGTGGTGTCGACGACGCTGCTGGGTATGACCGATGCCGCTATCGGCGGCAAGACCGGAATCAATCACCGCCGCGGCAAAAACCTGATCGGTTGTTTCTGGCAGCCATCGTTCGTGCTGTGCGATTGCGATTTACTTAACACTCTTCCCGACCGGCAGCTTACCGCCGGACTGGGGGAAGTGGCCAAATACTGTGGCCTGTGCGGAAACAAGATGTTGACAGTGATGGAAGACCTTCTCGCCGGCGGCAACCTGCTTGACAGACGTCTGTTGTCGTCGCTGATAGAGATGAGCGCCGGTTACAAAGCCAGGGTAGTAACACGGGACGAACGCGAAGCAGGACCGCGCCTGTTGTTGAACCTGGGACATACCTTTGCCCACGCGGTGGAACATGCGACCGGTTACGGCCGCCTGCTGCATGGCGAGACCGTCATCCTGGGGCTGGTGGCGGCAATCGAACTGAGTATTCGCATTCAACCGGCGCGGGCTAAACTTCTGATGCGATACGGTCGACTAATTAACCGTATGGTTCGGCTGGTGCCGCGCCGCCGAATAGATTACGAAAGGACCCTGACAGCGATGCGACTGGATAAAAAGAGAACAGGTAAAACGCCGCGACTGGTTCTGCTGGACCGCCCCGGTCGTCCCCTGGTGGCCGACAACGTGAGCTATCGAATGATAGAACAGTCGGTTCAACATATGCTGCAAGTATACCTATCCGAAGGAGGCCGGGATGCCCCGAATTCTGGTAGTTAACGGCCCCAATCTCAACCTGCTGGGCAAACGAGAACCCGAGGTCTATGGAAAACAGACGCTTGAGGAACTAAACGCAAAGCTGGCCGATATGGCACAGGAATTGGGGATCGACCTGGGCTTTTTTCAGTCTAATTCGGAGGGTGTCATAATTGACTTTCTGCACCGGGAAGCAGTGTCGGCCGATGGTCTGATTATCAATCCGGGTGCCCTGACGCATTACAGCTACGCTCTCCGTGACGCCATAGCTTCAATCGACATTGATGCGGTCGAAGTGCACATGTCCAACGTACACGCCAGGGAAGAGTTTCGTCGCCGGTCGGTCATCGCACCGATATGCGTGGGGAGTGTGATCGGTTTTGGATTCTACGGTTATGCCATGGCCCTGTCGTACTTCGCCGACATTACCGGAGATCACACGGAATGAAGCCGGCCGGTATCATACTGGTTCTCCTGCTGGCTTTACTGTCAATGGTAATCTCCTGCCGACAGGACCAGTTGACGGCAACGGAAGCAGTCACTCTTATGGATTCCCTGGAGCACAAGCTGGAGTGGCTGGATTATCGCATTAACCGGGAAACCTGGCAATTGTACACACGGGGAGAGGCCGACTCGCTTCAGTTCTATCGAGGTTTGTATGACTATGTCATCTCCGACGAGAGAACGTTCCGAACGCTTCAGCAGGCGAAACCACTGTTGGATACGGAAATCGATCAACGCCGCCGGGAGTTGCTTTTCGCAACCCTGGTGCAATCCCGGGCGGAGTCTCGTCCCGATATCAGTCGCCTGCGTGATTCGCTGGCTCAGGTTGATATCAACTACCGTGCGGAATTCGAGGGGAAACAGCAGACCGCCGGTGCGCTCTACCGAATCTACCGTACCGATAAAAACCCGATACGCCGGGAAATCGCCTATCGCGCCTGGTGCTCGGTCGGTCTTGAGTTGGCCGATGGTCTTGAGCGGCTGGTCAGACTCCGCAACCAGGCCGCCCGGCGTCTTGGTTACAACAACTACCTGGCTCTGGTGTTCAAACTTCAGGGGTTGAAACAGTCAGACTACCTGTCGCTTCTGAACCGGCTCGATTCATTGAGCCTGGAGCCTTATCAGGCGATTCTTCAGGGAGTCGAGGAAACCCTCAGTCCGGACGACATAGAAATCTGGGACCTGGCCTATTCTTATGCCGGAATCAACGCGCAGGTGGATGCCCACTTCCCGGCCGACTCACAAATGCCGTACATTCGTTCCAGCCTGGAGAAGCTCGGTTTTAACCTGGATAAACTGCCCATCTGGTTCGATCTGCAACCCCGGCCGGGAAAGTCGCAACTGGCTTATGCCTTTCCCATGAAGTCGCCGTATGATATTCGCGTACTGGCCAACCAGACCGATGGCCTGTACTCAACAAGGGTGTTACTGCATGAAATCGGGCACGCCGTGCACTTTGCACACGTAGCGCAGGAGCGACCGCTGTTCAACAATGCGCTGTCACCCGGTTGGATTGAAGGGACGGCCCAGATCGCGGCGGCGCTGTGCGATGAAGAAGATTGGCTGCGTGACTGCGCCGGAATGTCACCGGAATTGATCTCCCGCCATCTGGAAGCCAAACGACAGCAGGACATCATCTACCTGCGCACTACCCTGATGCGTCTCTATTTCGAGTACCGGGCCTATGTCAATCCCGAGCGCGATCTGAACCGGCTATACTGGGATCTTTTTGAACAATACCTGATGTTACCCCGACACGACGAGCTCAAACCGTGGGCCGCTATCATTCATTACACTACTCACCCGGTCTACCTGCACAATTATTTGCTGGGTGACATTCTCGCGGCCCAGACGGTGGCCTACCTTCACGAGAATTATGGTTCCATCGCGGGCAATCCCGCCGTCAATTCATTCCTGATTCAGAATTACTACCGTTTCGGTGGTCGTTACCCCTGGCGGGAATTGTTGGAGCGGGGGACAGGCGAGACGCTGAACCCGCAGTATCTGATCGATCACCTGACCGGTTGAGTCGGAATTTTCTGGTCTTTTGCTTAAAACCCCAGACACATCGTTAGTTCAAGGCCGATAGATGTAACATCGAAACCGAGTATGTCCGTGTGGCTGCCGGAGACCAACTCTTCATCTTCAGTAAAGACATAGCGGTAGTACAATTCCAGACGGCTGGATGTACTGGGCCTGCTGTAGTGAATACCTCCCAGACCAATTCGGAAAAACGTAGTGGTTTGCGGTTCGTAGTCGGCCGGATTGATGGCAGTAACCCGACAAAAACCGTACTCAACTCTCCCGAACAAAGATTTCTGACGCAACGGGGTCAACAGACTGACAAAACTGCCTGAGTAGTTCACCGCCCGAACCACGCCGGTTTTGTTATCATACTTGTACTGGAGCGACAATCCGTACAGAAGATCAGTATTCAGCCCCAGTCGCGAACGTGGACTAACTGAGTATTCAAAAGTCATGCCCCCACCAAGAATGGACGTATTCTTCGAACCGCCAAGAACGTCGGCGGCCTCGCCCGTTGCAAGCCCAATGGTTAATTTCGGTGCTATCGCGAACCGGGTATGGACAACAGTAATCTCTTTTTTCGCTTTCGGTTTCTTCCTGCGATCTCTGCGGGTGGCATCGGTATCTGTCGGCAGCAGCAACAAACACAGCCCGCATAGTAAAGCTGTCGACAACCTGCGTTTCAACATGCAGTTCCCCTTTCATGTAGCTTCAGAGTTTCCCTGCCTGCATGATAAACCGTTGTGAATAGCACTACAAGGTGAATCTTATTATATTTCGGCGTCATCAACACCAAGCCGGGGCAGGCAAATTAACTTGTCCGTCTGAACGAACGGGCGTAATATGTTGCCTGATGTATAATTACAGTTAGAGACACAGTTCAGCAGTTTGGATTCAATCCTTAAAAAGAGCGATGAACAACACCGACAACATCACCTCCGGCTCGATTCCCCGGACAATCATATCTTTAGCCGTCCCGGTGGTGGCTGGTATGTTCATGGAGTTCGCTCTTTCCGTTACCGACTTTTTCTGGGTAGGCAAGCTTGGTCCTGTCGCTCAGGACGCGGTGACGACTTCGATGGTTGTCATCTGGACCATCTACTCATTAATATCGATTATCAGCGTCGGTGTTACGGCCCTGGTGGCGCGGTACATAGGAGCCCGCGAGCCGGATCGAGCCGCCTACTTTGTCAGGCAGGGATTGGTAATGGCGGTGTTGTTGGGAAGTTCACTGTCGGTAGTCGGCTACCTGGCAGCTCCCGGCATTCTGTCGTTTATGGATACGGGACCGGCCACCATGGAGATGGCGGTTCCCTACCTGCGGATATTTTTTGCATCGGCTGTGTTTTTCTTTCTGGCCGACACGGCTTATGCTGTTTTTCGAGCTTCGGGAGACACCCGCACACCAATGAAAATCGGTATGGCGGTCATCGGACTGAACATGCTTCTGGATCCGATGTTGATTTTTGGATTGGGACCGTTTCCCCGGTTAGGTGTGACCGGCGCCGGTATCTCCACGGCCATTTCAATGGCGACCGGTGCCGCAATTGTACTGCGGCAGATGTTCACCGGTACTCTGGGCTATAGTGTCGGCAGTCCCTTCCTGACTCATCCGAACGTGCGGCAGATGATTCGTATCGGGCGTATCGGTGTGCCCATGGCCACCCAGCAACTGGTTTTTATCATCGTTTACTGGTTTCTGATCAAGATCGTCCATCAGTATGGAGAGGTTGCGGCGGCGGCTATGGGTATCGGCAATCGCATGGAATCATTTTCGTACCTGACCTGTTTTGGATTTTCCATGGCCGCCTCCACTATGGTCGGCCAGAACCTGGGCGCCGGCAAACCGGACCGTGCCGCCAGGTGCGCCTGGGGGGCCATCGGCATAGCTGTCAGCCTGACATTCGTTATTTCGATTCTGTTTATCACTATTCCCGGCGGTATCGCCGCGATATTTACCAATGATCCCAGGGTGCATCACATAGCCGTCGACTATCTTATTATCCTCGGTCTGTCGCAGAGCGCAATGGCAATTGAAATTGTTCTCGAGGGCGCCTTCGGGGGTGCCGGCGACACCCTGCCGCCGATGATCGTTATGGTACCGGGGTCCCTGGCCCGCATTCCGCTGGCGTATTACCTGGCTTTCAATCTTGGCTGGGGTATCAACGGCGTCTGGTGGACGCTGACGATTACCAGCATCGTCAAGGCGATTGTGCTGGCGTTGTGGTTTAAGCGCGGTCGCTGGAAGACCAGGCAGGTGTGATTGCTTGTTGACCGACATCGCGTGGTGATATTTATTCATAAAAAGATTCATATCAAGATGGATTGAAAAGATGACTCAACAATTTGTACGGTTCAGCCTGCCTGACCACGATGAGATTCACTATGGCCGACTGGAGGGTGATAATGTCATAAGACTTAACGTCCCTCCCTGGTTGGACGCAACAGCCACCGACGACAAGTTTCCTGTCAGTGAGGTAGAACTGAAAGCTCCGGTGGAACCCTCGAAGATCATCTGTATCGGTTTGAATTACCACGCCCATGTCGCCGCATCACAGTCGGCCGACAAGGCTCCCGAACGACCGTTGATGTTTCTAAAGCCGCCTTCGGCGGTCATTGGACACCAGGATACTATTGTACACCCTCCCCAGTCGCAGCGGGTTGATTACGAGGCCGAGCTGGGAGTGGTTATCGGCTGCCGGGTTAAGGATATTGATGTGTCCGAAGCCGCCGCTGCCGTTTTCGGTTTAACCTGTGTCAACGACGTAACCGCCCGCGACCTGCAGAAAACAGACGGACAATGGTCCCGCGCCAAAGGATTCGACACTTTCTGTCCGGTAGGACCGTCGATTGTGACCGGAATCGAATGGAATGATCTGCTGGTCGAGGGAATCCTCAACGGCGAGGTTCGGCAATCAGGCCGGACCTCGTTGATGATATTCCCTGTCGAGTATCTCATCAGTTACATTTCCTCGGTGATGACCCTTCTGCCGGGAGACCTGATATCCACCGGCACGCCGGCCGGAATCGCCCCGATGAAACCGGGCGATGAAATACAGGTAAGAATAAGTAGTGTCGGAATGCTGACTAATCGAATAGTATGACTTATGTTTGACCCTCAGAGAAGATATCGGCGATGTGGACGGTGTCCCAAATTCCGTGCGCGGCGTATGTCCACATGCGCTGCGATCTACCGGCAGTTGTGGAGAGGTTGTCCCAAGAGGTGATGATTATAGTCCGCGTAGGGTGGGGGCTTGTCTCCCACCAGACAGAGGTGTCTTGTCACTGGCGATGCCGGCGGCGGACACAAGGCCCGCCGCTACGCGGATTTAGCGAATTGCAATTTATTTATGTTTGTGGAACCTAACATGGCCGAAACTTACTTATGATAACCTCTGGAAATCATCTGGTCATAAGGCACAGATACTGTGACTGAACGATTGTATTATAGAGACTCCCTGTTATTGGAGTTTAACGCCACAATCACCGAACAGGGACAGCATCAAGAACAACATTATACCGTTCTTGATCGATCAGCATTTTACCCCACTTCCGGCGGTCAGATGCACGATACCGGTACTCTCAACGGCGTGGCAGTGTCGGACGTGATCGAAAGCGAGTCGGGCCAGGTATGGCACCTGTCGTCCGATCCCGTAGGCCGCCTGGGCGAAACCGTACACGGTGTCGTCGACGAACATCGACGCCGACTGCACTGCCGGATGCACACCGCCCAGCACCTGATCAGCCAGGCTTTCGTTCAGTTGCAGGATACCGCGACGGTATCGGTGCACCTCGGTGTTGAATACGCCGCTGTCGAACTTGATGTCGATCGAATGTCGGCTCAGCAACTGACGGCAGCCGAACTCAAGACACGCCGGGTTATCGACAGCAACTACCCGGTGGAGATAATGTTCGTCGACGCCGAGCAGGCCAAACAGTTGCCGTTGCGAAGAGTCCCCCAACGCACCGGCAGCCTGCGCATCATTCGCATCGGCGAGTTTGACTGGTCGGCCTGCGGCGGAACTCACTGCCGCAGCACTGCCGAGATCGGGGCGCTTAAGATTATCGGCGTAGAGAAAATCCGAGGACGGTCGATGGTAAAGTTCCTGGCCGGTCAGCAGGCACTGACTGACTACGATGAACGGTTCCTGGTCACCGACCGCATGTCGCGGCAGTTGACCTGCCATGTGAAAGACCTGCCCGACCGGCTGGAAAAACAGGCCGGAGAGAACTCCGACCTGCGAAAGGAAATCACTCGGCTGCACAAAGAACTGTTGCCGTACCAAGTCGAGCAATTGGCGGCTCAACAGGAGATGTGCGGTCCCTGGCCGTTGGTCTGTTGTGAGTTGACGGCGTCCGACAACCGCAGCGCTCCACAACTGGCAGCACAGGTAGCCGAGCGTGTGGAGGGGCTGGCGATGTTGCTGACAGATGATCGCTTGTTGATCGCCGTGTCACCGGCTTGTCGTCTTGACGCCGGCGATCTGACCCGGCAGTTGTGCCGGCAAGCCGGTCTCAAAGGTGGCGGGAACCGTCAACTGGCCCAGGCTGGCGGTGTTCACCAGCAGAAATTGTCGCGCTACCGCGATATCCTGAGAGAGATACTACCCGATGCCTAAAGTGTGGGCGACAGCCTGTCTTTTGGGGTTCATCTGCCTGATCACGACGACAAGCTACACCCGGCAGACCGGACGCATACAAGTGGAACAGGCTCGACAATGGTGGGTCGTTCTGGAAGGTGAAGATTACGTCAATTACCTGGTTGATGATGTCATTATTCAGACAGACAGCGGTCGTATTTATTGTGATTCCGCCGTCTGGCGCCCGGGAGATAATGTCAGGCTCATCGGACAGGTGATACTCGATAATCCGGACAACCGCCTGACCGCCGATTCCGTCTTTTATAACCTGATTACCTCCGAAGCAGATGCTTACGGCAGCAACGTCGAAATATGGTCATACCGGGACTCGCTTTACGCAGCCGGTCTGCACGCCTATTTCGACAACCGCAATGACTTTTTCCATATGGATGACAGGCCCATACTTTATTTGAATTATCCCGACTCCGCCCGTATGGTGGAAGTTATAGCCGACCGTATTGAGTACGACGCCCCCGCCGACAGGGCTGAGGCCAACGGTTCGGTGATTATTACTTCGCAGGACATGACCTCATATTCCGACTGCGCCATAATGAACACAGCCGATAACTCACTCGATCTTTTCGGAAATCCCCGGGCCACGCGGGGCAACTCCGAGGTGACCGGTGAGTTTATCATGGTTGCTTTCCGGGATGACTTGCTGGACCGGATAGACGTATTCGACTCAGCTCAGGGAGAATTTTCCGAGCCGATTGATTCCGCCGAAACAGGTTTTGACCGTTCGGTGCTGAAGGGCGACCGTATCACACTCGATATGCGACAGGGAAAACTGGACAATGTCCTCTGTTACGGTCAGGCCTATTCCTGGTACTATCCTTCCACCAGGGGATCGAACGAGTTTCATGAAAACTCGGTCTCCGGCGACACCATCAGGTTCACCGTGGACGGGGAGAGGCTCATAAAAGTCGACGTAATCGACGGCGCCATCGGCACCTTTGTCTCCGGTCAACTCACCGGCGATGATACGCTGACACCACCGGTAATCGACACCGTTGACTACAGCTCCCGCTTCATCCGGTACAATCTGGTGGATTCTGTAATCAGCCTGCGCGAAGCCTCGCACGTCGAGTCAGGGTCGGTTGCGCTTGATGCCCAGGAGATTCTGTTCGACACCCGCCGCCGGGTGATCGAAGCCTTCTCGGCCGATATCGATTCGATATTTGCGGACAGTACCGACACGACCGTAAGGCCCGGGTCGGATTCCGCTAACCTGTTGCCCAATGCCATCCCGGTTATCCTCAAGGACGGCAATGACGAACTCTACGGTGACTACCTGGAGTATTCGATTGATACCGAGAAGGGCCGCATCGTTCAGTCCAAGTCCGACTACGAGGCCGGCTTTTACTACGGCCGCAAACTGTTTAGGGAACAGAAACACATCTTCTATATCGATGGCGGTCGCTACACCACCTGCGATGAGGGCGAGCCGCACTATCATTTTCATTCGTCATCAATGAAACTGATCGAGGGAGAGAAGCTGATAGCCAAACCGGTCGTGTTTTATATCGGTCGCCTGCCGATTATGGTTATCCCGTATTATGTATTCCCCCTTAAGAAGGGTCGGCATTCCGGTTTTTTGCCGTTCTCGTTTGGTCGTTTCGAGAAGGGTGACCGCTACGTGCGCGATGTCGGGTACTACTGGGCGGCGTCCGAATACTGGGACTGGCAGGGTTCGTTTGATTACCATGAGGAAAACCGCGATTTCACCGTCAACAACCGGGCAACTTTCAGGAAGCGCTACGTGCTGGATGGTTCCGTAAGCAGCAGATACACTCGCAACATTCACTACAACCCGTCGGTGGCAGCCGAGAACAAAAGCCGTCGCTACGTGGTCAACGCCACTTACCAGCACACGATCTCACCGTCGTTCAACATCAGCGCCGGCGGCAGTTATCAGTCGGATGCCGACTATTATACCGACTACTCCTCCAATATGGAAGAGCGGCTCAATCGGGTCGTTTCTTCTCGCCTCAACTTCTCGAAAAAGTTCGGCGCCAATGCCGCGGTATCCGGAAATATCAAACATGATGTTGACCTGGACCGTGAATCCCGCACCGACTACCTTCCTTCGATGTCAATATCATTGCCGACCCTGTTCCCATTCGGCAGCGGTCGGCTCAACGACGAAGGACGGCTGGAACAGAAATGGTTTCAAAACACCCAGATCAGGTACAACCCCAGTCTGGTCAACTACTCTCGCCGCGTCATGAAAGACTCCACATATATTACTTATGATACTACGATCACCGATTCGGTGCTGGTCGATACCACCGAACACCAGGTAGACTACCGCAGCCGTATCAAGTACGCCAAGATCAACCACAATCCCAGGCTGAGCCTGCCCACGATCAAGCTGGCGAAGTACTTTCTGCTGACACCCAATATTAACTACGCCGAAACCTGGTTTAAGATCTTCGAGACCGACCAGTCCCGAGATGCAGAGATAGACGCCTCCAAAACTTATCGCACCTACTCTTACAGCGGTGGTGCCGGGTTTAAAACAGCACTCTACGGCACCGTTTACCCCAACATCTTCGGATTAACCGGTTTGCGTCATGTCATCTCGCCGACCGTTTCGTACTCCTTTTCGCCCGATATCGACCGCCATCCGGAGGTCAGGAGTTTCGCCGGTGGCGGCGCCGGCAGCAGTAAGAGTTCCAGGATGGCTCTCTCGGTGAATCAGTTGTTTCAAGGCAAAGCCCGCCAGGGCGAGCAGGAAAAGAACCTGCAACTGTTGTCGATAACTTCCGGTTTTTCTCATGATTTCGAGAATTTTGACAGGCCCTTCTCCAATCTGGGCACGAGTTTCAGCATTTCCACCCTGCCGAAGATTACCCTCAGCGGCAACATGACCCATTCCTTCTATAAGCCCGAAACGGATGAACTGGATTTCTGGTCACCCTATCTGATGGGTTTCAGTCTTAATACTTCTTTCACGTTGACCGGCAGCCGATTCCTGTTTGACGATTTTCCGGCCGTGATGCCACAGGGGGCCGACTCCGCCGCCGATGTCACCGACTCTTCACCGGCTCAGGGACGGCAGGGATGGAATCTGCAGGTCACTTACAGTTTCCAGGAAAGTGGTCGGGAACAGAATTACCAAAAAAACAGCTTCGTCAATTTCTCGCTCGGATTCAATCTGACTCCGAATACCACCATCGCCTATTCGCAACGCTACGATGTTGTGAAGAAATTTACCGTGCAGAACTCGGTCAACATTGTACGGACGATTCACTGCTGGACGGGTCACCTGTGGTGGGTGCCGATCGGCTCCAACCGGGGATTCGGTTTCCGTCTCAATGTAACCGCTTTACCGGAAGTCAAGGTGGACCAGAACTACGATACTTTCTCCAGCGGAGTCCTCCGCCGTCGTTGACGGCACTCCAAAACCCTTGGCCGGAGCCGTTTTTTACCGGTTTTTATCCTTTTTTTATGTTGACTTAACTGGATTATTCAATCACTATTATCAATGAAAGAAACATTAGAACCCAAACCCTTTATTACCCAAGGAGGGATACCTGATGACAAAGGACGAGATGATTGCCATTATGGCTTCCCAGTCCGGTATCAACAAGAGGCAGGCTACCGAAGCTCTGCAGGCGTTTATGACAGGCGTAACCGGTCAACTCAAGAAAGGCAAGAAGGTCAGCTTTGCCGGTTTTGGGACATTTTCTGTCTCCAAGCGTAAAGCTCGCATGGGCCGTAACCCTCAGACAGGTGATTCGATCAGCATCCCGGCAACTCGGGTCCCGGTCTTTAAGGCCGGCAAGCACCTCAAGGAGGCCGTACGTAAATAGGCGGCGACCTATAGTATTTTATAAGGCAGGGGCCGCTGTCCCTGCCTTTTTTGTCTCAGTTTGTAATTGCCTTTTGCAGGCGCATTTTCCACTTTGACAGTGTTATGGCGAAGCAGCGTAAAAAGGGAAAAACCAACGTCAGGAAACGACAGGCGGCCGGTATACTGGTGCTGTTGATGGCAGCCGTGATTCTCGTATCGCTGGTAACTCATCATCATCTTGATGACCAGCGTATAACCGGTCAGATTGATCGCCATCTCAACCCCTTTGAGTTACAGTACCGCAACCAGGCCGGTATGCTGGGCGGTTACCTGTCATTTGTGCTTGTCCTGCTCCTGGGCTGGCTGGCCTATTTCGTTCCTTTTGGTCTGCTGGCTATGGCATTACGACTGGTTTCGCCGGACAGGTTCACCGGTTACCGACACTATGTCCTGCTGCTGTTTATTATGGCATTGATGACCACCATGATATACAACGTGCATCTGGTTGTTTTCCCCGGTTTAGCCGGTGACAGCGGTTGTAGCGGGGGACTGACAGCGACCCATTTGACTATCGGCTCAGTTAAACTGGTAGGTGAGATTGGGTCGTATATCAGCCTGATCGGCATGGAGTTAATACTTGTCCTGTTGTTTACCTCGTTTGGTCCGGTGGTTGTCGGCAAACTCCACTTTCCCGCTGCTGGTGTAATACGTGACAGGAGCTTGTCGATCTTCGGCAAATTGAAGAGTCTGGCTGATTTTAATAGGCTGGCCGGATTATTCAGCCGCAACGGTGACATCGACGATGAAAACGAGCAACCACCGGAATCTCAATCTCCGGAACTCAGGGAAGCAAAAACCGAGTCCTCTCAATCGGAAGATGATAGCCCGGCCGAATCTCCGGTCCGGCGAACCAAACGCCAGACAATTCCGGACAAACTGGCCGGACCATTACAGATCGATTCGGCCGACTACTCCTATCCGGGGATAGACCTGCTGGAAAGCGATTCTCACTCCGCAGTAGCTGTCAGTAGCGAGGAACTGGCGCTGACCGCCCGTCAGTTGGAAACTACACTGGAGACTTTTGGCGTGGTCGTCGACGGCAACATTGATAAGTTTCCCGGTCCGGTCATCACTCGTTATGAATTCAAGCCGGGTACCGGCATCAAGGTTAATCGGATTACCAACCTGTCGGAAGATCTGGCTCTGGCTCTGAAAGCCAAACGCATTCGCATTGTCGCCCCGATTCCCGGAAAAGCAGCCGTGGGGGTGGAAATACCCAATCAGCAGGCACAGATTGTTTACCTCAAGGATGTTTTGTCATCGAAAGTATTTGCCCAGGCAAGTTTGCGTCTCCCGCTGGCACTGGGGAAAACAACGTCCGGCAAACCAATGGTGGCAGATCTGTCCAAATTGCCTCATCTGCTGGTGGCCGGTGCGACCGGCTCAGGTAAATCGGTTTGTCTCAACTGCATAATCACTTCTCTGCTATATCGACTGCACCCTCACCAGGTGCGTTTTATCCTGATCGATCCCAAGATGCTGGAACTGACCGTCTACAAATCAATACCGCACCTGGGTCGGCCGGTAGTGACCAGCCCCAGACGTGCGGAAAAAGTGCTGGCTGATGTCGTGGTGGAAATGGAGGGGAGGTATCGGAAACTGGCCGAGGCTTCGGTACGCAATATCGAAGACTATAATTCCCGGCAGACCGAGCTGCAAAAGCAACTGCCTTACATTGTCGTTATGGTGGACGAACTGGCCGACTTGCTCATGTCGGCCAACTCCTCCCGAACGGAACTGCTGATCACACGTTTGGCTCAAATGGCGCGCGCCGTCGGTATCCATCTGATTCTGGCTACTCAGCGGCCATCGGTGGACGTAATCACGGGACTGATCAAGGCCAACTTCCCGGCCCGCATTGCGTTTCAGGTATCATCCAAAGTCGATTCTCGGACCATCATTGACGCCAACGGGGCTGAGAAACTCCTGGGCAACGGTGACATGCTGTATCTTCAGCCCGGTCAGCCGGAGCCGGTGCGAGTTCACGGCGCCTTTGTTTCCAACCGGGAAACCGATGCCATCGTCAAGTTCATCAAAGAACAGGGCATGCAGATGCCGTCCCTGGAGAATATCTCTCAGGCCAGAGGTGAGGTGAAGGAGACCGAGATTGATTTCGGCGACCCGTTGTTCAGAGAAGCCTGCGAGGTGGTGGTGCGTCACAAACAGGGCTCGGTATCACTGTTGCAGCGGCGGTTGGGAATCGGCTACCAGCGCGCCGCCCGGTTGATCGATAAACTGGAACAGGCCGGCATTGTTTCAACTTTTGACGGCTCCAAAGCCCGCGAGGTGTTGGTGGACAAAGCTTATATCGAAACACTTTTTTCAACATCGGGCAGCGCTTCCGCCACCGAAGGCAGTCAGAACTGATGCCGCCGGTTTACGTATAATCGGTGATGGTTGACAAGGTATCGTGCCTGGTATAAAGCATCCTCAGTCTCATAAAACGGTGGTGTAATCATGTGGCTGTTAATTTCCTGGTTGTGGTTGATACCCGTCGATTCCGGCAACGGCAGGGACCCCTTTGATGAGATAAAACGGCAACTGGCCCGGGCTGACTGCTGCAACATCGAATTCATCAGTATCCTTCAGTCGGAGATTTTCGAAATTGCCGATTCCGCCGCCGGATCGGCCTACATCGCCGGCGACGGCCGCTATAATGTGAAAGTCGGCAACGATCATTATCTGTACGATAAGAACCTTCTCTACAGCTATTCCTCCGAGAACAATCAGGTAGTTATTGAGCGCCTGCCGCCGGATGCGGCGGTAAGTCGGGAAATTACTTTCCTCACCCGTCTTGACGAGTTTTACCGAACACAGATAACCCGACCCGGGTATTCGTATCGGCTGTATCGTCTGAGTTCGGGTCGGGAGGACTCGGATGAGATGCCCGATTCACTGGAAATCTTCCTTGTTCCCGATTCGACCAGGCTGCAACGGCTGGAGTATCTCGATATCAATCAGGAACGAAACGTCATCGTAATCCTGTCCGTCTTTCTTGACAGCATCTGTGATGAAGATCGCTTTGAGCCGACTTTTCCTGATTCCGTGGAAAAAATCAGGCTGTGAACCCGTGAAGTTCTATCTCCACAGGCTGGGTTGTCCCAAAAACGACGTCGATGCCGATTACCTGGTGGCCTGCTTGATTAAGGCCGGCCACCAGCCGGTGACTGATCCCGATCAGGCCGATGTGGCTATTGTCAATACCTGCGGCTTCATTCTGCCGGCGAAAGAAGAAGCTATCGATGCCATCCTGCAACTGGGCTGTTTGCGAAAGAGTGGGCAACTCCGGGGGTTGTATGCTACCGGCTGCCTGTCGCAACGGTATGGTGACCAACTGCTGACAGATATCCCCGAATTGGACGGTGCTTTCGGGCTGGGCATGCTGGAGGCGCTGGAACGGACGATCACCACCGGTGTCGCCAATCGAAGCTGTATTCGCGTGCCATCGCATCGTCTTGACTATCTGGATCGGGAGAATCGGTATATCTCTGACGATTTCCCCTACGCCTACCTAAAAATATCCGATGGCTGCGACCGCCAGTGCACTTTCTGCGCCATACCCGGTATTCGCGGAAGCTACCGCAGCCACAGTATCCGCACACTGGTCGACGAAGCGGAATTCCTTGCCTCTCACGGCAAGAAAGAACTGATCCTGGTCTCTCAGGAAGCGACACTCTACGGATACGATCTGCCCGGTCGGCCGACAATCGTGACACTGCTGCGCCAACTGGAGCAGGTCGAGCAGCTCCGATGGCTTCGCCTGATGTACCTTTATCCGCCCAAACTGAGCCGGGAGACGATCGAATATCTGGCCGCCGACAACAAGACACTCGACTACTTTGATCTGCCGCTGCAACACGTCGTCCCGGAGATTCTGACCGCTATGAGGCGTCCCGTTGGTGATGGCGAGAGGGCTGCTGTCCTGATTCGGTCCATACGGCATATCAGTCCCAACGCTACCCTCAGAGCCACGTTTATGGTCGGCTTTCCGGGAGAAACCGACCGCCACTTTGCCCAACTGAAGGACTTCGTAGCGACCCACAAGTTCCATCGTCTAGGTGTTTTTGCTTTTTCACCGGAGGAAGGCACACCGGCGGAGGCGTTTAGCGGACAGGTACCGGAAGAAACCAAAGCGTCGCGCCTCGATGAGTTGATGACTCTCCAGCAGGAGATTGCCTTCGCCCGAAATGAGGACTTGATAGACAGCAGGCAGGAAGTTATTATTGATGCCGTAACTGATGACGATCATGCCGTCGGCCGTAGCCGGGGCGATTGTCCCGAAATAGATCAGCAGGTTCACGTGTTGGGAACCGGCTTGAGCCGGGGCGACATTGTCCCTGTTCGCATCGACGCAGCCGACGGTTATGACCTGAAGGGAACCCTGGTTGAGGCCTGAAGTATGATCCAATACGAGAAACTGGGCATCTTTCTTTCAAGACCGATAGCCTTCCTGCTGGTGGTGGTGTACCTGCTGCAATCCGGGCTGCTGGTATACCTGATCAAAGATAAGTTTGACCTCGAAAGACAGATTGCCTACCAGCAGAAACGTATCACGGCGCTGGAGGAGAAGCTCCAGATATTCAAGGCCATTGACGATTTCCAGATCGGTTTCAACGAAGAGGAAGTCAGTTGCCTGGCAGATGTCATCTACAACGAAAGCAAAAAGTACGAATATGACCCCATGTTTGTGCTGGCTATCATTCTCACGGAATCATCATTCCGAAAAGGTCAGACATCCGAGATGGGGGCACTTGGTTTAATGCAGGTTATCCCTTTTGTGGGGGCTGACGTGGCCGTCCGAGCCGGTGTTGACTGGGAAGGTTCAGAAACCCTTTTTCAACCCGAGGCCAATATCAAACTGGGTACGCTGCACCTGTTTGAACAGCTTCTCAAATTTGGCGATCTCAAGAAGGCACTGCTGTCTTACAATCTGGGAGAAACACGCCTGCGCCGGATGATTCGACAGCAGCAACCACTGCCGGCGGAGTATCTGAACAAAGTGCTGCGAAACTACAAAATGCTCAAGGAGACTTACAAGGTTTGACGAAGTTCACCCTCATTTTCGCTATCGTTACGGCGTTATCCGGTCTGTTGTTGATGGGCGGCGGTTGTGGCGGCTCCAAATCGCTGGCTACCATGAGTGCCCACGAATTCTATGACCTGGGTATGCACGAGTATGATAAGGGACGTTATTACAAAGCTATCGATTACTTCCAGTCAGTTGTCTTCAACTATCCCGGAGAATCGATTGTTGATACCGCCCAGTATTACCTGGGACTGTCGTATTTCAGTAACAAAGATTATGAATTGGCCGGTGCCGAGTTCAACCGTCTGGTGATTAATTATCCCGCCTCGGCATTTTTTGAGCAGGCCGTCTATATGAGAGCTGTCTCCCATTTCTACGCTACTCCAGGCAACTATGGACTCGATCAAAACGATTTACACGAAGCCATCCGTCAGTTCGAGGACTTTCTCACCGACTTCCCCGAATCCGAGCTGATTGAAGATGTACAGAGCCACCTGTCGCAGGCGCGAATGCGCCTGGCTCGAAAGTACTATGAAAGCGGTGTGATCTATAGTCGGATGCGGGCTCTTGAGGCGGCCAGAACGTATTTCCAGATAGTAATCGACGACTACACCGACACCGAATACGGCGCCCGGGCCAGCTATCAGTACGCCGAGATGGAGTTTCGGCTGAAGCATTTTGATCAGGCTCATCAGAAATTCAGGGATTTCCAGATTGTTTTTCCGGAACATGAGTGGGTAAAAAAGGCGCAGCGCCGGACAGTTCGGGCGGCTTTCCGTAGCGGTGAGGTTGCCTTCGAAAAGGGCGACTATGCCCTGGCCGAAAAAAAGTTTGAGGAATTCCGTGCCGACTACCCCGACGATAAACGAACTAAAAAGGCTGATCGCTATCTGGAAAAAATCCGCCGGGCCACACAGCAAACGCGTCAGTCTGATGAGAACGAGTCCTGACCACTGCGGTCACTGGGGAATCCTCGGAGGGACGTTCGACCCCGTTCACAATGGTCATCTCGCTCTTGCCGACGACATCATACGACTCAAAGAGCTTACCGGAGTGCTGCTGGTGCCGTCAGTCAGGCATCCCTTAAAGCAGGATCAATGTCGGGCCTCGTTTAGGCAGCGAGTGGTCATGCTGAAACTGGCGCTGGCGAATCGTGACAATCTCGGAATCAGCCTGATCGAAACTGAGCAGAATCTCAGCGGCTACACCCTGGACACCATCAGGGCGCTGAAACGTCTGTACCCAAAGGCGCAGTTTTCGTTCATAGTGGGGGCCGACAACCTGGTTGAACTGAATCGCTGGCGGCATCCGGACCGGATTCTCAAGGAGGTGCGTATCCTGGCCGGATCACGCCCCGGCATTGAACCCCGTCTGCCCACCGGCCTGGCTCCCGACAGGATTGAGCTGGTGGCTACCAGCCACGTCGAGATATCATCCACGGACCTCAGGCGCCGAATCGCTGAGGACAACAATGATGATCAACTGGACCTGCTGATGCCTGCCGCCGTATGGGAATACATACGGCGAGAGAAGTTATACCGATGAGCGGTTCCGGGGAAACGCTGTTTCTTGTCGACGGCTCGGCCATGTTCTACCGGGCCTACTTTGCTTTTATTCGCAATCCGTTGATCAACTCGCGCGGTGAGAATACATCCGCCACTTTTGGCTTTATCAACTCGCTGCTGAAAATCATACGCGAAGAGAATCCGGACTACCTGGCCATTGCTTTTGACACTAAGCAACCCACATTTCGGCATGAAGCATATCCGGAGTACAAGTCGACTCGTGCCAGGATGCCCGATGAACTCGTGGAGCAGCTTCCAAGAATTCGTCAGGCGGTGGAGACACTGGACATACCGCATTACGAACTGATCGGGTATGAGGCGGATGATATTATCGGTACCATCGCCAGCCGGGCTGCAGCCCGGGGTCTGGCCGTATGGTGTGTCACCGGCGACAAGGATTTTTTCCAGTTAGTGAATAACAGTATAAGGATTTACAACCCCAAGCCGTCGACCGGCGATCCCGATCGGCTGGGTGCTGACGAAGTCCTGGCCAAGTTCGGGGTACGACCCGAACTGGTTATCGATAAACTGGCTCTCATGGGTGACAGTTCCGACAACGTGCCCGGAGTACCCGGCGTCGGCCCTAAAACGGCTGACAAGCTCCTGAAACAGTTCGGCTCGCTGGATGAGCTGCTGTCGAACCTGGAACAGATTGAGGCCAAAGGGATTCGGGAAAAGATTCGCGCCGGTGCCGAGTCGGCGAAGCTGTCTCGGGATCTGGTTACTATTCGCACCAACGTTCCTATTGAGTTCACGTTCGCTGATCTCAAGCGCCGTCCGATCAACTACGAAGCTACCCGGCAATTCTTTCTGGAAATGGAATTCAATAACCTCTTAAAGCAAATACTTCCCGCCAAAGAAGTCCAGTCACTGCCAGAATTACATTTGCACGAAAAGCTGAATGATTACACAACTATCTCTTCTCTCGCGGAGTTGAAAAAGTTGCTACGGAAGCTTTCCTCAAAGAAAGAAGTAGCGGTAGATACTGAGACAACCTCCCTGGACCCGCTGAGGGCCAGGCTGGTCGGAGTCTCCCTGAGTGATGCCGCCTCTACCGGCTACTACGTCCCGCTGGGACATACCGGTGAGGGGGAGGTCAACCTGCCCTTTGATGAGGCTATGCGGGAACTGAAAGGTTTTCTGGAAAACCGTACAGTTCAGAAGATCGGGCAGAACATCAAGTATGACATAGAAGTGCTGCATCATTACAACATCGAGATTGAGCCGGTTGGGTTCGATACGATGCTGGCCTCCTACGTGCTGAATCCATCGCAGCGACAGCATTCCCTGGATTTCCTGGCTCTGAAACATTTTGATCACCGGATGCAACCGATTAAGGATTTGATCGGCACCGGCCGCAATCAGACGACGTTTGACACGGTCCCCGTGGACAAAGCGACTGCCTACGCCGCCGAGGATGCCGATTTCACCTTTCGCCTCCGGGGAACGCTGGCGCCGCTGATTCATCACCAGGGCTTGCACGATTTGTACTACCATATAGAATTACCATTAATAAAGGTTCTGGCGGCGATGGAGGAGGCTGGTATCCGTGTCGATGCCCAGTACCTGGCCGGACTTTCCGAGACTATGACCGGCAAGCTGGAGACCCTCAGGGAGGAAGTGTACCAGGTTGCCGGCGGCGAATTCAACATCAACTCCACGCAGCAACTGGCTCACATTCTCTTCGAGAAACTCAATCTGCCTACCAGGGGCAAAACGTCCAAGAAGACAGCTTTCTCAACTGATGTCCGTGTTCTGGAAGAACTGGCCCGGCTGCATCCTTTCCCGCAACTAATTCTCGATTATCGACAACTGACGAAACTGAAAAGTACCTACATCGACGCCATCCCGAAACTTATCAACCCCGAAACCGGACGCGTGCACACATCGTTTAACCAGGCGGTCACCGCCACCGGTCGGTTATCATCAACCGATCCCAATCTGCAAAACATTCCGGTGCGCACCGAGGAAGGCCGCCAGATACGCAAGGCTTTTATTCCGCGTGATGACGATCATGTCTTGTTGGTAGCCGACTACTCGCAGATCGAACTGCGCATCCTGGCCCACTATTCGGAGGACCCCGGTTTGATCGATGCTTTCCGCAAGGGGGAGGATATCCACACCCGCACGGCTTCCGAAGTGTACGACGTCAAACCGGATGAAGTGACCCCGGAAATGCGGCGGGCCGCCAAGACAGCCAATTTCGCCGTCATCTACGGCGTCACCGCTTACGGGCTGTCGCAGCAGTCAGCCCTCGACCTCGATGAAGCCCGCCAGTTTATCGACACCTACTTCGAGCGGTATCCGGCCATCAGGACATACATGGAATCAACGAAACAACTTGCTCGCGACAACGGTTATGTCACGACGCTGTTCAATCGCCGGCGCTACATCCCGGAAATCAACGACAAGAATCATAACGTGCGTCAGTTCGCCGAACGGATGGCTATCAACACACCCATCCAGGGCACGGCCGCCGACATGATCAAAGTGGCCATGATCGATATCCAGCAGAAGTTGTCCCGACTGCGCTCGAAGATGGTGCTCCAGGTTCACGATGAGTTGGTGTTCGATACTCACAAGTCGGAGCTTGAGAAAGTACGGAAGATTGTCAGGGTGGCTATGGAAAAGGCTGTCAAGCTGAAGGTCCCGGTGGTGGTCGATCTCGGCGTAGGGGAGAACTGGTTGGATGCGAAGTAATCTTCTAATTGTAGGTCAAATGCCCTGTGCTTTTGACGATATCGTCAAAACCGCAGGGGTTTCGACCTACTCTACTGAACCGGCAATGGTCCGCCAAAGGCGGACGGCGATCAGAGATCGCGGCCACACCTGCCGCTATTGCCGTATTGATGGTGCACCCCCTAGTCATTGCGCAATCGAAGATACTTGATTAAGTACCTCTGCAGAAGATTCTGTGTTCCATGAACGGGGAGATCAGATTCGGGGATATCATCGCCATGAAGAAATCGGTCGCGTGTTTTCTTAATTTCTTGGAACTGCTTCGAATCTGCTTGTGACGAGGACTGGCCCAAGAAATGACTAACAATATTGAACTTATCTAACAGACTGAACTTGTCACTCGTAACGTCGGAGACACAGTCGTGGTAGGAATCCAGCGCATGTAAGGAAAAGGTTTTGTTTATCAGTATCTCTAAGCCTGTCCAGGCAAAAAGAAAAGACCTTAGCGTGTCAGAGCTTTTGTCGATTGACTGATTAAAAAAGCGGACAACAGTGGCTATATTTTGTCTCTTGAGCAAGCCCTCTCTATAGAATCGAGCAGCCGCGAGCATCTCGGGTGTAAGAGGGCTAGAGACTCTAACTGACGGAGTACCAGTTGAAAGTGTCAACGAAAGGTAAACCTTCCCGTTAGAATCCAGCAGGTAGATACCATCGCGCAACTTCTCTATGGGTTCGATCCTTGGTATGGAGAGAGCTAGCGAAGCGACAATGGACGAGACAAGTCGTGCATGCTGGGATCTTAGAGACTCCTTGTCAACAGCATCAAAGATCACAACAAAGTCATCCATCTCTCTTTGCACACCTGAGAGATCAACTTCTGTCTCCCCGGTAATGTCGATGACGAGAGTAGCTGCGCCCTTAGCTCGCTTTTTCCTTCTGCTGCGGATCTTGACGACCTCCTCTCTTAGGAGTTCAGTTCGGTCTCCTTCCGTAGGATCGCCAAAGAAACTTCTCAGCATAAGGGATGCAAAGGCACGGCCGCGGTCAATGATGGACAGGAGCACATCAGCGTCTTTCACCAATACTACGCTGACATCGGGCCTATCAGTGACAATTGGATTGACAAATTCTCCAAGCGAATTGCTTGTCAGCCCGTGAATAGCAAACGCAAGGGTATACTTGAATTTCATTGAAGAGCTTCTCTCAAGGAATCTCCGAACGGGCTACACTCGCATGATCATGTCTGTGTAGCCGCGGTCTGTGATAGCGGTTTACTCCAACACTTCGAAAAGAGATTGCCACGTCGCTTCGCTCCTCGCAATGACGGTTTTGATGTGTTATACACAAATAAATGTTGTGCGAGAAAGAAAGGAATATCAAGCTTTAAGTAGGCTTATTCTGCCGTCAGGAAAGGATTCCTGACGGCGCTGTGAAAGACGAGTCTTGTAGGGAAGGTCTGGAACAGACCTACCTTGTTCAATCGCATGCAATATGGGCTTTACTCAAACTCCTTGCTACTTCCGGCCCCATTATCTTAATTTCCGACTATGTACATCGGTATCACCGGTCAGATCGGCTCCGGCAAGACGACGGCAACCAAAATCATCGCTTCCTTTGGGGCGGCTGTTATCGATGCCGACCGCATCGGCCGGCAGGTGGTCGACCGTTCACCCACACTGCTCAAGCGGCTGGTTCGGCAGTTCGGCCCGGAAATCCTGACACCCTCTGGTCGGCTCAGTCGGCACCGGCTGGCTCGTTTGGCCTTTGCCGATGAAGCCGCCAAGCGGCAACTGGATCATATCGTGCACCCATATCTCCTCAAAGAATTACGGCGGCAAATGCGGCAGAAAGCCAGTCGCTATGACGTGGTGGTAATCGACGCCGCCCTGTTGCTGGACTGGGAACTTGACCGCGAAGTCGATTGGGTACTTGTAATTCATGCCTCCCGTGAGACTCGCTTAGGTCGACTGCTGGAGCGCGGCCTGACTCGGTTGGATGCGCTGGCCCGGATGCGGTCGCAACTGCCTTTCCGTGAATATCAGAAACGGGCCGACCGGGTCATTCTCAATAATACTACACCGGAGAAGCTGGAGCCCCGGCTGCGGCATTTCTACCGCAAGATTCTCCACATGAAACATTGACACACCACATTCAGGTGACTTAATTTGCAGGCAATTGACAACCACGCTGTAGGTATAGGAGACAGATCGATATGCCGGTTACTGTAGCAGAAAAGAAGACCAAACTCGGCGATTATTCCATCACGGAACTGATAGAAAGAGCCAACTATATGCGCGGCCTTGACCTGGTCTCGCTCTGTTCGGCCGCTTCCGGTCATTCCGGCGGGACTCTCGGAATTATGGATGTCTGCGCCGCCCTTTATCTCAAAGTGGCCCGGCATAACCCGGACGAACCTCTCTGGGTAGATCGTGATCGCATCATCTGGTCGGCCGGTCACAAGGCTCCCGCCCTGTATGTTTCGCTGGCGATGTCGGGATATTTCCCGGAAGAGGAGTTGATGAAACTGCGCATGCTGGGCTCCCCTTTTCAGGGACACCCGCATCGGCTGGAACTGCCGGGAGTGGAGATATCCTCCGGTTCGCTGGGGCAGGGTTTCTCGGTGGCAGTCGGCGTGGCTCTGGCGGCCAAACTTGACGGCAAAGATCATCGTATTTTCACTATTACCTCAGACGGCGAACATCAGGAAGGCTCGATCTGGGAAGCTGCCATGGCGGCCGCCAACTACGGACTGGACAACCTGGTACTTATCCTCGACAAGAACCGCCTGCAGATCGACGGCACCACCGAAGATATCATGGACATCGACCCCATAGTCGACAAATACCGCGCCTTCAAGTGGCACGTCGAGGAAGTTGACGGGCACAATATGGAAGAGATTGTCAGCAAGCTCGACTTCGCCCGCAACCATAACGACACCGGTAAGCCGGTGGCTCTGATCTGCCACACCACCAAGGGGAAAGGCGTCTCATTCATGGAAGACGTGGTCGGCTGGCACGGCAAACCGCCCAACCGGAAGGAACTCGACCAGGGCCTTGAGGAACTGAAACTGACGGAGACTTTTGACGCCGATGCTCTGATCGCTCTGGGACAGGAGTATCAAAAGCAGGTGGAGTCACGACTGGCTCAGAACATGCCGAAATTCTCCCGCGACTTCTGGTGGAACGGTTCCGACAAGATGAAGGTCGAGATGGACCCGACCCGCAAGGGTATGGGTCGCGCTCTGGACAAATACGGCGATGACGAACGGGTGGTCTGTATCGGGGCCGACATCTCCGACTCAATTACAATATCGGAGTTCTATAAGAAACATCCCGAGCGCCGACAGCGCTTCATATCCGCCGGCGTGGCCGAACAAAATGCTACTACCATTGCAGTCGGGCTGGCCAAAGAGGGCAAGATTCCGGTCTTTGGAACTTACGGTGTCTTTTCATCGGCACGTAACCTTGACCAGTTGCGAGTTTCCGTCTGCTATGGCAATTTCAATGTCCTGGTAGTCGGCGCCCACGGTGGTATCTCGGTCGGACCGGACGGAGCCACGCACCAGGAACTGGAAGCGCTGTTTCAGATCACCGGCCTGCCGAACATGCATGTGGCCGTGCCCTGCGACTCCATCGAAACGGAGAGAATCACCAAAATGCTCCTGTTTGATATCAAGGGACCCAAATATATCCGCTTCGCCCGCGAGGCCACACCGATTGTTACCACCTGGGATACTCCCATGAAGTTCGGAGTGGCTAATATCCACCGTATGCGGCAAGAGTCGGACAACATGATTGATGCCTTTGAAATCTGTTTGTCATCGGATTATGCCAACGAAAAAGAAGACCTGACAATTATCTCCTGCGGACCGGAGACGGCGGAAGCATTGCGAGCGGCTTACATACTCAAGACCGATTTCAATATCGAGACCAGAGTGGTTAATATGCACACGGTCAAACCGATCGACAAAGACGCCATCATCCGGGCAGCCAGAGAGACCAAAGCCGTAATCACCGCCGAAGAACACCAGGTGGGTGGTCTGGGCAACCTGGTAGCGGCCGTCATCTGTAACGAGCCGAGCCTGGCCGGCAAGACCCCGCCCTTTGGCATGATCGGAGTTGCCGATCGTTTTGGTGAGTCCGGCAAACCGTGGCAGTTGATCAAGGAATTCGGTGTCGCCGCTGAACATATCGCACAAAAGGCCAAGGAGCTGCTCAAGCTATAGATACCGAGGTATAACTCATGCAGTATAGTGATAGAATGTCGTTGCTGGGCACCGAGGGTGCCTTCGAAGTGCTGGCCCGATGCAAGCAACTCGAAGCCCAGGGCAAACAGATCATCCACATGGAAATCGGCGAGCCGGATTTTGACACCCCGGCCAACATCGGCGAAGCTGCTATCAAAGCGATCCGTGACGGTCACACCCATTACAGTCCGTCGGCCGGTGTGCCGGAGGCCAGGGCGGTGGTGGCTGAGTACTTATCGAAGACTCGCGGCACTAAAATCGCTCCCGAGAACGTAGTCATTATGCCCGGTGTCAAACCGCTGGTGTTTAATGCCATCTTATCAATTGTCAATCCCGGCGACGAAGTGATTGTACCCAATCCCGGTTATCCGGCCTATGAGTCGGTGGTTAGTTTTATCGGTGCCAAGCCGGTGTCGATGCATCTGCGCGAGGAAAACAACTTCCGGTTTGTCGTGGATGAACTGAAAGCGCTGGTGACACCGAAGACCCGCATGGTGGTGATCAACTCACCCCAGAACCCGACCGGAGGCGTGCTGACCCCGGAGAATTTGGAGGCGGTCTACGCCCTGGCCGAGGAGCACGACCTGTGGATCATGGCTGATGAAATCTACTCGCGCATCATTTATGACACTGAGTTCGCTTCAATCGCCTCCATTCCGGGTGCGTTGGATCGTACCATCCTGATGGACGGCATGTCCAAAACATACGCCATGACCGGCTGGAGGCTGGGCTACGCGGCGGTGCCCAAACCGCTGGCCGAACATCTGGCCAAGCTGGCTATAAATGTCTTCTCCTGCAACAATACTTTCATCCAGTACGCTTTGATCGAGGCGTTGACCGGCCCGCAGAACGACGTCGACAAAATGGTGGCCAAGTTCAAGGAACGCCGCGACGTTATCGTAGCCGGTCTTAACAAGATCGACCGGGTGAGCTGCCTGACGCCGCTGGGTGCTTTTTATGCATTTGCCAACATCACCAAGACCGGCAGGAAGTGCGGCGAACTGGCTGATCTGATTCTCAACAAATATGGTGTCGCCTGCCTGGCCGGGACAGCGTTTGGTGAATATGGCGAGGGCTACCTGCGCTTTTCGTATGCCAACTCAACCGACAACATCAACAAGGCACTGGCCCTGGTCGAGAAGGCGCTGGCAGGGGTGAGGTAGACCTGCGACACGGCCATGTGGGTGGCATTCCCAAACTTGTTTGGGGATGTCTTAAGGTAAATGCAGCAACCACCCCCAAACGAGTTTGAGGGTGCCACCCGTCGCGATCAGAGATCGCAGCCACACCGGGCTCCGATTCATGTTGACAGATGGACATCATTGGCTGCCTGCGAACCATCGGGGTTCTTCCATTTGAGGTGCGTGTCATACGACATGGTACTGCCCATGTGGAAACCGGCAATGAGGGTGAACGACTGGCCGGGCTGCAAAGATGGGTACGGGAGCTTGCGTTGGCATTCGTTTCCTACTAGGGGATTGTCGGGGCTCGTGGGGTCAATCTCAAATGTGACGTCCGAGGCTACAGCGGTTCCTTGGTTCATGATGACGAATCGAAAGTCGGTCCTTCCGACCTTGACCAATTCCGCCGTCACGCGTGCTTGGTCCTGAGTCTGTTCCTGTTTCTCGAGGAGTTGGAGTTGCTTCTTTGCCAGTGCCGCAGTGATCGCCTCAAACTCAAGCTGCTTCGCTTGGACTTTGCATGCTCGGTACAGCGACAGAGCGGATATCATAAGCGCGACAATGGCGATGAGGAAACTGATTATCTCGTACGGTGTCATCATCTTTTTCCTCTCACGTAGTAACAGTAGGTCACGCCGACTCGCGGCGTTACAAAATGAATGTCTGCGACGCTAAGCACCGCCAGCTCACTCAATCTTCTTTGCTGTTTCGATCAGTCCATCATTGTCGCGCATCTGCAGGTTCCCGTGAGAGTCGATGACCCAGTGATCCCCAGTACTCGAACCTTCCAGCTTATCGAAGCGACGACCTAGCGGGGATCGCTTTTCCAATAGCTCCATCTTAAGGCTGCTCCCATCTTTGAACTTCTGTTCGATATACAGTTTTCCACCTTCGCGGAAGATTGTGATACGGCTGCCGACATATGGGCTTTCATCAAGCCACCGACCGATGACCTTGCGATTCGCTGGAGCAGGTTCGGTGGCTAGTCTTGTCTCTTCCTCGGCTGTAAGGCCCAAGATGCGTACTTCCAGGTCGGGATCGAAATGAGTTGTTGCCCACGCCCCGGTACCCACCCTCATCCCTGGAAGGTAGTAAGTAATGAAAGTGCGATCATAATCCTGCGAGTCTCGCGACTTCAATTCCAAGGCGATTGCGCGAAACGTTTCTTCGGATACTTTCTTGTTGAGCTGAACCTCAAGGCTGCGCTTCACGCCCTGGACCTTTTCCGAATTGATGATCGAGTACGAAACATCTGGCGGGATGCTCGGAGCTTTGGAGCTCGGCCCATGCGCTGGCGTCGCGGACGTGGACGATTGACGTGGCGACGGTGAGGAGTCCTTCTGACCGTTGCATCCCAGAGTCACGAGTGAGAGCAGAGCAAACAATGGAAGAAGATCTCTCATGGTAGTTACCTCCAAACTTTTTGACCCGCCGTCACGAACTCTTTCGTGACGGCTACATCGGGGCACAATCTGTAGCCCGCCCATCGGGTGGGTTATGAAACCCACCTGTTAGGTGGAGTACCATGTACCATATCAATATCATGATAGCCTGGTTTCACGTAATGTCAATCACATAATATGTGGCTACTTGAAATCTACCCTCTCCCTGTAGGTTTTTCCTCTCGTTTTTGTTTGATTGACACTTGTCTCTCAGGTACTTTACCTCATGCGCTATGCTTTCGTAACAACCAACCTGCTGGACCTGCGGGCTAAACCAGGTCACGGCAGCGAACGCCGCAGCCAGCTATTCTTCGGTGAACTGTTGAAAGTCATGTCGGAGCAGAAGGGATTCTGCCGCGTCCGTCAAACCGACGGCTACACCGGCTGGGCCGACAGCCGTTTTCTGAGAGCAATATCAGCAAGAGGCTATCGAGAGCATCTTTCATCAATCAACGCCGTCATTACTGTTAGAACAGCCCGGATCTGGAATAAGAGCGGCTCGCCGCCGCCGTACTTCCTGTACTATGGTACCCGGTTGCATGTTAGACCGGACTCGTCGGGTCTGAAGAGAGTTATTCTGGCTGACCGAACCAGCTTACTGGTCAAGGCCGGCAACTTGACGCCGATTAGTATGAAGAATAGTCCTTTTCCCACCGGTGCCAGGTTGGTTGCCGAGGTTAAACGATTTCTCGGCGTGCCATACCTGTGGGGAGGGATAACAGTAACCGGATTTGATTGCTCGGGATTGGTTAGGACGGTTTTTTCGAGATTTGGAATCTACATTCCGCGTGATACGAAAGACCAGATTTCGAAGGGGGAGAAGGTAGACCGGGATTGTATAAAGACCGGAGACCTGCTTTTCTTCCGGCGGCATGTCGGCCTGGCTATCGGCCGTGACCGCCTGATACATGCCTCCCAGGGTAGCGGTGGAGTGAGGATCAACGCCCTGGAGAGAGGTCTCCCCGATTACCGTGAGGATCTTGACCGAGACTTCGCGCAGGCAAGGAGAATGACAACATGATTGACGTCCAGAGCATTAAGGTTTCGTTGCCATTGAAGAAGAAGTTCGTTGTTTCCCAGGGGCAGGCTGAGGTTAAGACCAACCTGCTGACTATTCTCAACAACCGTTACCACGGTGAAGCTTCCGGCTCGGTTTATTACGGCCCCAGCATAGCCGATATAGAGGCCGGTATCGCCAAAGGTTTGAAGTATCTGAGAAAGTGTCGCAACATCTCGACTGGTACTCTGCAGGAGATAAGCCGACTGGAAATCCCGCCGGTGGCCAGGTCGGCCCTGACGGCTATGGTTGTCAACTTCCTCTCCGGCGAATCGAGGCGGTATCCCTGGGAGGTGCTATCGCTGGGGTCACCGGTAGGAATTCGCAGTTCCATCACGATAAGTATCGACAAGCCACAGGCGATGATTGCAGCTATCAAGGCAACTGAACATCCTATCGTCAAGGTGAAGATGGGCAGCGAGGACGATGAGCAACTGTTGGATGCCCTTGATGAAATTACCGACAAGACGATCCGCGTCGACGTTAATGGCGGCTGGACCTGCGCCAAAGCCGAGGAGATGATATTCCGCCTGGCGAAACTGGGCGTCACAGTTATTGAGCAGCCGACCGCTGTGGAGTCGGTTCAGGACTGGCCACATTTGAAGGGTAAGGTGGAGAATCTGGAGTTGATTCTTGACGAAGGTTTCAACAACCTCGAAGATTACCAGCGGTTTGCCGAGTACGTCGACGGTATCAATATCAAGATGGATAAATGCGGCGGCATAATCGAAGGAGTCAGGATTGCCCGACAGGCACGTAAGGACAAGAAGAAAGTGATGCTGGGCTGCATGGTGGCATCCTCGGTGAGTATCGCTCAATCGGTGTACATGTCGGCCGAGGCCGATTACTTCGATCTTGACGGTCCTTTGCTTCTGGAAAACGATATAGCCAGTGGGATCAAATATGACAGGGAGTCAATTGAGGTCGACCGTGAAATCATCGGTGGCCCCAAACTAAAACGTGACGTGGTCGAGAAGTATATCAGCGATTAAGCGGCTCATTCTGACCTGCCTTATCCTGCCGTTGTCCGCTACCGGAGCGATTGCGGCACCCGTTTCTGTGTCTGTTACTGTTGACACAGCTCGTATCAACGTCATATACCCCAAACCAGATCAGACAATAGCGAGAGTCGACTCCACCTTCATCTTCGGGCACGTGGTTCTGCCGGAAGGGATGCAGGTACAACGGTTGATAATCAACGGTCAACCGGTAGCTGTCCATATCGAGGGCGGTTTCCTGGCCTTCCTGCCGGTGCGACCGGGTCGGTTTATGTTTCGACTGGAGGCTGACGTCGCCAGTCGGATTATCGAGCTTTCCCCCCGACAATGGCGTCTGAAAGCACGGCAACGTTCGAACACAAAGCAGCGGGCGCCCGTTCATCTCACCGATTCCCTCGTGATAAACGTAGCTATGCCACTCCCGGTTCTTCCGAAGGACAGTCTAATGATCGGGCAGGAGTTTCCCCCTCCGCCGGGTGACCTGGTGCTGCATACCGGTGACAGACTTCAAGTTCGTTTTCGCGGTACACCTGGTTGCCGGGCCTGGTTCGCCCTGCCCGGAGTGATTGATTCAGTGTCGATGACCGAGATGGGATTACCGACTGCGGAGAGTGGGAAACAATCAGTGTTTGGAGCCGGCGCCCTGCCCGCTTCGCGGCTTCTGTCGGGGATGTACGCCGGTTTCTATGACGTGCCGGCCGACATCAGCACTGACACGGTCCGCATCCAATACTACCTGGTCGCGCCCGTGAGGGAGATCGTGCGCAACTTCCTGCTCCCGCCTTACCACCCGGCCGATGTCGAGGCGGTGAAGTTACTTGGTGCCGATACGATTCAGACTGCCGGTTCATACACGGTGACCATGAACTCATCGTCGTTTCCATTCACGGTAGAGTTCACAGACTCGGTTCAGATCGTGCGCCACGGACCGGGATTGGGTTACCTGTCGATATTTCAACCGGCCGGTGTTCAGGCGCTGGTGGTGGGGGCTGAGGGCGACTGGTACAAAATCAGACTTTCGGCCACACAGACTGGCTGGGTGAAGAAGTCATCAGTGCAACCCCTGTCGCAGGGTATCCTGCCGCCCCGGTCTCTTCTGGCATCGATTCGCACTTATGATACTGAGAACCATGTTCTAATCACGTTTCCTCTGTCAGGCAAACACCCATTTCGTATCATCGAATGTGACCGCCGTACTATCCGGGTGCAGTTGTTTGGTGTCACCAGCAACACTGACTGGATTCGTTACGACTGCGATGACGAGCTTATCGACCTGGTTGTCTGGTCCCAACCGGAAAAAGACCTGTACCAATTGGATATTCACCTCAACGGTGATCTCTGGGGATATGACGCTTACTACCGGGGGAACCGCTTCTGTCTTCAACTCAACAAACCTCCGCGACAGACCGGGAAACTGCGAGACAAAATTATTGTAATCGATCCCGGTCACTCCGGCGATCCGGGCGCTGTCGGACCTACCGGCTATACCGAAGCCGAGGCCAACCTGGCTATCGCTCTGGCCCTGCGCAAGGAACTCAAGTCAAAGGGTGCGCACGTTGTAATGACCCGCGAGGACGACCGGCACGTAGAACTGTATGACCGACCGATGATTGCTATGCTCAACGATGCCGACTTGTTTATTTCAATCCACAACAACGCCCTGCCCGATGGGGCCAATCCGTTTGTCAATAACGGTACATCGGTTTACTACTACCACCCCCATGCCATCAATCTCGCCCGCGCAATCCACACTGAACTCGTTAAAGCCACCCGGCTTGCCGACCACGGATTGTACCACGGCAACCTGGCGGTGGTGCGGCCGACTCAGTACCCGGCGGTGCTGCTGGAGTGCGCCTTTATGATGATACCCGAACAGGAGGCTATGCTTAAAACGAGCAAATTCCGCAAAAGGCTGGCCAAAGCGATCACACGAGGAATCTCAAACTTCCTCAAGGAATTCAACCATGACCATTGACAACACCAAACCAGACATTAAGAAACAACGCTGGTGGCTGGTCTACCTGTCGCTTCTGCTGGCCGGACTGCTGCTTCTGGCCGATGCTTACAGCCTGACGCACCTGCACCGCTGGACCGCTCGCCTCGGTATCGCCCTGGTGTACTCGGCGGTCTGCCTTTTTGCAGGTAACGGCCGTTCGGCGGGGTTTATCGCTGCCGCCATCATCTGGCTGGCGGTGGTGGCGACGTTGTTTGTCTGACGTCGATTCAAACGACTTGTCGCTTTGCCCTCTCACCATATGTCTGGTAGGTCGGAACCCCTGTGGTTCCGACTTTCTTATACGCGCAATCACCTCTGATAAAGTTCCTGTTGCCGAACGGGAGTCTTTTGACTAAATTGTTCTCATGGGCAGATATCGTAAGAAGAAACGACTCCAATCGCCACTGAAACCCAAGAACGAAGTAACTCAGAAGGAACCGTCGTCGAAAAAGCGTCTACCGTCAATCCCGCCGGTACTGCGGTTTGTGTTGTTGTTTTTGTTGAGCCTGGCGCTGCTTGGCCTGGCCTATTCGCATCTGACGGCCGAATACCATGACGATCTGTTGTGGCTGATGGACGCCACCGCTACCATCACCGGCGCGGTTCTGTCACTGTTTACCGACGACGTTTACTACTCCGGCAAGTACGTCACTTATCACGGATTTTCCGTGGAGATCATCGATGAGTGCACCGGACTGCTGGAGATGGTCATTTACCTGGCGGCTGTGATCTCTTTTTCGGCCGGTATCAGGAAAAAGTTGATAGGTATTGTAGCCGGCGTGCCGGCCATCTACCTGTTCAACGTAATCAGGATCATGGTGCTGCTGATTGCCGGTTCGATATCACAGCCCGTGTTCGATTTCATGCATCTGTATTTCTGGCAAGCCACGCTGATCATAATGATCGCTACAGTATGGATCAGTTGGCTGTATCTGGTGGTGTATCGTGAGAAAAAACCTGTGGCTGTTTCTGCTTAAACTGCTTGTATTTTCACTGGCGCTCGGCTACCTCTGGTTTACCAGGTACCAGAGACTATACCCCTACTGGATAGATGGCGTCGCCGATCCCTTCTTTGAATTCGTTGGAGTCAGAAAGTGGTGGCTGGGGCTGGTGGTGGAACACTTCACAAACTTAGTGCCGTACCTGGCGCTGGTACTGGCCTCACCCGGATTCTTCAGACACTGGCGGCGGACACTGGCGGCACTGGTGGGCGGCGTGGCGATCCTGGTACTGGGACATCTGCTGTTATCCTGGGCGGTTTATCACTTTAATGAATTGTACTCTCTGTCCAGGAGCTTTTACCGGATAGTGATCCCGATGTACATCATCAATGACGCCCTGCCGTTGTTGTTGTGGCTGTCGTTTTTTCCAAGCCTGCTGACGGAGTTGTTCGGGTTTAAGTGGCTTGGGAAAACGACTGAAAAGTAGTCAATCCTTCGCTGCCCGGGCCAGCACCCAGCAGTGAGTTTCGTTGTTGGTTGTCACCAGCCTGTCAAACAGTATGTCAAAGCCGGCCTGTTTTATCAATCCGAGCGATTCCTCCGAGTCGTAATTGCTCCAGTACATGAGGGTTCCGTAGAATTCTTCAGTCGCCTCCCAGGCATCATAACCCACCGAAACCAGCATAATCCCGCCCGGTTTCAGGACACGCCGGAAGGTAGCAAACAGGTCACGATGGAGTAGTCGGTTGACATGGAAGACAGAGTAAAAAGATGTCAGGCCGTCGAATGATTCGTCCGGGAAATCGATAGCAGTCATGTTCATGTTGACAAAGGTCGCTTGCGGAACGTTCTGCCGCGCCAGAGTCAACATGCTCTCGGAGATATCAATACCGACAAACTCGTGACCAAGGTTACACAGGTACTTCGTTACCGGAACCCCGGCGCCACAGCCGACATCCAGCAAACGGGCTGATTTCGGCAACTCTGAGGAGAACTCCTGAAGTTCCTTCCAGTTGGCAAACCGGTATCGGTCGTCGGCATAGCGCTGAGCTATCCTGTCGTAGCCGGTCCTGACAAGTTCTTCATCAGTCATAGTACGTTTCCGGCGATGATCAACTTGCACACCGCCGTGCACAAAGTACAATAACCTGCTCAGGTCGTCAAACAACCATCTGAATGTTCTTTTTTTGCACAGTTAATCCGGCACCGGTCGACTGAATCTCCGGTTAAACAGTCGTACAATCGGGGCAGGGCCGGTTTCTGTTCGGGAAGCAGTCAGAGCCGTTAAGTCATCGATTATCAGTGACGAAACCAGTGATATACAATCTCTGTTTGCAACAACCTTCTTAACGGTGGGGATGAAGATGGTCAGTAGAATATCATTGATAGCGGCGGTTCTCAGTGCGAGCTTGTTGCTCGTCTTAGTGGGAAGCAGTCTCGCTCAAGTTCCCGAAGAAGCACCACAGCTTCCCGAACAACCGCGCGACATGCCGTCGGGACGGGGGTTCATTGCACCCCGGATGGACCTTACTCATCTGTCGACGCCCCGGGAATCTGATCGGCTGGCCACACTGGTGCTGCCGATCCAGTGGGACTGGCGTCAGCAGGGGAAGGTCACTTCAGTCAAGAACCAGAGTACCTGCGGTGCATGTTATGCCTTTGCGTCGCTGGCCGACATCGAATCCCAATTGCTCATCGACGGCGCCGGTACTTTTGATCTGTCGGAAAACAATGCCAAGGAGTGCCACTGGTATGATAACAGTTGCAGCGGCGGCAATTACTATGATATGGCCAGCTGGTTGTCCAAAAAGGGAATCGTGCTGGAATCATGTGATCCCTATGTAGCCGGCGACGTCAGTTGTAATTCCAGTTGTACCTATATCAAAACTTTGCTGGGCTGGAATATCATCTCAACCAGTGGCGTTCCCTCGACTACCGTGCTGCAAAACTACATCTATGAAAACGGACCGGTTTATACCACTATCTACGCCGGTGATGCCAGTGATGCCTCCTGGGACAGTGAGTTCAACGGTTATGACGGCTCCTACACGCTGTACTATACCGGCACCTGGGCGCCCAACCATGCGGTTCTGATTGTAGGCTGGGATGACACCTTTACCCACGCCGGGGGCACCGGCGGGTGGATCGTCAAGAACAGTTGGGGTACCGGTTGGGGTGGTACCTGCGGTTATGGTGCCGAGGCAGGCTACTTCACAATCGCTTACGGTTCGGCCAATATCGGCCGTTGGTCATCGTATATTTCCGGTTGGCAGGACTTTGATGCCAACGGCGAACTGTTGTACTACGATGAGGGTGGCTGGACCGGCAGCTACGGTTTCAGTGCAGTTACCGCCTGGGGCATGTGCAAGTATGTCTTTTCCTCGACCATGTATCTCTCCGCCGTGGAGTTCTGGGCCAATGACGTCACCACCGACGTGGATATTTACATCTACGACGACTTCGACGGATCCACGTTGAGCAACCTGCTGGTCAGCAAGCTGGACACCAGTTTCAACGAGGCCGGGTACCATTCGGTGCCGCTGTTGGGCCTGGCTCCGGAGATCACCTCCGGCGATGACGTCTACGCGGTAGTCAAATTTACCAACGCCAGCTATGCGTGGCCCGTTGTGGTCGATAACATCGGTTCCTATGAGACAGCCAAAACATACCTCAGCAACAACGGCAGTTCCTGGCTCGACATGGGACCCGACAGCGTCGATGTCGCTATCAGAGTTCGCACCAGCCCGACCCTGGCGACGGCGGTTGGAGACGATGAGTCCGAAACACCGCAGAGTTTCCACCTGTCGCAGAATTACCCCAACCCTTTCAATCCGGTGACCACCATCGACTACTCGCTCTCAGAGCGCAGCCACGTGGAGATCGCC
>JBDRNJ010000086.1:0-27254 GCA_043811375.1 bacterium | reverse complement strand
GCGGGAACGAATCAAGACAGAAACAATCAGGAAACGGAGAGAATCATACCGAAAAGCCATTGCAATGAGGCAAAGTGTGTCTTAGCTTAAGGAGCAACGTGTCCGACTTGTTTGACGACATACAAACTGAACCAAAGACTCAGGGAAAACCACATAACTCAATTTACACAATAATCCTTGCACTACCATTCTCATTTCTCTCTTGACAAAGGTCGGGGAAACAGTTATTATTTAATATCGAACTACTGCTAACGATTTAAAAAAGTACTCCGTACAAGGTAATAATGCCCCCAAGGGGCAGGTCTGCATTATCGAATAGTCGCTCAGGGATTGACACAGACAGGTTCCGAACCACACGAAGGAGGTAGCATGTCTGCATTCGTGCATTCCCTGACGACCGGAGCGATGCTGATGCTCCTGGTGGCCTTGCCCGGTCAGGCGCAGAGCCCCAGACTTATTATCCAGGTGGACGACGTTATTGCCTACCCGGGGCAACAGAACGTCGTTATTCCCATTTACATGGACAACTATCTGGACAGCGTGGCCGGGTTCCAGCTCTGGCTGCAAATGGACCGCCCGGATATAGCTGTCTTTCAGACCGGCACTGACACGGTGGTCGATACCAGTTACTGGAACTGCCTGCAGTACTCCGGTCCTGATTGCATCGACTCGGTGCTGACCACGCCTGAAGGTACCTGGGATTTCTTCCATATCGACACCAATATGGTATCCCAGGGCAGTATCGACACCACCGGTACTCTCTGCTCCGGTTGGGAGTTCCTTGACGCCAGGTCGCTGTCAGGACTGGGGTACGATCTCCAGATCACCGGCCTGGCCGACCCTCTGGAGCCACCGATTACACCCGCTATCGCTCCCCAAATGGGTGGCGTGTTGATCAACGTTCTGGCCGACGTCTATAACATTCCCGACAGCATGACAGAACGAACTGTGACAATCCTGGCAATTGCCGATTGTTTTGCTCGCCCGGACGGGCAGTGTATTCAGAATCTCGATTCGGTCCCCGACACAAACTGCTACATCTGTACCCAGTGGATCGATACGATTTGCCTCAACTGGCAGATAGCATCAATGCCGCCGTGTGATTCGATCGGCATTGACACCATTGTCGTACTGGATTCATTGACAGTTATTGTGATTCCGGGCTCAATAACGGTGACAGGCCCTCCTCCGATCTGTGGGGATATCAACGGTGACGGTATGGGACCGGATGTTGGCGACCTGACCTACCTAATAGCCTACCTGTTTCAGGGTGGACCGTCGCCACCGAGAGTAGACGCCGCCGACGTAGATAGTTCTCATTTTGTCGATGTAGCCGATTTAACCTGGCTGGTGGCCTATCTCTTCCAGGGTGGTCCACCGCCGACCTGCTGAATTACGGTGCGGGGAGCGTCAGCGCAACGGCGTGGCAGAATAAGTGACTACGTCGTTACGCTCCCCGCTACCCACACTGACAGGATCAGTCCTGCCGGTGTTGTCTGTAGCGAATGATCGCCCGCTTATAATAGCCGGGTGCCCCGACGTTAGTTGTGGATTCTCAATGTCCCCTCATTTGACGCGAATCCACCCCGGGGAGCGGGGTGCCCGGCGTATTATCTAAGGGCTTGCTCCGGGCAAAGTTGTCTGCTAACTTCCCGGTGAAACATCGTCAGTAACATCACCTTGGAGACAATATGCCAACCAGTACCTTCACTATTCTGGGTTCGTCGGCGGGGATGCCACAGGCTCACCGGGCCTCATCGGGATATGCGCTCACTGTCGACGGCGGTATCAGTATCATCGACTGTGGCGGCGGGGTTTGCTCATCTTTTCTGCGACATGGGTTCAAGCCACAGGATATTGAGCGGGTGTTTATCAGCCACACGCACTCCGATCACGTTTGTGAACTGCCGCTGCTGATACAAATGATTCACCTGACCGGGCAGCCGGAGAGTCTCGATGTTTACGTGCCGGCGGAATTTACCGCACCGCTAACATTGTACCTGAACGCCTGTTACCTGATCGATGAGAAGCTTAACGTTAAGGTCAATATCATCGGTTATGAAAACGGGTTTGTGTTCAGCGATGGTTTCCGGCTGACGGCTATCGGTAACAGGCATCTTTCCGGTAACGCCGAGATTATCGAGTGCCTTAAGCTGCCCAACAGGATGCAGTGCCACTCCTTCCTGATTGAGGTTGGTGGCAAGTCGCTGTTTTACTCGGCTGATCTACTGACGTTCGACGACGTCCGCTCTCACTTGGACGGCAAAGACTACGTGTTGTTGGAACCGACGCATATTGATATCGACGAGTTCTTTGAGTTCGCGCCCACGGTCAATGTCGGTCAATACGTGCTGATCCATCTCGACACGCCGGAAGCAGTAGCGCAGCTTGAATTGCGCGCCAAAAAGGCCGGTCTGGACAACCTGGCGATGGCAGAGGATGGGATGGTGCTGGAGCTTTGAGAGGTTCGGCACCAGAGACATGATCCGCCATGGACCGGAACGCGGACACTAAGGAACCTTCTGGTAGTACATCCCGTGAGCCGATTCAACTTCTATCAGCATTTTCCCGTTGTCGTTCCTGATTCTCAATCCACACGACCATCGCTTCATTGGTGATCCATCAGGGCGTAGTTCCTCCGGCAGAAGATGTGGTGATCTCACCCAAGCCGGATGCCGCCGACACCAATCATCCAACACTATCACGTAGTAGCCCGGGTCGGTTGTGTCCAGCGTCCATTCACCACTGTCAACCTCGACTCGCCCATCAGAGTACTGGTATAGCCTCTCCCAAACATAGTCCGATCTAACCTGCAACGTCTCCGTCCCTGCATGAGTTGGTACATACAACCCAACCACATTGTCCATATTGACGGGATCAGATGGCAACTCCAATTCACACACTCCCAGGCAGGACGTAAGTATCAGACCAACCAAGATTACCGACAAGAATCTCATCATGGGTACCGTACCATGTTTTTCATGACGACCAGCCGTTTGCCGCCTACAACGACCCTTCCATACGGAGCAATCGCTTTTTTAGCTTGAGGCCGCCGCCGTAACCGCCCAGACCGGTTGAGGCGACCACCCGGTGGCAGGGAACAATCAGCGGCAGAGGGTTGGCGCCGTTGGCGGCACCGACAGCACGAGAGGCACCGGCATTGTCGATGGCGCGAGCAATTTCGCCATAGGTCATCGTTCGACCATAATCAATCTTCGCCACCCGACGCCAGACTTTTTTCTGGAACACTGTGCCGTTCGGGTCGAGCTTGACGGTGAACTTTTTCAGGCGGCCGTTGAGAAAAGCGGAAATCTGTCTTTCGGCCTGCTTATTGATAGTGCCACCGCTGGTGACTTCGTGGTCAGGGAACAGCTTCTTGATGCGGTCCTCGTAGGCTCGACGAGATTCACACGGCAGCGCAATGACAGCCAGACCTTTATCTGTAGCGGCGGTGCGGACAGTGCCAGCCGATGTCTTAAACGAGTGAACGAAAAGCTTCTTCATGTTTTATTACCCTC
This sequence comes from bacterium, assembly GCA_043811375.1. GTDB lineage: Bacteria > Zixibacteria > MSB-5A5 > GN15 > FEB-12 > JBDRNJ01. The sequence continues at coordinate 23,736 of JBDRNJ010000086.1, read as the reverse complement.
ATGGCGATGGTTGTATTCATCCAGCAAACCCGGTAGTTCAGTAATAGATTCTATGTAAAAATCAGGCTTGCAGGCAATCACTTTCTGACGCTCATCAACAAAGGGCGAAGCTATCGCTACTACGGGTATCGGAACTGCTTTGGCGGCCAGTACATCGTTGATGGTATCGCCGATCATGATAGCCCCGTCAGGTTGAGCACCCAGACGTTTCAACGCGAGGCGCAGCGCCTCCGGGTCGGGCTTAACGTTCCGGACTTCATCACCGGTGACATAAGCCGCGAAAAGATGCCGCCAGTTCAGTTTATCAAGTATACCTTCAACATTGGGGCGTATCTTGGTGGTGGCTATGGCCATAGTGTAACCGATAGCGTGCAGAGTCGCCAGCGTTTTCCCCACCCCGGGCAGCATTTCAGTTGAGGCAACTATCGTTTCGGCGGCCTTTACCCGGAAGTGAGCCAGCAGTTCAGAGTACGGCACATCAGTGAAATGGGGATACATCTCATCCAGCGAGTAGCCTATAAACGGCCGGATTGCTTCTGCGGTTTGCGGGGGTTGTCCCATCTTTCTGAGAGAGTAGTTGACGGCCTCGACCACGCCGCGTGAAGAATCGATCAGGGTGCCGTCAAGGTCAAAAATCAGGTATTTGATGCCGGTCAAAAGAGTCTGCCTATCTTGCCCGTCAGATCCGCCAGGGAGACTTCGTAGACCCTGTCGATTCTGCCCAGGCTGAGTCTGGCGACCAAGATAGAGTATGTGTCGACGTGTGTCAACGAGCAGTCTCCCGTCAGGATGATACCTCCGGAAGGTTCGGCGATATCGGGCATGCCGTTGATCACGATGACACCATCTGCGGCTTCGATCTCTTCGCCGGGAAGTCCCAGCACCAGGCCGTTGATCGAGCGACCGTCGCTGTCGACAAACCGCACCGGGTCGTAGCGTGACGGCAGGGCATGCAGCACCGGTTTGCCCAGCAGGAAGAGGTCAACCTTGTATGACAGGCGGCTGGCTTTCAGCAGATCACCCTCGGAGAAAAGGGGACTTAAGCGGTTGTCATCCTGTATAAATACCTCGGGGTAATTGCGCAGGCAGAAGTTGGTCAATGCAATCGGCGACAGGAGTTGATAACCTATGGCAACTGCCAGCATTATCAGGACGGTTCTCCGACCGGAGATTACCCGTCCCCGCTGGATTCTGATGGTCCGCGCCAAATCGAAGAAGGTGAATATATAGAACATCGCGGGTAAGCCGTACAAGAGTAGCTGGGCGGCCAGAGGAAGCTTGACGAAAAACGAGACAAAAAACAGAACGACCGCCAGTAACGTCACCAGGAAGACGAAAACGCCAAACAGATATTCTCGCCAGAAAACGTGCCCCAGTCCCGGCAGCAGCAGGTGCAGGAAAAAGCTGAATGAGATTGACCGGCCTTCTGTGCGGGACACCGTCGGTTCCTGTTCAAAAAGAATACTGTTTTCTCTGTTCCGGTTGTGATAATACCAGACAAACCCGATGTAATCAAACAGGTTAACATCCGGTTTCAACATTAGTAACGTTGTCGGGGTCAGGATTGTTACAATCGACAGAACTTATTATTGACTAACTGTTAAGCGCGCAAGGAGTTATTGGTTATTTTTGCTCCCGGGTGATTATGGCGGCAACTGATAGGCGACTATAAGCGTATAATTGGCAGACAGATACATCACAGGTTGTCTACCATGCCGAACTTGACAATAACAAGACGGCAGTTACATTGTACTCAGTTGTTCCTGCACTCGGCAATTTGGAGGTTTTGATGATTCGATACTCTGTTCAGTTATTTGGCGTTACGGTTTTTGCACTGGCCACAATCTGGTTTGTCGGATCCGGTGAGGCGGTTCAGAATCCCGGTCCGGAAGAGCCTGTATTGTGGGCCGACACGGTCCATATCAACCTGGAAGCCGGAACTTCTCAACAGGAGGATCTCACGCAGAAACGGGATTCATTCCTGCGCGACGTCAAGAAACTGACCCAGACGGCGTTTAACATCAGAAACCAGTATATGGAAGAAGTCGACACCGAGAAGATAATCAAAGCCGGCATTAAAGGGATGCTGAGCGACCTCGACCGGTTCTCGGTGCTTATGGAAAAGTCGTCGTATGACGCCCTGATGGAATCGACGCACGGCAAGTACGAAGGCTTGGGGATGCAAATCGATGCTCGGGACGACCGCATCCGTATAATCGCGCCTATTGAGGGGACCCCGGCCTATCGCAAGGGTCTCAGAGCGGGCGATATAGTCTGGGAAATTGAGGGGCAGTCCACCGAAGGAATGACCGCCTCAGAGGCCTCCAAGCTGATGCGTGGGAAGGCCGGTACTTCCATCAAGTTGAAAATCAAACGCTCCGGCATCATGGACCCGATTGAATTTGAGATCGAACGAGCAGTGATTGAACTGAAATCGGTTAACTACACAGGAGTAATACCAGAGACTAATATCGGCTACGTGCGCCTGTCCCGATTTGCCGAGGAAACCAGCCACGAATTGCGGGAGGCGGTCAGCGATCTCAATGAAAAGAATGTTTCAGCTATGATCTTTGACCTGCGCTCCAATGGCGGCGGGCTGCTGGACCAGGCCATAGAGACGGCGGAATTATTTTTGAAGGAAGGACGTGAGATTGTCTACACCCGGGGCCGCTGGGACAACAGTGAGCGACATTACCAGTCCGAACGACCGCCGCTCTATCCGGACAAACCGCTGATCGTGCTGGTTGATGAAGGCACGGCGTCGGCATCGGAAATCGTAGCCGGTGCTATCCAGGACTGGGATCGTGGTCTCATCCTGGGCGCCACCACTTACGGCAAGGGCCTGGTGCAGCAGATCTTCCAGCTTTCCAGCGACGGCAGCATAGCTCTGAAGCTGACCACAGCCAAGTACTATGTTCCGTCCGGTCGCTGTATCCAGAAACCGGAAAAGCAGAACAAGAATGAACAACTGGCTTCGAGTGATGCCGACGAAGAAGAGTCCGCCGATACCATGACGATTATTGATGAAGAAGATATCTTTACCACTAACGGTGGCCGGGTTGTATACGGCGGCGGCGGAATTGTTCCTGACCTCGAAATCGAACGGGAGACCTGGCAACCTATCGAGATGAATCTTTATCGCCAGTCGATGTTCTTCGACTTTGCCGTGGAGTACATAGCCGGGAACCCTGACGTCAAACCCGATTTTGAGGTTACCGAGGAGATTATCGAACAATTCCGGGAATTCATCAAGGAAAAGGAATTCGAGTATACCTCGACCCTGGAATCAGCTCTTCAGAAGCTTAATGAAACGATAGTCACCGAGGACAAGGAAGACCTGTTTGTCGCCATAACCGACAGCTTGCAGTTGCTGATTGAGCAGGAGAAGCATAGAGACTTTGACCGCTCTGTGGACTATATCAAGAGGGCTATCAAGCGCGAAATAGTGGCGGGCATTGCGGGACAGCAGGGTGTCTACGAAGAAGTGGTTCTCAAGACCGACCCGGCTGTAAAGAAAGCGGTGGAGATCCTTACGTCGGAAGATGATTATGCCCGACTGATCACCAAGGGGCAGAAAAAAGCTGAACTGAACTAAACCGGATATAAGCATCCCCCCGATTGAGGGCGTCCGCGAGGGCGCCTTTTTTTTATTGTGGCACCGGCTGTTGCCAGGGCTGTTTTTTTCTGTTGCCAGTCGGTCACCGGTAGTCTTACACTAATGTCATGAAACAGGCGTTGGTTGTATTAGTAATCTTCCTGCTCATTCCTGGCCTTGGCGAGAATTCGTTAGGCGCTACTTTTACCGTTGAATGCGGAACCGATCTTCAGACGGTCATTGATCACGCCCGGGATGGTGACACACTGCTGCTGGCGGGGTGTAACTATCCGGCCCGGCCAAAGCGGTTCATTGAGCCGATGTGCGGTAATTGTCAGGATCCTCTAACCGAAGTGAACGCCTCATACGGATTCGCAGTCAGGAGCAAGTCACTGGTGATTATCGGCAGCAACCGTGCCACCTCGCGGCTGGTGACCAACGCCGGGTATGGGCTTTATTATGAAGACTCTCCTGATTCCCGATTGATGAACCTGACTATCACCGGCGGCAAACGCGATAATGACGGCAACGCCACCGACGCGGGTGTGGTGGTACGTCGGTCGCACGTCCATATCGAAAACGTCGATATCCGCGACAACGATCACCGTTCCGACAGTGTGGTGGTTGGTATCGGCGGTGTCTTCGGTCGGGAGGGTTCTGAAATTGTGATCAGGAACTGTTCCATTATCAACAACGGCTGGGACGGAGTTGCTCTGTATCGGGGAGCTATGGCGACCATTACCGACTGTGTTATAAAAGATGGTCGCGGCGCCGGTATCGGGGTCACCTGGGATGCGTCCTGTGTTGCTGTTGGTAATGAGATCGCCGGTTACTGGAAAGGGATCGGCGCCTTCGGCACCGCCTGGGTTATTGCCCGCAACAACCTGGTTCATGAGAATCTTGGCTGGGGAATTATCGCCACCGGGAAGGCCTACATGGATATCGCCAACAATGTTGTTCATCACAACGGCAACTGTGGTGTCGCACCCTGGTCGACCGAAAGCCGCGGCCGGATCATCAACAATATCATCACCGAAAACGGCTGGCGGAATCAATGGGTCTGTCCCTGTGTCGGCGTATGGAACTACGCTGACTGGGCCAAGTGGGAGTTTGCACACAATATTGTCTGGGGTAACCAGACTGCTGAATACGAGGGTATCTGGGATCAGACAGGAGTCAACGGTAACCTCAGTGAGGATCCGCTGTTTATGGGTGATGGCGATTTTCGACTGCAACCGGACTCCCCGGCCCGTCATGCCGGTGACAGCGCTACTTTCAATCCTGATGGTACGATTTCCCATCTGGGGCTGTACGGCGGCCCGCAGGCATTGCCTGAATAGCCGTAACTGCCGGCACTGCAATACTATACAAAAACTCATCCAGCCGACTAAATGTTGCCGGCGTTTCTTCCGATTTCGTCTCCATAGAGTATTTACAACTTCATCAAGGAAGGAATCTATCATGAAACGTCTGTTTTTGATGGTCTCGCCGGTTGTAATCGTCGTTGCCCTGGCCTGGTTTGCCGGTTGTAGTGACAACAGTACTGAAAGTACGGTGGTGCCGGAGAACCAGGATTCCTCGGACTCCACTTTCATCACCGGTATGTATGGGGATGACGACATTTTAGGGACAGTATTTGAGTCGTATTCAATGTCCCTTGCACTGCTGGACTCGATTCCGGGCGGTTCGGCGCCAAAGCGGTCCGGGGCGATCAAGGCTCTGGATAATGGCGATGAAGTAACGATCACTGCCGTCGCAGCCTACAACTACAGCAACGGCTGGCACATCTTCACCTTTGAAGGCACCGTGGTGAATGTGACCACCAATGACACTGTCGATATTTCCGGTATTGACTCGGTGAAGGTCGTCGAAGACGGCCTGCCGGTTCAGTACCCGAATGAATTGACCAGAATCGACGAACTCCATGCCCGTACTCACGTCGACCTTGATGATCGCGCGGGTACCGCTCACGCCGACCTGCACCACGCCGTGGAGTTTGATATCAGCACCGTGGGCGACGATACTATCCTGACAATCGACGGCTCCGCCCATGACAGCCTTTCGGGCTACGATGGTGATGCCGGCGATACCTGTGAGTTGGAACTCACTGTCGACCAGACGATCACCAATCTTCAGATCGCGGCCAACAGTCAGGAGGGTGATTGCCCGCTGGCCGGGTACGTGGTGGCGACAGTGTCGATGGATATCAACTGCACATCAGGGTCACAGACGACACTGAGTATCAGCGGTACCTGGTCCATCACGGCTACCGTCAATGGCGACAACACCGTGACAATTACATACACCGACGGCACTACCACCTGGACCACTACCGAGCCCTGCACCGGCGGCATCAGCGGCTCTTCCCCGTTCCCCTGGAAGTAGCTGTCGCCTGACCTTATCAGCTTGATTTAAGGGCGCTCCGGTGGGGCGCCCTTTTTGATGGTTGGACGGCGGGGCGCAAATTGCTTGACTGAGGTTGGTGTGGCGGTAGATTATCAGTAAGACCGGTCTTTATGACACGCAACGGAGGAGTGGCTGAGTGGTCGAAAGCGGCGGTCTTGAAAACCGTTGTACCGCAAGGTACCGTGGGTTCGAATCCTACCTCCTCCGCCAGATATCGTCTGTTCTACGCCTTGCGGCTTTTCCACGATAACTTGGAGTTGAAGTATCAGAACTCGATATGTGTTCCAGGTTCCCCCGCATGAACTCCCACAACTCTGTCTTCAAAAGTGTCAAATCACAATCACGCTTGGCTGTATTTCTCCAGCAGCGCCTGGAAACACGGGTGGCGAGTAGCGGAGGGTGGAATAATCTCTTTCGGATCAGTGTCAGACCTGGCATATTAACGGCGGCCGACTCGCAATAGGAGAATACCGTTATGTTCATTGGAATAGTGCTAATGGCTATCGGCGTGCTGATGATTTTGGACAAGACCGGCATCATTCACGGCTCGTTCTGGGATTATCTGTTACCGGTAGCCCTGATAGCTCTGGGTGTTGATTTCGTGTTCGGGCGTCGGAGGAAACAACACTGAGCTGGAGCCGGGTTCCCGGCACTCCAATTCTTACCCTGTTGCCGGGTGCACTTGGGGAAAACGATCAGGACAGCATTGGCATCACAGCCACCCATCTAAACGAATCGGCTGGATCCCTATATGATTCCCCCGTTTGATCATGCCGGATAATGGCGTCCTGCCGTTTCTATAACCCGGTCCGGCAACATAAACGACCCCCGATAGATACCTGAAAGACCCCGCCGTCTCAAAGCACCGTTAGAATCAAATTACGCGCGGTCAGGAATCCTTTCCTGATCGCACCAAATGTAACCGTCACGAAAGGATTCGTGACGGCGCAAGAATTTGCACTAAACGGATCAGCTCGATCCTTAAAAAAGCTGCCAACCCGTTCTTCAGACTGTCCATTGTGTATGGGATTATCCCCCCACTCGTTTGCCTGCGGATGCTTCCGGCGGCTTTTTAGCTTCTTTCTATCAGTCACGCTTACAACCACTTATACTACTTTTATCGCTGGGGCACCCCCCTTGCACTTACTGCAGACGGAACAAAACCTCAGGGTTTAACCAAGGAGGAAACCGTGGACAGAATTTTACTGCTGCGGTGGTCGATTGTCGCCCTGTTGATTTTGCTGCCTGCCCGGAAGATGGATGCCCAGGTCAGCAGCACAATTCAGGCTCGCGCCACTGTGGTAGCTTCCATGACGGTGATAGGCAGTAATGATCTGGACTTTGGGATAGTCACTCCAGGCGTTGATAAATCAGTTGAGAAAATTGCGGTCGGATCCGCCGGTGAGTGGACTGTAGTCGCAGGCGGCTTCGGGGCGGAGGTCACGTTGGACTTTACTTTGCCCGACTCACTCAGTTCAGGCACCAGTAGTCTGCCGATCACCTTCTCCAGTTCTGATGCCTCATATGCCAACAGCGCCCTGGCCACGCAGACAAACCCGTCGGTCTCTATGAACCCTTATTCGGTTTCTACCGTTAACCTGAACAGTACCGGTTCTATGACGGTTTGGCTGGGAGGCTCGGTCAGTCCCATCATGAGCCAAGGTGCCGGGGAATACACCGCCAGTATACAATTGACCGTGACGCTCACCGGAGGTTGATCTGGTGACACGACGGCCTCAGGGGCTTCACCGCAGATATTTGTTGACCTGCCCGGCCACTTTGTTTAGTCATGGCGGCACAGGAGGCATGGTCAATAATGAGACGACTGGCAATACTCATGTGGCTCGGTCCGGCCTGCTTGTGGTCGGGCAATTGGCTGTACGGTCAGACTGTTAGCGGAACTCAGGATCTGGTCTTTGGCAATATCTATCCCGGTGTTCCCGGCGAGATTGCCAGCAGTTCAACTGATGCCGCCGAATGGTCGATTTCCGGCGATGGTGAAGCCGAGGTAACTCTTGATTTTATGCTCCCCGGATATCTTTACATGACAGGCGCCAATATGCCACTTTTTTTCTCCAGCACCAGTTGTGCTGTTGATTCTACTGATCCTCCCGATCAGGGCAGCCCCAGCACCAGTGGATTAAATCCAAATGGTCCCATAACTTACCGGATCGGTTCCGACAGCCTCCTGACAGTCTGGCTGGGCGGGACTATTGTACCCGGCCTGGTACAGAAAGCCGGCAGCTACTCAGCCACAATTCGCCTGACAGTAACCTACACCGGCAACTGATAGCGGTCCCTTCGGCCGTTGTTCAATAATCGAACATCTCCAAAAACGCCTGCCACTTTCTTAACCAGCAGGTGTGAGTTTTTGGGCTAAAATGGCGATTATGTTCTAAAGACCACGAGTGTCTGTTTTGAAAGCAGAACTGAAATTATTGAACAACCTTTCGTACGTCACAGAGGATAATATGCAGATCATCAGCAAAAAGGGCAGTCATTGGGCTTCGTTGCTTGCGGTGTTCGCGGTGGGCCTGATTCTAATGTTTGGCAGTTCCCTGGATGCCAACGACACCTTTCAAAGCACCTGCACGGCAACCGTGTTGACGGCTCTGGCAATTACTGAGACACAGGACCTCGACTGGGGTAACGTCTACATGGGCGTCGCCAAGGCCATTGATAGTGCTACCGATGATCTCGGCGCCGGCGCCGGGGGATCGGGCCTGTGGGCGGTAGCTGGCTCCGCCGGCGACAACATCCAGGTGGCCTTACTACTTCCGGAATACCTCTGGTCAACCACGGTCAAACAGCGTATTGATGTCTTCTTCCAAGATACGGACGCGTCATACTGTCCCACCGGTGTCACTAATACTGACTTCTCCTTAGGCACCTATACGGCCAAGAATCCGTACGCAATCGGTTCACTGACCCTGACTGAGGCCACCGGTAACATCGGCCTGGGCGGCACTGTCATTCCCAGCTCAACCCAGCTTTCGGCCGCCGACTACACCGCAACAATCATTTTGACTGTCTGGTTCGAGGGTGCCTAAGAGACATTTCGATTGATAGCACCCGATTGAATTTACAGGGGAACCGCACCGGCGGCTCCCCTGTTTTTTTTCACCATCGTCGCTGGACGTCACGACCAGGTTACGCCGACTCAAAGTTTGATGAATTCCCTGTGACCGGCAGATATCCACATCTGCCGGTAGATAGCGGCGCATGTGGACATACGCGCGCACACAACGAGATTGCCGCGCTGTCGCCGGCAATGACGATAATTTGACTTTTTCAAAAACCCCTACCGACGGAATCAATGCTATAACCTGGAGATCTCTCCCGTTGATAACTGTAAAACTTTCGCTTTGTCTGTTTCCGGCTTTAATTTGAGATGTAATAAAATTGAACAGATTGCCGATAAATAAACTGACGAACTGTGTGCGATTATTGAGCAGTGTTTCGAAATGAACTGGTGCCTTACATTGGAAGTGTGTCGCCTGGTGAGACGGGTGGCCGGCCTCGCCGCCATAAGTGCTATGCTCCTGCCCGCGGGACCGACCGCCCAGGACGTAGCGGTGGGCGGTGCTGAGGCCATAGTACAAACCGCTCTTTCAGTCACATCGTCGGCTGATCTGAATTTTGGCGATGTCCTTCAGGGAGTGCCGACCACCGTGGTGGTTATCGGCAGCGACGCGGCGGTCTTTCAGATAACCGGTCAGAGCCAGGCTGGTATTGAACTGGTGCTGTTTTTGCCAGAGTATATGTCTCTCAGCGACAACAGTGATCGTATGCCGGTAATTTTCGGCAGCACGTTAGCCTCGGTCGATACTACCGCGGCTCATGATCCCACCGATGCCGGGATCAGCGGCTGGCTGGGAGTTGATCCCCGCAACCTGCCGGCGGCGGCCATAATCGGCAGCAGTGGAACCGATGTTTACCTCGGCGGCAAAGTGGTGCCGTCGGCAAACCAGAAGGCGGGTAACTACAGCGCCGACATTGTGCTGACAGTTGCCTACAACGGCATATAGAAAAAACTTGTTGCGTAAAGATGATTCTTACGAACAATTACCAACAGATGAAACCACAGTCTGACATCCGCCGACAAACGGCAGCTCGGACGGCTGGCCGCAGAGTGCTGCCGACGACAGCGTTGGTGGTTCTGCTGTTGAACTTGCCGGTCAACCGGTCGCTGGTGCAATCATCGGACTATGATGACCGGTCGGCTACCGCCACGGTCCTGACCGCGCTGGCAGTTAACGCCACCCAGGACCTGAGTTTCGGCAACGTCTTTGCGGGGGTGCCCAGAGAAATCGGGTACAATGATGATGATTCCTCCGCCATATTCAGTATCACCGGTCAATCCGGTTCGGGGATTACCTTACAGTTGTCGCTGCCGTCCTATCTGGCCTTGAGTGACGGTTCCGATCGGATACCGATCATTTTCGGCGCCGGCGATGCGGCAGTTGATACCACCACGGTGACACCATCGACCGTAGCCGCATCCAACGGCTGGATCGACCAGAACCCATACAACCTTCCATCGGCTGCGGTGATTGGCAGCAGCGGCACCACCAGGATTTATCTGGGTGGCAAAGTGACACCATCGGTGAGTCAGAAATCGGGCACTTACAATGCCGACATAGTGCTCAGCGTATCTTACAACGGTACCTGACAGGAATATAGGCGGATCGGCTGAAGGCTGCGACTGCCACTTCGGTCTAAAAGATGAAACATAAGTTGATTTGAGATAGGAATAACGACATGAACGGACCCGACAGGCATATTACACCCCCGGCTCACCAGGTTTTACCAAGACTGCTGTGGCCGGTCGTTTTGGTGCTTCTGCTGGCAGTCAATTCGATCGCCGGTGTACTGGTATCACCAACCATCGTGTTTACATCCGACAAGAAGCCAACCGGCCGCTTAACCGTAGTCAACCAGGGTAACGAGGATCAGGAAGTCACTATCGATTTCAGCTTCGGCCTGCCGGCTTCCGACAGCCTGGGCAATGTGTTCGTCAGGTTTCAAGACTCCGCCGTAACCGATCCGCGTTCGGCGCTGGGCTGGGTCAAGGCTTTTCCACGGGCCGTCATTGTCCAACCGGACGAAAGCCAGACAATCAGGATAATGGCCCACCCGCCTCAGGGACTGCCGGACGGTGAATACTGGGCCCGGGTAATGATCAGTTCCAAGAAGGCCGCCCCACCACCGGTGAAAATGCTGGATGAGGAAGGCACTATCGGCACCCAGTTGCACATGGTCTCACGCCAGGCAATCATGTTCAAGCACCGTCAGGGTGACCTGGTCTGCAATCTGGAGCTCAACAGCGCCACGGCCAGACTGCACGACTCCCTGGTCGAAGTGATGATCGATATGACCAACCTGGGTAACGTCTCATATATGGGTATGCTGGAATGCACTCTTCTCGACCGGGATCATCGTCAGGTTTCTCGTAATCTGCTTAAAATGGCAGTTTACCGCGACCTGCTGAGGCGTATTGATCTGCCCATCCGTGAATCTAAATATCATCCGCCGTTCAAGGTCCAGATACGAATATCCAACGAGGGGCGCAACGATGTTCAACCGCAGGATATGATTCCCGGTAATACCATCGAACTGGTCGCGGCAGTAGAATAGACCGCTGCCGGATTCGATCTGTCCGGTAATAAATTACGGAGCTTTTTTCATGGTCCGACTGACCACAATCCTGATCGTATCCGCTACTCTGGCTATCGGTGTGATCGCACCGGTTGCCGCAGAGGAGTCCGGTTTTGAGGAGATCGTCATTGGCTTTGACATTCCCCGGCTGCTGCAGAAGGACCTGTACGTTCTTTACGACAACCAGAACGTATTCCTTCCCGTTACCGAGATATTCCGCCTGCTGGACATAAACATCGCATCCGACGCATCCGCCGGACGCTTCTACGGGTTCTTCATTAGTAATGACCGTCCTTACGAAATCAACCTGATGGACAGAACGGTTACTATCGATGGTGACCGGCACCCTCTGGCCGACTCCAATTTCACAGTCTCTGCCGGTGAGTTGTATCTCAAGGTCGACCTTTTTGAGGAACTGTTCGGCCTGCAGGCGAAATTCCATTTCTCATCACTGACAGTTCGGCTAAAGCTTGACGAAAGCCTGCCGTCGTATCAAAAGCTCAAACGTCAGCAGGCACAAAAGAAACTCCGGACCCGGGAGACGGCACTCAGAAACGTTCGCAGCCTGCCGCGTCAGGAACCGTATTTCGGCGTTGGCGTGGTTGACTGGGCGGTGTCCAGCAGTCCTTTTGGTGACGGCGGCCACCACTTTGGCCTCGGCCTCGGCGCCATGGTGCTGGCCGGCGACCTGAGCGTTTCCGGCGGCGGCAATTCCGTAACCGGCTTTGATCCGGGGGCCATGACCTACCGTTGGCACTACTACTTTGACAACAGTCGCCATCTGACCCAGATCAACCTGGGCCAGGTAACTACCGGCGGTTTTCTCTCCCGGCGTCTAAAAGGCGCCTCGGTTACCAACCAGCCCCAGGTACCGCGCCGGATTTTCCAGACAATCGATGTCAACGGCTACGTCGGCGATGGGTGGGAGGTTGAGCTGTGGATCGGCAGTCGCCTGGTTGATTATCAGTTAACCGACGTCAGTGGAAATTACCATTTCGAGGTCGACATCTATTACGGCACGACCGAGATCATTCTCAAGTTGTACGGTCCCAACGGTGAAATAAGGACCGAGCGCCGTTATGCCGGTGTCTCCTATAATCAGATTCCCGAGAAGACTTTTGAGTACACAGTATCGGCCGGGGTGGCCGACAATGGTTTCGAGGAAAACCGTGTCTACGGTCAGGCCAATGGTTTTTACGGTGTCAGCAATCGACTGACTCTCGGTGCCGGCACCGATTTTCCTTTCGGCTCCCAGGACAAGGAACCGCCCACCGTTGCCGCCGAAGCCACCTGGCAGGCGACCGGCGATCTGACGGCCAACGCCTCTCTGTCACCTCGCTACGCTGCCGCCGGAGCCTTCTCCTTTAATCGCCCCTCGTTGATAAGTATCAACGGTTCCTTCACGCGCTACTTTGAAAACGAATTCCGTAACCGAGCCCATCAGGTTTACTCGGCTCGCCTGGCAGTATCCTCACCGTTGCCTATCGGTGGACGTTACTATAGCTTACGCTTCAGTTCCTCGGTTAACAAGTTCCGGGATTTTAGTTCCATCAACTTCAACTACGGCACCAGCTCGTCGCTGCCGTTGCTGCATATTACTTACCTGGGCAGAACGGTAATCAAAAAAAGCACAGCCGGAAGCCACAGCAAAATCACCAGCGAAATTTTCGTGATGCCGAATATTCTGAGGTTCCTCCGACCGCAGCTTCGCGCTACTTATGACCACACGCTCAATCAATTTTCCCGGTACGGCATCCAATGGAACCGACGACTCTTTCGCGTCGGCCAGCTTAGTGTCGGTGTCGACCGCAATGAAATAGCCGGGAACTACCAGATTACGGCATCTTTCCGCCTGCTGACCGGTTTTGCTGATTTTTCTACCCGGGTTGTCTCCGTTGGCGAACATACCTCCATGGCCCAAACCCAGCGCGGCTCGGTGCGCTACGATCAACAGGCACACCGAATCTGGTTTGACCGCCGCAACGGCATCGGCTACGGGTCGGCGATTGTGCGACCGTACGCGGACGACAATTACAACGGCCTGGTCGATGAGGGAGAGATTTACCTGACCGGTATCAGGGCTACCATCAAGGGCGGTCGTGCCCGACCCACCACCCGTGGTGAGCGCTTCTACTACGATGGCCTGCGGGCCTATGACCGCTACCTGGTGGAGGTTGACGAGTTTGGTCTGGATGACCCCACCCTCAAACCGGCCTTTGACAATTACGAAGTCTTCTGCAATCCCAACATGGTGACGGCTATCGATGTAGCGGTGGTGGTGGTAACCGAAGTCAGCGGCATGGTGCGCAAACAAACCGAACAGGGACTGGCCGGTGTCGGTATGGTCAAGATCATGATCATCAACGACGCCACCGACGCCGTCACCGAGGTATCCACTTTCAGTTCCGGAGAATATTTTTATCTGGGGTTGGTACCGGGCCAATACCGGATCTATGTCGATCCGCAGCATCTTGAGTTCCTCGATTCCCGGTCAGACCCGACCCAGATCAAGCTTGAGGTACAACCCCAGCGTGGAGGCACCGCCATCAGCAATCTCAACTTCCTGCTGATCCCCAACGAGTAGGGTGGCAGTGGCAAGCCACTTTTACCTGATGTGGTTTGTAATTTTCTGCTGTATTTCAAACCGGTGTAAAAAAACCCACTTGTGGGCCACTTGTGGACATAGACATACTTCATGTTATAAATTTATAATGAATACCAACCCCAACCGGCTGGTACTATAGTTGTAAATCAAGTATCCTTGTTTTGATTGAGGTCGATAACATGATCCTGTTTGAAAAACGAGAAGATGTTGCTCCTAAGTGCCCGCACTGCAACAAGGAAATTCTGAGCATTTGGTACCGTGAGCTTAAAGGTGACCTGGGTAAACGTTGTCTGTACTTCTGTCCCGAATGTCATAGCTGTCTGGGAGTATCCCACCGAAAAGGGCTGACTTTTGGATGGTAACTTATCTGATACAACACAAGCGGTAATTCACACCCGCCAGAGCCGATTCAAGCTCAGATAACCAAAATCTGGTATGTGTGCCGTTTCATCGCCGGACATAACTGGTGTGTTTCAGGCTATCGCTTCAGACTACAGCGGAGGACCATTCACCGGAGCTAAGATTCCGGGTTCGTCCTGATGACGACGGCAGTGATGTCGTCGGACTGTTCGGCGTCACCACGAAACTGCTTCAGATCATCCAGGAGCCCGTCACAAATCGTCCGGGCCGACTCAGAACCGGCCTTTCTTATATAACTTATCAGTCGCCGCTCGCCAAACTCCTCGCCGGCTTCATTAAACGCCTCGGTAACACCATCGGAGAAGATACAGATTGTCGAGTCAGGCGGGAGTTGGAGTGTGGCCGATTGATATTGAAAACCGTCCAGTACACCCAGCACGACGTCAGCATGGTGATCACACGGCACCAGTTGGCCATCGTTGGCAATCACCGGTGGTGGGTGTCCGGCATTAACATATTCAAGGCGGCCGCGGCGACGGTCGAGGATACCAAAGTAAGCGGTTATGAACTGACCCGGTTTAGTGAATTGGAATATGAGCTGGTTTAAGTTGGTCGCCATCGAAGCCACCGAGAAGGTCTGTTGATTGCTCAAGTGCGACCGTTCCACCGCCAGGGCGTTGGACATAAGCAAAGCCGCCGGCACACCCTTGCCGACCACGTCACCAACCGACAGGAAAAACGTATCATCGTCGAGAAGCACCATGTCATAAAAATCACCGCCCACCTCACGGGCCGGGCTGTTGAAGCCGAATATGATTGTCTCGTCACCCACCTCAGTCGGTACCGGCAGCAGGCTTTGCTGAATGGAACGTGCAATCTCCAGCTCTTCGCGCAGGATCATGAGCCTCTTTTCTTCGTCATACAGGCGAGCCGCTTCGATTACCTGTGAACACTGCGAGCCAAGTATTTGAAGGAACCGGCAATCCTGGCTGGTAAAGCCCTGATCTCCCTCTTTGTTGAAGATGGCCAAGACACCTATCAGTCCGTTGCGAGTCAACAGCGGCGCGGCCAGGAGGGAGTTAATGCCCAGCGATTCCAGATCAAGTCGCGTGAAGGGATTTTCGGTTGCGGGTGAGTTGATTACGAGAAGTTCCTTGTGTTTTATCATCCACCCGGTTAGATTCATGTTGAGGTGAATGGGCATTTCTCGCTGGGTTCCGGTGGTCCTGCGGATAAATGTCTTTAACTGGTCCGAACTGCTTCGTTCTCGGCTGAGGAGAAAGACGGCTCCCTGACTGGCACCGATATGTTTGAGACTTCTGTCGATTATGGTTTCAGTTATGTTTTCCACCGACATGGAAGCGCTGATGTTGCCTGCGATTTCGTTCAGGCTGGTAAGTTCAGCAACAGCGGAGCGCAATCGTTCAAGTTCAGAAAGCTGTTCTTCGGTCACAATACCCTCGGTTGGTTTGAAACTACTGGTTTGTGTTTTACTATTATATGCATTGTCAGTACCAGGGTCAAGGCTTATCGATGAGGTCTGAATACCGTCGACAGGAAGGTAACTGCCGGCAGTGTTGACACCCGGATCACATTTCGGGCAATACCACGTGCTCTCATGCGTGGGACAGGGTACGCAGGGGACGGTCTACAAGGCGATAGACACCCGGCTTGATCGTCAGGTAGCTCTTAAGGTCATAAATGAAGAACTGGCCGACTCGGCCGACTTCCGTAGCTCACTGGCCAATGAGGCCAAGAAAGCTGCTCAGATAGACTCACCATACGTCGTCAAGGTCTGGGAGTATGCCGAGATAGACGATAGTCCGTTCATATCGTATGAATTCGTGACGGGCGAAGAGTTCAGGCAGGCGAGTAATAACCTGACTGTTGAGCAGAAATTGAGTCTGGCCCGCAAGGTCGGTACCGGTCTTCAGGCCGCTCATGCTCGCGATGTCATCCACCGCGATCTGAAGCCCGAGAACATCCGTATTACGACTGACGGCGACCCCAAGATTCTTGATTTTGGTCTGGCCTCGACTCAGCACGGTCACTCTGTCGACAGTTACGGCGAGATCGAGGGTACTATCGCCTATGCGTCACCGGAACAACTCTCGGCTGAGCCGATCAGTTACTCCTCGGACCTGTTCAGCTTTGGTATTGTTCTGTATGAGTTGTTCACCGGCCGGCGTCCGTTCGAGGGGGATCAGACGGCAAGTGTTATGTACGCTCTGTTGTATGAAGACCCGGTAGGTCCTCAGGAGATTGATCCCGATCTGCCGGAGTGGTTGTGTGATCTGATTGTCCACCTGTTGCAGAAGCAGGCCGAAGATCGTCCGCCATCAATGACCGAAGTGATTGAAGCAATCGATCGCAACCTGGTTTCGGATCAGCCGGGACTGATGGCGGTGGGAATATCCCGAAGGAGCCGAACGGTTACGGTGGTTGACCTGAAGAACCTCTCCGGTGACAAATCATGGGATTACTTCTGCCTGGGATTCACTGACGATGTCATTGGAGAGTTGAACCGCCGTACCGACCTGGTAGTGTCGGCGGAACCGTCGACGTCGCTACCGCGCAATATCAACGAGATATTCAAGCGCTGCCATTCTGATTTCGTCATGACGGGGTCGCTCATGAAGTGGCAGGAGCGGATGCGCCTGCAACTGGGCATATATGGTGGCGGTGGCGAGGAGGTAGTATCCAGTCGCAAGTATGAGGGATCAGCCGATGATTTGTTTGCCCTGCTGTCAAAGGCTGCCGAGGATGCTGCCGGTGCTCTGGCTGAAGCAACCGGCACGGCCGCTATCGAAGCTGAAGAAATGGTAGCTCCGGATGTCTCAGCGTACGACTTCTACCTGCGGGGACGCGACTATTATCAGTTCAATCGTCCTGATGATCTTAAGTTCGCTGAAGAAATGTATGGCAAGGCATTGGACATTGATCCATCATTCGCTCTGGCTCACACTGGGTTATCGGACGTCTATGCTTTCCGGTACATGGCCTACTATGATCGCAGTTCCAATTGCATTGCCGCTGCTCGGGAGGAGGCCGAGAAGGCTCTGGAGATGGAACCGCAAATGCCGGAGGCACATCGTTCGCTGGGACGTTTCTACATGTTTACCGGTGACAGTGAGCGGGCCGAGGCGGCTTTCCTTAAGGCGGTCGAGTATAATCCCAAGTATGCCGTGGGCTATCGAACGATCGCCTGGCTGAAAGCAACCGAGGGAAATCTCAGTGAAGGATTGACATGGGCTAAAAAAGCGCTACAACTGGCTCCCACCGACCTGGAGACGCTATTACTGATCAGCCTGATTCATATGGATTCACGCAAGCTCACGGTAGCCATAGCGACCTTGCATAGAGCTATCGAGTTGGGGCCGGACTACGGACGGGCCTACTACAACCTGGGAGCAGTCTATCTCAAACTGGGTGTGGTAGAGCAGGCTCTGGAGAACTTCCAGCAGGCGGTTAAATACGACGGTGACCCCAATGCCAGACATTATGCCGGTTATGTGCACATGATACTGAAGGATTATGATTCGGCTCGATCCAGTTTCAGGGATGCTATTGAGGCCGGGCATTTCCCGTTCATCGCCATGTTTTATCTGGGGTTCCTGGAGAAACATGAAGGGAACGAGCAACAAGCCAGGGTGTTTTTCGATCAGTGTCTGGAGTCCATTGACCTGCAAAGTGTCAACGGGGAAACGAATACCAATTTGCTGGTGCACCGGGCTATGGCACTCGCAGGCCTCGGAGACAAGGATGAAGCTATTAGCAACTTACAGCAAGTAGCAGCCGGTGAGATTCACAGTGGCGAAGTCCATTATTGCATGGCCCGGGCATATGCCATCCTCGGTGACAACGAGAGAGCACGAGTCTGTTTGCAGGAGTCTTATGAGCACCACGATGGACCGACGGAACAAGAAGTCGGTCTGGATCCTCTGTTATCCAATCTGTAGAGTCTTTCGTTATGCCCCTCTCCCCTTTTTTAATTGACTAAATCTGCCGATCTACTATATTATTGAATATCCAGGTCTTAGATCTCCAAGAGATCGACCAGGGTATACTGGTACTGCCTTTGAATCATAAGATCAACAATTGATCTATCAGTCTCTGAAGGAAGGACAACACTATGAGTCGACAGCTAACGAAATCACTGATTTTATGTCTTTCAACACTGGTCCTGTTTGGCGCCGTTTCGGCGTTCGGTCAGAGTGTCCATCCGCTGTGGATAAGGACCTTCAATGGTCCGGGAAACAGCGATGATTCCGCCATGGCTGTCGCAGTAGACACTGCCGGTGGTGTTTACATCACTGGATCAGTATACTGGAGTGGAGCCAGGTTAGACGACTGGCTGACCAGATCGCTTTCCGTTACCGGAGAACCACTGTGGTCAAGCAGAATAGGCTTCACACTGGGTGATTACGCCTATGACCTGGTGGTTGATGATTCGGGCAACGTCTACGTGACAGGTGTCCTTTTCGGCGTAACGCCCGGTCTGGGGTCATATACGGTCAAGTACGATCACGATGGGTCAGTGGTCTGGACGGCATCTTACAATGAGTCGCCCGTCGCGGGAGGAGCCGACGTTACCCGTAGGATAGCAATTGATACTTCCGGAAACGTCTATGTCGCCGGTTACACCGAGGCTACCCTCACTAATGATGATTTCCTGACAATCAAATACGACACTGCCGGCAATGAGCTGTGGGCCAAGACTTACGCCGGTCCCGGTGGCGGGGTGGATCGAGTAAACGACCTGACCGTGGATGACAGCGGTAACGTATATGTCACCGGCGAGAGTTTTGGAAGTGGTTCACTCCTGGACTACGTTACCATCAAATATAAGCCCAATGGTGACACAGCCTGGGTCAGACGCGAGGGGAGTTCCGGCAATGATTACGCCAAGGCTATAGCGGTTGATGACAGCGGCTATGTGTTTGTGACCGGAGGATACTGGTCAGCTACCTATGACTACGAAGTCTACACAGTTAAGTACTATCCGGGTGGAACATTTGCCTGGGCGCAGCAACAGGATGGTGCGGCCAATGGTGAAGACATGGGTCTGGATGTGGTTGTAGATGGTTTCGGGTATATCTACGTAACCGGTTATGCTACGGGCGCTGTTACCGGCCAGGACATCTTTGTTACCAAGATGGACTCTTCTGGCGCCGCACCCATTTGGGAAAGGACGTATGCCGGCAGTGGTGACGCCCATGATCAGGGCACTGCCTTGTGCACCGATGGCTTTGTTGTCTGGGTAACCGGCTACAGCGGTAGCGCTATGGGAGACCTGGATATTACTACGATTCAGTATGATGCCTCAAATGGTGATTCATTGTGGGTTGAGCTCTATGACGGCTCTGTCAGTGGTGACGATGTCGGCAACGATATCGCCCGGGCCAAGAACGGCTCGGTGGTCGTGACCGGCCTGGCACGCAATACAGGCTCGGGGGCAGATTATGTCACTATCAAGTACGGAGAGATCATTTGCGGGGATGCGGACTACTCCGGAATGGTTGAAATAATAGATATAATCTACATTATTAACTACCTGTACCAGGGCGGATCAGCACCCATGCCATTCATAGAGGCTGGTGATGTCGACAGCATCTTCGGTGTCAACAACCATGATGCGCAGTATCTTAGCGAATATATCTTTCGGATTGCGTCAGCGCCGTACTGCCCGCCACACCCGGACTCGGTGCTGCCCATTTCCAGCGCTGATACGGTGTCATTTAGAAATACTGCAGTGTTACCTGGGAGTTCTACTGCCAGAGTCGACATATTCATCAATGCTGCTGACACGATCCCGGGATTATCGCTCCCCTTTTCTTTTTCCTGCTCTACATCGGCTCTGATATGTGACTCAATCAGTTTCGTCAACTCCCTATACGCGACAGCCGACTGGAAGTTTTCGGCTGTCGATTCAAACAAGGCTGTGGTGGGGATAGGTCGTTTCACCTCGGCGGTGACTACTCCCGACAGCGGGCTGATTGCCTCAGCTTGGTTCACGCTGACACCTGACCAATCGAAAACGCAGTACATTCTGATTGACACCACTACATTTGATCCCAGCAATATTGTGATTTTCTCCCAGTACGATAATGGACTAAAGACCATCATACCGACCTTTGTGGGCCTGAATACTATTCCGCCAGCGGTGGTCGCCACCGCACCTAACGCTAACGCAGTGGCGGTGCCGGTCAGCACGTCGATTTCTGCCGAATTCAATGTGGACATGGACTCCGGGAGCTTTAGCTTCGGCGGCTTTGTTGTCTGGGGAAGCCAGAGCGGACCGCATCCGGGGGCAATTACATACGATACTGCTTCTCGAGGCGTCACACTGACACCGGATACGGAATTCCGGCCGGGCGAAAAGGTCACCGCTGTTATCAGCAAGACTTGCCAGTCCCTGGAGGGACTGCCCATGTCACAGGGCTACGTCTGGTCCTTTACTACCGAGGTACCTGCCTTTGGGGGCGGGTATTTCCAGCTTGACTCTGTCTACTCCCACCCAACCTGGAACCAGGTTAGTGACATACTGGCTCTCGATATCAAGGACACCTTCAGTATCGACCTGGTGGCCGCGGGAATGAGTGAGGACTCGCTGTTCGTTCTGGAAAATGACGGGCTCGGTGAACTGTCACTCCTGGGCGCCTGGCCGGCCGGGGGGGCTACTCCCGTCTGCATCGCCACCGCTGATTTCGATGGTGATCTGATGGTCGACATCGCCAGCGGCAACACCGGACCCGAGGAAGTGGCCATACTGCTCGGCGATGGAGCCGGCAACTTCTCGGTCGACAGCATGTATCCTGTCGGTGGTGAACCGCAGGACATACTGGTCTGCGATTTCGACGGTGACGCCGTTGCGGACATCGCCGTATCGGACCAGAATTCGAAGGTCATCATCATGCTAAACGATGGCACCGGCCAGTTTACGACCGACAGCATTTACAATCTCTGGCCATATCAGTCCAACAAGCTGGCCGTTGCCGACTTCAATAACGACGGCGCTATGGACCTGATTACCGGTATCATAAACGGCCATAACATTATCTATCTGTTGGCCGGCAACGGTGATGGCACCTTTGTCGCCGATGTCGACACGTTCAGTACTGGCACTACCCCATACACAATCGCCGCCTCTGACTTCAACGGCGATGGAAACGCCGATGTGGCTGTGTTTTGCGGGGGAGACAGTGTCTCAGTCCTGCTGGGCGACGGTACCGGTCAGTTAGGGTCGCGAACAGACTTCTGGCGGGGCGGCTGGGGTGGTTTCTGGCCAGTATTAGTGGACGATGTTGACGGGGATGGTGACATCGATATCAGCACCGTCGTCGAGTCCGGCGGGAATCTGAATGTGTCGGTTATGAAGAATAACGGATTCGGTTCGTTTGTCACCACGGCGATCAGTAGCGACATCGTCAGCGGCGGTTACCCTAATGCGGTCATGGCTGATCTTGACGGCGACGATGACTTGGATATGGCCATTTGTGACATCAGCAAGATCATTGTGATGCGCAATATCGCCGTCCCGGAAGTAATTGCCGTCACGCCTGACGCCAACGAAGTGGCAGCCCCGGTCAATACTATCGTCTCGGCGGCGTTCAACACCGACATGAACCCCGGCCATTTCGATGACAGCACATTTGTCGTCTACGGCAGCCAGTCGGGTCGTCATGCCGGCACGGTTAGTTACAGTCCGGGTGCACGCTCCGTTTCCCTAGTTCCCGATGATCCTTTCGCGCCGGGAGAAGTGGTGACAGCGGTGGTAATGCGGGGCGTACAGTCGAGCGAGGGGATCGCTCTGTCCGCCGGTTACACCTGGACATTTACGGTAGAGGTCAATGGTGGTAGCGGTAATTTCACATTAGATACTGTGATGGAAGCTGGTACCAGCGCTTCAGAGATTCTTTCCGCTGACTTCGACGGTGACCAGGATATCGATCTGGCCACTATCGACTACGTGATGGATTCGATCACGCTCATTGAGAACGTTGGCGGCGGAAACTTCGCAATTGCCAATCAGGTGTATGTCGGATCGGAAAGCCCTACTACGCTGGCGATGGGTGACTTCAATAACGATGCCATTCCGGACCTGGCTATTGGCACTCAATCCCATGAAGTCTCAATACTACTCGGTACAGGATCCTTTAATTTCAGCCTCGATACAGTTATGATGCTTGGCGCCCCGGTTGCGTCGTTGGTAGCATGTGATTTCAACGGTGATGCTTTTATTGACTTGGCGGTAGGTCTTAATGTAACCAGTAGTCCTATGGATTCTATAAGACTATTGCTCAACACAACACTCGGCGGTTTTACCGAAAGTTCTTATTATCTTTTCATAGACGGTCCTTACGATCTGGAAGGAGCTGACTTCAATAATGACGGCTTGATGGATTTGGCTGCGATCAGCTTTGGGGACAGTATAATTGGTCTGTTCCTTGGACGGGACAGCATGATCGATCCATTGGCTGACATGGATACGTTGTACGGGGTCGGATCTCATCCCATGGAACTGGTCAGCGGCGACTTTGATCGTGACGGTAATGTGGATGTAGCTACTGTTAGCTTTACTGATTTTATGGGTGGTAGCAGCAGCATTTCAGTGCTGTTCGGTAATGGTGACGGCCTCTTGGGAGATAGAACTGACTACCCCCTATCTGCGGACAGTGGCCAGTCACTGGCAGCGACTGATCTCAATGGTGACGGAGCTCTCGATCTGGCTGCTCTTACTGATCAGGCTGACGGTCTGGAAGTGTTCTTTAACTATGGCAACGGCACTTTTTACGATACGATTAGTATGACGGTGGGTGTTTATCCGAATCATATTACTGCAGCCGATCTTGATGGAAACGGCAACCTTGACCTGGCAATATCGGATGGCAATGGAAACGTAATGATATTACTCAATCTCTCCGGTGATTACGACGGTGACGGTGTCAATGACACACTTGACAACTGTCCATACGTTTACAATCCCGGACAGGAGGACACCGATATTGACGGGATCGGTGACGCCTG
This sequence comes from bacterium, assembly GCA_043811375.1. Taxonomy (GTDB): domain Bacteria; phylum Zixibacteria; class MSB-5A5; order GN15; family FEB-12; genus JBDRNJ01. The sequence goes on along the minus strand of JBDRNJ010000086.1, from coordinate 85 downwards.
TGATGTGGAGTACGTCGTGACCGAAACTGATTCGGCTGACATGTACGACATCGTCACGATTGATGTTGACCGTGATAATTATACC
>JBDRNJ010000085.1:0-3344 GCA_043811375.1 bacterium | reverse complement strand
CACACACTTCGATAATTTCGTCGACGGGACAAGTAACCCAAGGCGGCGAGTTGGTGACCTGTGTAATGGTGGCCTCACAGGAATCTTTGCAGCCGGTGTCCAGATCGGTCACCACTACTTTATAAGTACCCGGAGCGTCGTAGCGGGCATGAGCCGTACCGTCGCCACTTACGGGATCAGGAGTCCAGTTATAAGACAGCGTACCCAGATCACCGGGGTTGTTGACCGTCACGGTGGCCGAGGCCAGAGTGCTGTCACAAGTCAGATCATCTCCGGCACAGGTCAGATCCGGCGTGTTGATTTCAAGTGTGATCGTTGTCAGGCAGGTGTCAGCTTCGCCGCAGGCGTCGGTGACTATCAAAGTAATCGTGTTAGCGCCGATTGACGGCGTGAAACAAACCGTGTCGCCACTCAGGGTGCCACCGGTTGCTGTTACGGATGTGATATTGTCATCAACGTCAGATGGGGCGAAGCCACCGATGCAGATATCAGACAGGTCGCAAACAAACATTGAGTCATCGCCGGGACAGGTCGCCACCGGTGGACTGTTGACAGTAACGGTTACATTAGCGGTGCAGGTGTCGGCCGCACCCAAGGAGTCAGTGGCTATTAGAGTAATCGTGTATACGCCGGCACCGGTTGGAGTAAAACAGACCGTGTCGCCGCTCAGGGTTCCAAGCGAAACATCACAACTGACAAGGTTGTCATCTACATCACTACAGCTAAACCCGGGAATACAAATCTCACTCAACTCACAGAGAAATATCGACGTATCACCTGAGCAGGTAACTACGGGCGGAACATTGTAGGTTATTGTGATGGCAGCCGTGTCGCGGTGGGTGTAACCTGTAGCGCGACCGGGAGCGCAGTCATCAGTAGCCTCCAGGACAAACACGTAAACACCGGGCGTGTCCGTTATAAAGCAGATACTTGTATCGTCATAGGTGCCAGGGCCTTCCACCAGCGCACATTCGGCCAGGTTGCCGTCGACGTCGCTGCAGGATGCCGGCCAGCAAATCTCGGTAGGCTCCGCCAGGAAGAGCGACTGATCCGGACCGGCGTCAGCCACCGGTGGACCGTTGCAAGTTACGGTCAAAGTGGTGGTACAGGTGTCAGCCAATCCAAACGCATCAGTGGCAATTACAGTAACGATGTAGTTACCCGAACCGGTCGGGGTAAAACACAATGTGTCACCGTTGAGTGTTCCTAACGAGACGTCGCAACTGACAAGGTTACCGTTGGGATCGGAACAGCCAAAGCCCGGAAGACAGATTTCGCTCAGGTCGCAAACAAATAGAGATGTGTCCCCCGCGCAGGACGCTGTCGGCGGGTCGTTGCAGCCCTTGACAATGTGCACGGCCGTATCCGTAGCGCAGCAGAACTCACCGGGACAGCCACCGAGAGTGTCGCAGGTCTGCACAATCACCAGGATGGTATCTCCTTCGGACAGACCGGGCGCCGCATTGAATACAACAGAGTCGAGCGCATCGCTGCCGACGATACTACCATTGACCACTGTCCAGGTCCAGGTGTGGGCATCTGAAGTGTCACGACATACGTAAGTATAACCGGTGTCGTCGCAGACCGTGTCGGCATCGCAGACCATGCCGATCTCGGGCGGCAAACAGATAACACCGTTCTGAATACTGCGGTCCTGGCCGGCGGCGCCACCCCCGTCGAAGTACTTGGTTCTCATGTGATACGGCGCCCCGCTTACTGAGGCGGAACCGTTACCGAATCCCCAGGCATCGTCAGTACCCGAAGCGAGGTGCCCTCCCCAGAAGAAACCGGCACTACCGGTGGTATCAACTGTAAAGTAGACTTCCATGTTAAATTCCCGGTCACTCGAGGTACCGGTGAAGTAGTACTTGCCGACGGAATCAATACCAACGTTGTAGGCTTTCAAGTAGCGAGGTCCGTCGAGAACAAAAGAGGGGTTAACCTTGGTAAAGAAATCCGGTGGGATCGTGCCGGTGTAGTTGTTGGAGTCGGTTGGATCCGGCAACAGGAACGAATCTGTGGGAGCACTGCAACCCGGTGGCGGTGTCGTCGAAATCGTTCCACAGGGACCGCCGGTGAGGTTTATGGCAGAATCCTCAGTGGCGTCATAATCAGTCAGATAATCCAGTGCATGAATACCACCTTTGGTCCATTCCATCTGGATTGTGAAATAATGACCGGTACCGCCATCCAGTTGCTTGATAAAATACCGGTAGGAGACCGAACGTCCCTCGCTGTAGCAGGCGTTACTACCATTGATATTGCCATTGGCCCACTGCGGAGGAGTTGTGGCAGTACCATTTTGAAGCTGGTTGAGGTAGGTCTTGGGTGCCAGAATAGTTGTCTCGGCTGTCAACCCCGACTCGGTGCCGATAGCCGTGACCAACAGAGTTTCGGCGATATCTTCAAACGGCAGAATCCATGCCGTTTCGAAATCACCGATGCTGTTGGACAGAACATCCCATGGCAAACCGGCATCTATCTCAAGCGGTGTACCGTCCATGTTGGTAATCTGCAGCGTCACTATTTCTTCTGACCAGAACGTAAGGCCGTCGATATTGGCCGTATCTCCCGGCGGATACTCCGTTGTATCAGTGAAGATTTCTGCGGCAAACGCCGGTGTAGAACCGGCGGCTATCCAGATGACAACTCCCAGAAGCAGCAGAAAAGTCTTTTTTCTTTTCGTTCCAGCAAACGTGAACTTACGCGTCATATGAATCCCTAATACCAAGTATGTGAAAAGAAACTATATTCCATCTTAGATGCCAGACAGACTGACTCATCGCTCCTGGCCATATGATGTGAACCCGGAACAACACGGAGTTGTCCGTTGCAGTTGGTGCAATTAATGCTGGTTAGTACTATTGCCCGGTCCTCACAATCGTCCAAGTGTTACCAAAGCAATTACCTAATACTTCGTTCTCTATGAACGAAAAACGTCACTTTCGGATAGCTGACACCGAGCCATCCTCTGACGACCCTGGTGAAGCCTTCCTATACGGGTTAAATCTAACAGATTGCAGAAGTTATGTCAAGCTGAAAATGGTGTATCGGGGAAATTTTTTCCGGTGTTTTCAGTCTTTAAGAGCAGGTTTACGGTTTCCTGTCGGGACTCAAATAGTCCTGTTTCCCGGTCCATTATGACGATAGACGGAATCAGAGCATCTGGAATTCACCTACTATTGAACTTACCGAAGTCATTTTGGGCATAATAGTCAGGAAGTGTTGATGGTTTTGGTGTAATTGGTTGTTATTCTTGGGGTTTTATGGGACTGGACTGAGGAGCCTGAGAGTATGGGTCAAAAAGATTCTGTCGGCACTGCGGTGTGTACGGTGCTGTTCGC
>JBDRNJ010000084.1:0-118971 GCA_043811375.1 bacterium | reverse complement strand
ATGGCTTTGAGAAACGCTTGATTCACCTGCCAAGAAAACGAAAACAGAAGAAGAACAATGATGACAACAAAGACCCTGAATCAAAAAAAGTGTTACCTATGTAACCGGTCTAATGTGTATCCTATGTAACCGGTCATACACGGACCTTGCTCTGATCAAAATAGTGCAGAGCATAGTTTTGATCAGGAGGATTTTTCTTCCGACTGCTGTTCTTCCGTCGGCGCTGTGGTTTCGGGTTCGTGGTCGGATTGGTTCTTTGTTTCCTCTTTACTGCCGCGCAGAGAGTTGACGACTGCATTGAGCTTGGAAAGCTCTTGCCGAGCGCGCTGGGCAAAATCATTGTTGCGGGAGGCGTACAGTACCGATCGACATACATTGATCAGCGCTGTTTTTTTGAAGTTGTCGGTTCCGTAACCGGCTGCCTTTTCCAGAGATCCTCCCTGGGCTCCCACACACCGGGGATCAGCAACGGCATATCTCCGCATATCTGTCGCATCTCTTTCAGTTGTTCGGGGGCGGTGGCTCCGAACACCAGGCCGCAGTTATCATCCTTGTTCCAGTAGAGGACTTTTTCCGCTACAATCCGGTATAGTGGTTTCCCATCGACAACCAGTTGCTGGAAGTCCCGCGAACCCGGATTCGAAGTCAGGGCCAGGATGAATACTCCTTTGTCTTTACGCTCCAGAAAAGGACGCAATGAATCATACCCCATATAGGGATTCAGTGTTACCCAGTCCGCACTCAATCTGTCAAATAAAGCATCGGCATAGTGGGCCGCGGTGTTGCCGATATCGCCCCGTTTGGCGTCGAGGATGACCGGAATCTCTTTGGGAATGCGTGTCACTATCTGCCGTAGCAGTGACAACCCTTCGGCGCCGAGACTTTCATAAAAGGCCAGATTGGGTTTATAGGCGCACACCAGATCGGATGTCGCATCGATAACAGCCGCCGCGAAATCGTACATCGTTTTAATGTTCTTGGTGTAATCGTGGGGCATCCGCTTGGTATCAAGATCGAGACCGAGGCACATTATTGTCTGCCGTTCAGCTTGTATTTCTTTAAGTTTCTTCAGCGCACTCATCGGTATTTCCTCACTTGTCCGACCAGGTCAGCAACTGACCGCAGCTTTTTTTGTTTAAGATATTTCTTCAGGTCGTTGACTACTTTGATCGGTGTTTCCGGTTCGATGAACAGCGCGGTGCCTATCTGAACCGCGGTAGCGCCACACAGCAGGAACTCGATTACATCCCGATAGTCAGCGATGCCGCCGATGCCAATCACCGGCAGGCTCGTATGGTTGTAAACAGCGTCAACTTTGGCCAGGGCGATAGGTTTGATGGCCGGGCCGGTAAGACCGCCTTTATTGTTGGTCAGTCGCATTTTCCAGGTATCGATATCCACCGCCGTACCGACTACCGAATTGATCAACGACAGGACATCGGCACCACCCTGCTCAGCAGCCCTGGCGATATCGACAATACTGGTCACGTTCGGCGAGAGCTTGGCAATCACCGGTCGCGTAAAGACCCGTTTGACGGCGGCCACCGTTTTCTCCGTCAGGTCGGGACGAGCGCCGAATTCCATGCCGCCGGCATCGACGGTGGGGCAACTGATATTCAGTTCGATCATATCAACTCGCGGGCAATCATTCAACCGGGCGCTGACTTCCACGTATTCATCAAGCGTGGAGCCGGCCACGTTGACGATGACACTGGTCCGTTGACCGCTTAGAAAGGGAACCTTCTCTTTCAGGAAACGATCGACACCGACATTGGCCAGCCCGATGGCGTTAAGCATTCCTGCAGTCGTTTCAGCCGTGCGCGGAGAGGGGTGCCCCGAACGCGGCTTGAGAGTTATCGATTTGGTGACCAGCGCGCCCAGCTTTGACAACGGGAAAATGCGGGCCAGTTCTTCCCCGTAACCACAACATCCCGAGGCGGTCATGATCGGATTGGCCAACTCAACCCCGGCTAACGAGACTTTCAGGTCAATTTTCACAGGGCGACCTCCCCGATATTGAACACCGGCCCGTCACTGCAGACGCGGGCCTGGCCGCCGTCGGTCAGCGGCACTACACAGCCCAGGCAGAGACCCAGGCCGCACGGCATGGGAGCCTCGAGAGAAAGCTGCCCCGGCACGCCCAGACTCCGACCCAGTTGGTCGACGACCTTTAACATTCCCGGAGGGCCACAGGCATATATCCGTAATTGTTGATCGCTGTGAGTCGTCATGAATTCATGCACCGGTTCCGTCACCAGACCCGTTTCTCCCAGTGAACCGTTCTCGGTCACCGGCCGAAAGACGACTCCGAGCCGTTTGAGCCGGGACCGTCCGATGACGTCGGCCGCCGATCGACCACCGTAGAAAAAGACGATTTGTTTGGGATTGCAGCCGCGATTGATCATCTCAGCGGCCAGGAACAAAAGCGGTGGAAAACCTACACCGCCCGCCACCATCAGTGTGGTTTCGTTCTTGAGAGGCAGTCGAAAAGGCTTTCCTAAAGGTCCCAGGAGATTCACCACTGTTCCCCGGTGCAGTCCGGCCAGGACTTGAGTGCCCCGGCCCACCACTTTCAGAATGATCTCAATTCCACCGGAAACGGTGATACCCGCCACCGAGAACGCACGCCGGAAGAAGACCTTGTCCGAGGGGATACGTACATGCACAAACTGACCCGGTCGACAGCCGACGGCCCGGCGAAAGTGGCCCAGTGTGAGGGCATGGTATCCATGCCTGAGATTCCGGTTGGCGATGACCACAGTATCTTCGCAGCCTGGTCTGGTCATCGCAAATGCCCCGGCAATTTCACTTCAAATTTGTACAGAAACCACAACTCCTGTTCTTCCAACCGCAACCGGGACACATCGAAAATGGTCGAGGCAACTTCCAGCTCGGCCAACCGGTCAATCTCTACGATCCCGGAGCGGGTATTGAAAACATACTCCGTCACTTCCCCGGTAAAATCAAGACGGATCTGGAAATACAGAATTCCTTCGAATTTGGAGGCATAAGCCTCGGTCGGGTATTCAAACGGTTCGAGGACCTCCAGGGGTCTCATTTGATCCGGCATGTTTATAACGCGGCTGCCGTCAGGGGCCGTATAACGTGCTACACTGGGGTCCACATAGCCCGTGTCGGAGGCGGTAGTATCCTCTGCCCCGGGACCGGTCTCGGTCTGGATAGAATCGGCCTGTTGTTCAATAACCCGTTTCTGCGCCGGAGATCCGGCAGTACGTTTCAGCGCCTCCGTTGACCAGGAAGTACCGGGAAATGAATCGGCAAACTCCTGGTAGGCAAAGATGAGCGACGAATCGCCCGGGCTGTCATACGTTTCCGTCAGCCAGATGAGAGTAAAGCGCGCCTGCAGGTAGTATTCGGATTCAGTGTAATTGTCAACCACGTAAGAGTAGTAAGCCCTCGCGGAATCAACGTTATCTTCATCGATAAGAAACTGCTCGGCCTTTTTGATGTAAGCTCCGGCGTAACCGGTGTCGGCGGCAGTACCGATCAGCCCCAGCAACTCAAGCGCTTCCACTACATAATCCGATCTCGGGTATTTCTGCTGCACCGAATGGAGAATGGAGTCAGCTCGGGCCGTGTCACTTTCATGTTCCCGTATCATCTGTGACAGACTGATCATCCCTTTGGGAGCATCGTAGGCGGTGGGAAAAGAATCCACCAAGTACTGCATCTCCAGGATAGCGGTATCGGGTTTGTTTAGTTTGAACCAGTATAATTCGGCCAGTTGATACTGCGCATAACCGGCGTTGTCGATGGCATCCTGGGTAGTGGTGGAATCGATCTCCAGTGTACGCGCGAAAGTTACCCGTTTGCCGATGTCGGAAGAACGCTGCAGAGCTTCCCGGCCATCATCCGAGTTGCGATCCAGCTCGACCGTTTTATCGTAGTATTCTTTGGCCTTCGTCAGGTCGTCGTAATCATACTGATAGATCAGCCCCAGCGTGTAGCCGGCTTGCGCTGCGACTTTGGGATTTTTCTCCTCAGTGACTATCTGCTGATAAATGGCCTCGGCCCGATCGAGATCATCCTTGAGTTCGTACCCTTCAGCCAGCTTCAGTTTCAGAACCCCCAGCGAATCGAAGTAAGTCTCGTTTTGTACCAATGTCTGCAGGTAGTCCTGCCCGTCGTTGATTTGCTGGGTCATATACGAGCACTGGGAAGCTCGGAACAAGGAATGGTATTTCTCATTTCGGTCGGGGTCCATGCCTAACAATTGCAGGTAGGCACCCAGGGCATCCTTGAATTTGAACATCTGGAAGTAACCGTCGGCTATGTAGGTCTGTGCGACTTTTTTCTCCTGTTCGTTGCCCAGGGAATCACGTATTGCCATAAAGTAGCGCTGAGCCTCGGCATTGCGGTGATCATCGAAGTGGTATGTGCCCAGCGCCATAGCTGCCTCCGCCTTGAAGCCCCGGCTGGTCTCACCATCAAACAGCTCGGTAAACATCTCCATAGCGGCATCAACTTCGTTTTGCGCCAGCTTGGATTTGGCCAGGTACAACGTGGCGTCCTGAGCGTATTTGGATTCGGCATAATTGACCAGCAACTCGCGGCAGCGTCGTTCCGAGTTGCGGTATTGCTTGGTATAATAATAAGATACCGCCAACACATGGACGGCATCGTCGTACCACTTCGACTTGGGATGATTTTCAACGACCTTAAGAGACTTTTCTATAGCTTTCTTGTAGTCGGCGGTCCTGATCATCGGCTGTCCGAAAGTACTCTGCTTGCGAGCTTTCTCGGCAGAGTTAAACGCTTCGCGGGCATGAAAGAAGGTATTATAGTAAACGCAACCGGTCGCCAGGCCGGCTGCAAATACCACCAGCAGCAGGTACCGAACTGTTTGTCTAATGTGTTCTGTCATCTGGTCTATCCGGGATATGTCCCCGGTCACTTCTTATACCACCTATCCCGATCAGGGTCGCACCATTTCAGTCGGGAGGCGCCACCTCGTTGAGTCGGGCGACCAATTGGGGCAGGAATTCACCGGATCGAGCCGCCACGTAATGGTCGGCAATTTCCGTCAGGGGCGTTGCCTCCGGATTGATCTCAATCAGAGTTGCTCCACTGTGTTTGGCTGCAATCGGCAGGCCGGCAGCCGGGTGCACCACCGCCGATGTCCCGATGGAGAAAAACAACTGAGCCCGATTGGCTTCCTCAAAGGCACGGCTGATGATACGACCATCAAGCATTTCCCCGAACCAGACGACATCCGGCCGTATTCTGCCACCACACTCGGAGCAGGACAGGATATTGTCAGGGTCAATCTCGGTTTCAATGTCACACTGGCGGTCGCAGTTCACACACTTGTTGCGATAGATATTGCCGTGCAGTTCAATAACGTTCTCGGAACCGGCCGCCTGGTGCAAACCGTCGATATTCTGGGTTATCAGCGAAAAGCTCTCGAATCGCTTTTCAAGGTCACGCAGGGCATAGTGCCCCGGGTTAGGTTTGACTTCGGAGATGATCTGTCGCCGCCAGTTGTACCATTCCCAGACGATATTGGGGTTGCTGATGAACGCCGACATAGTAGCCAGTTCTTCTGCCCGAAACTTTTTCCACAGGCCTTCATCCCCACGGAAAGTGGGCACTCCCGACTCCGCGGAAATCCCGGCTCCGGTCAGGACCGCACAGGTGCGGCAGTTGCGAACGGCAGCGACAATTTCATCCAGCATTACCCCAAGATACCATCCATCGGCTCAAAAGACAACTGTTCCGAAGTGGTCCGGCGGACAACGGCCGGCGAGAATTCTGCCGCCGGCTTTTTCAGGTTGATTCACCTCAAACAACTTGATAGAATAAACTGTTGAGACCATGGAGGATCGACAGTGCAGGCAATGATTCTGGAGAAGCCCGGTCAACCGCTCAAGCCGGTCGAACTACCGGTGCCGTCAGCGGGTCCGGGCCAGGTGTTGCTTCGTGTCCGAACCTGTGGCGTCTGTCGTACCGATTTGCACGTCGTTGACGGCGAATTGACTGAGCCGAAGCTGCCGCTGGTGCCGGGGCACCAGATTGTAGGCGTTGTGGAAGCCGTCGGCGAGGGTACCGGGCGTTTTGCTACAGGACATCGGGTAGGAGTGCCCTGGCTGGGCGGATGCTGCGGTAAGTGCGATTACTGCAACTCCGGGCGCGAGAACCTCTGCGGTGAAGCACGCTACACCGGTTACCAGATCGATGGCGGTTTCGCCCGGTACTGCGTGGCCGACGAACGGTTCTGTTTTCCGATTCCGGCAGGCTATCCCGATTTGCAGGCGGCGCCGTTGCTCTGCGCCGGACTGATCGGCTACCGGGCTTTGAATATGACCGGTGATGCCCGGCGGTTGGGTTTCTACGGCTTCGGCGCGGCGGCTCACATCCTGACCCAGATAGCCCGGTACCAGGGCCGGGAGGTATATGCGTTTACCCGCAGCGGCGATACCGAAGGACAGGCTTTCGCCCGGAAACTGGGCGCCGTATGGGTCGGTGGATCCGAGCGGACACCGCCGGAACCGCTTGACGCAGCCATTATTTTTGCGCCGGTCGGCAGCCTGGTACCGGCTGCGCTGCGGGCCACGGCCCGTGGCGGCACCGTTGTTTGCGCCGGTATATTCATGAGTGATATCCCCTCATTCCCGTACTCAATCCTCTGGGAGGAACGAACGATCCGCTCGGTGGCCAATCTCACCCGGCAGGATGGCGAGCAGTTCCTGGCCCTGGCGCCGAAGGTGCCGGTCCGCACCGAAGTGCACCCGTACCCCCTTGAGAAAACCAACGACGCGCTGAATGATCTGAGAGCCGGTCGTTTCACGGGAGCTGCCGTTATTGTGGTCGATCCCGATGCAACGTCATAGGCCGGCTCGTTACCCGGCTGTGGGGAGCATCATTTTAGTTGACCAACGGTATGCCGATCAGATTTATGGAAGGTATAAGGATAAATATGCCGATAGACACATCGATATTCAAGGCCTATGACATTCGCGGCACGGTTCCCGACCAGATAAATGCTGAGATCGCATATCAGATCGGACATGCCCTGGTCGGATTCATGAAGCCGAAATCAATCGCCGTTGGACGGGACGTGCGCTTGTCATCGGATGAGCTTTTTGACAGCTTGGCTCGCGGCATCAATGATAGCGGCGTGGATGTTATCGACCTGGGTCTGGTATCAACCGACGGGCTGTATTTTGCCGTTGGCAAGTTCGACTATGACGGTGGCGTGATGATCACCGCCAGCCATAATCCCAAGCAATACAATGGCTTCAAGGTCTGCCGCAAGAACGCCGAGCCGCTGTCCGGACAGGAAGGTCTGGCGCAGGTGCGTCAATTCATCGAAAGCGATACTGCCATCACCAAGTCTTCGTCACGAGGTATGATTGTCCGCCGTGACATTATGCAGGACTATGCCGATCACTGCCTCTCGTTTATCGACCGGTCTCTGATCAAACCGTTTAAGATCGTCATCGACGCCGGCAACGGTATGGCCGGAGCGACATTACCGCCGGTTCTGGACAGGTTGCCGATCGATGTTGTCAAACTCTACTTCGAGTTGGACGGGAGCTTCCCCAACCATCCCGCCTCCCCCATCGAACCTGAGAACCTGGTCGACCTGGTTGAAAAGATAGCTGAAACCAGGGCCGATTTCGGTGTTGCCTTTGACGGCGATGCCGACCGTATGTTCCTGGTCGATCGGTGCGGCGTACAGGTTGGCGGCGATATGGTGACGGCGCTGGTAGCCCAGTCGTTGCTGTCGAGAAATCCGGGCGAGACGATCCTCTACAATCTTATCTGCTCACGCGCCGTACCGGAATTGATCGAGCGAATGGGTGGCCGGGCGATCCGCACCCGTGTCGGCCATGCTTTGATAAAACCGCTGATGAAAAAGCATAACGCCATCTTCGGCGGCGAGCATTCCGGACATTTCTATTTCCGCGACAACTGGTTTGCCGACTCCGGCCTGATCGCCTTTCTGGTCTGTCTGGAGTTGCTGTCGATGCAGAACAGGCCCCTGGAAGAGATGATCGGTGAGATCGACCCATACGTTCGCTCAGGTGAAATCAACAGTCGGGTAGGTTCGATTCCCGACAAGATCAAACAGGTCAGTGAGGCGTTTGACGATGTCGAGCAGGATACGCTGGACGGTCTGACATTCACCGGCAAGGATTTCTGGTTCAACCTGCGTCCCTCAAATACCGAGCCGTTACTGCGTTTGAACGTGGAAGCCGCCGGCCGGACCAGTCTTGATGAATTGACGGAGAAAATCCTGGGCATAATCAGGTCGTAGACGATGAAAGAATTACAGACGAAAATCCTTGTGGTCGACGACGACGCCCTGCTGCGCGATCTTCTGGTCGATACGCTTCAGACAATCGGCTACGAGACTACCGGTGTCAGCGACGGCATTGAAGCCCTGCAATCACTCAGAAACGAGAAATACGATCTGATGATTTCCGACATCAAGATGCCCGGAATCGACGGCCTGGCATTGCTGCGAAAGACACGGCGGCTCTATCCCGACCTGCCGGTGCTGTTTATCACCGGTGTCGCCTCGCCGGAAATTATCGGTCGTGCCTTACCGGACGGTTTTTTAGCCAAACCGTTTAGAATCAACCACATAGAAGAAATGATAGAAGACACTCTCCGCCTTCGAACCCAGCCCGACACCAGTTCTGTCAAGCGTGTGCTGATAGTCGATGACGATGACCTGTTTCGGGATATGCTCACTGAAGCTCTTCGCCTGGACGGCTATATTCCCTGCTCGGCTTCGGGAGGTGAGCAAGCACTCAGGGAGATGGAAAACGGCGAGGTCGATGCCGTTATCACCGATATCAGGATGCCCGGTATGGACGGCATCACGCTTTTGAAAAAACTGAAGGGACAACGGCCCGGCTTGCCGGTGATTCTCATGACAGCCTTTTTCTCCGTTGAAGAAGTCAGACGGCGATCCCAGCCTGCCGAGGCTGACGGTTTCCTGCAGAAACCATTTGAAATCGATAACATCTTCAGAGTACTCAAAGAGATCAACCGGACACCAGCCACTTTCTGACTCAGATCGCCGTCAACACAATCCGTCAGTGCGTCATCGCTGACACAGCAATATATTTTATGAATTGTCCGGGCTGTAAAAAAAACGCTCCGCGGTATAAACCGCGGAGCGTATACAAGATATATGGTAAGCTAAAGTAGTTTTACTTCAGCAGGACCATCTTCTTGGTGGCAGTGAAGCTGCCGGCGTTCAACTTATAGAAGTAAACACCACTGGCAAGTTCACAGGCATCCCACTCAAGCTCGACCACACCGGCTTCATGCGTACCGGCCATGCGAGACACTTCCTGACCATTAACATTGTAAATGGTCAGCGTGTAATCGCTGGCACTCGGCAGCGAGAAGCTGATAGCGGTAGTCGGGTTGAACGGGTTCGGATAGTTCTGGTGCAGAGCGAACTCAGCCGGGACCTCAGCCGCCTTGACGACGGAGCCCTCGTAGCTGCCGAACTCGATGCTGACGATATTGCCGCCGGCATTGATGAACTGACCGCTGAAGCCGTTGCCGACTTGCGACCAGATCAGTGCACGGGTAACATTATTCTCAGCATCATAGGCAAACTTGAGTTCCATCTGGTCGGCCAGTAACTCCGGCATGACATTGCCTTCGACCACGACCAGAACCGCGCCCATCTTCTTGTCAACCGAGATCACTCCCTGGTTGACCACGTAGGTGGCTTCCACCGGAGCCAGCTTCGGATACGGAATAGCGTCACCCGCGACGACGCGGACCAGGTATACCAGGTCACCAACCGTAAGTGCCAAACCGTCGGCATTACAGTCGGAGGCGGCAATCTGGCCGTCAAGGTTCACGTGGAAGGCGCTAAAGCCATAAATGAAGTAGTTGGTGAAGACCACCGCGTCGGCGATCTCATACGCCAGAGCGTTGAGGTTGATATCGCCGCGGGCGTCGATGGAATCGGCACAAACGATGTCAACACCACCGTTATAGAAGTCGATTATCCGCAGCAAGTCAGGCTTGCAGTCGTCGACAAGCAAATCACAGGTGTTGTTGGCGCCGAAATAGGTCGGGAAAGCTGCTGTCGGATCATCAATCCGGTACGGTGGGAGACTATCATCAAAGATGGCATCCCATACATAACGGGAGATGAACAGGCTATCACCAGTCTCGGAGGAGATGGTGTTGTCGCCGCAATCAGTCCAGAAGAACCTGATCGGCACATACATACACTCGAACAGGCGATTGTCAGTGACCAGGAAGTCGATCACGAACAGTTCATGCAGACCAGGTGCGTAACAATTGGGATGATTGGCACCGTTGTTGATTTCGGCCATCGCGACCACCTTTACGATACCACCCCAGAAGAAGTGGGGCTCGTATGAAGGCCAGAACCAGCTCCGGAAAGTGAAGTACTCCCAGCCGCAATCCACCAGGAAGGAACCCTTGGTCACGATCTGGAAGTTCAGAGCTGAGCGATCGTAAGCGATCACGAAATCAAAGCCGCCCATCGTATTGGCAGGATTGATATAGTCATCGAGATAGACCGAAACGTATTCATGGTGACCCTGATACGTATAATGAGTCTTCTCAATGAAGACACGATACGTCGGGATTACCGTGATATCGATGCAGCAGGTAGTGTCTCCGAAGGGACTGCAGGAAGCATAAGGGGCATTATCGGTCACACCCAGACAGAGAGTAAAGGTACCGATAAAGGCATTATCTTCCGCAGTCGGCCAGTCGAAGGCACCGGTTCCCGCGACAAGGTTGATCGGCGTGGGGCCGTTCCAGCTGACAACATAATACATCAGCGGGTTCGGACCACCGTCGGGATCAAACCCGCAGACGGTTCCGGTAGCTGTCTCACCCCAAACGATCTGGCTGGTGTAGGCACAGGTCGGGTCCGGAGGGCAGGTATCGACCGGGCAAGTGATCTCCGGCGGCAGGTTCCAGACACAGATGTCGCAGCTGATAGTGTCCGCCGCGCCACAGGAATCAACAACCTCGACGTAGATCGTCCAGTCGCCCACATCGGCGCCTGTTGTCGGCCAGACCACCATACCGGTGGTTTTGCCAACAGACAGGTTGGCGCCAGCTGGAGGAGTCGGTCCCGAGACCAGATAGTATTCCAGCTTCTCACAGCCATTGGCCATGTCATTGTCATGAGCGTAGATCTGAGAGGTAAAGACATCACCCCAATGCAGATCATAGCAGAAGAAGGAATCGATCACGGGAGCGCTGTTCAGGACCGTGATAGTGCCGGGAACGACCGCAGCCGCAATGCAGGTGGTCGTGGCGCAATCCACGAATTGCGTTTGAGCTGACTTGACGCAGCACGGCATGGTAAGGTCCAAAACGGCTCCATCCAGGCAGATAACGCCTTCGCAGGCAGCATTGACAGTAAAGCCAACTGTGGCCACTACCGTCTGACCCTGGGCCAGACAAGCATCACCAGGATCGATCATCATGCCGGCAATGCGCACCGTATCCGTACCGAAATAATCAACACGACTAAGGTCGACTATCCGGTTGGTCAGTACCGTCATGCTTGGATTCCAAGCGACATTAAGATCGGTAAGAAAGGCATCTCCCTGACAAGTAGCGACTTCGAAAATAATTTCGAAGGCACTGATGTCAGCGGGATTATCTACCGTAACGTCGAGGTCTCCATTAGCGCAACGCGCAGCTGAGACCGGCTCAAGGGTCACCGTCTGCGCCGACGATAATGAAAAAGCACATACCAGCATAAAGGAGGTCAGCAGCAAAGAATATAGCGTTCTTTTTTGCATCATTAACAAGCTCCTTTAGTCATTGTAAAATCAGTGACTATTCGGTAATTACCTCAAGATATCCTAAAGGCAATCACCTTGATTTACCAACTCTTCGCCACATGGGCCGGGGGTTGGTACCCGTCAAAACCACCTTTAATAATCGTCTGCCAGGTCAAGATTGCCTGCCCGGACAAAACGACCGTAATCAAGATAGTCTTGAGAAGTGGAATTTTTTGAGACGTGATAAACCGTTGGAGATACATTTCACCGCCAATGGCTTAACAATCTCTAATTAAACCGAAACTAAGAGCTGATTCTATCTGAACGTCAACTAACACTTGACGTTAACTAAGGTGCGTCAGAATCAAAACAGAAGCGCTTAACAACACAACTATTTCCCTAGACAGCGATAAGATAACTTACAGGCGGCTGATTGTCAAGAAATATTTTTGAAAAAAGTGACAAAAAACCCCTAATAGCGAGAATCCATACGAATTTCTCACAGATTTCACCTCTCCGAGAGATACTTGACAAGCAGCCCCGGACCGCTCTCTCCAGGTCCCTCAGGCCGATTTCTATTGATAACCGGGGTTTGCCGGGAGCCTGATTCGACCACACACCCCGACATCGTATCGCCCGACGCTACGGTCCCCTCAAGCGGCTTTTCAATTGTCAAGTTAGTGAATAATTTCACAAATCAGCCGCCAAAAACAAAGCTTCCGGAGACACCGTCAAATTCGTTCCCTGAGACAGGGTATGTGAAGTAATTCACAATCTCAAATTACGGACAGCAGACACTCCGGACAGACTTAATCTATGGTAATTTAGTCCCGTAAAAATACGTGCGGTCAGCCATGAGACTACAATTGTGAAATAATTCACGAGGTGTTTCATCTCCAGCCAGAACTAAGTTAATCACATTTCAACATTATGTGAAATTATTCACATGTATTATCATGCTTCTCGACTCTCATGAATCAATATATTGTGATTTATTTCACATAATAAGACGACCAACCCACCGCCTCTCACGCAATATTCGTGAAATTAATCACAAGGGATTAGCGCTGCCGGGCATACCGGATGTATTTCTTTGTGAAACATATCACAATATTTTCGCAAAAAGCGACCTGAAAAATCTGGTAGGTTTATCCCTGCCTGTCCTGAGCTTGCCGAAGAATGGCTCCGAACGGAAAGCCGCCGCAAGCAGTATTTATTGTATCCGTCATCGCTGATTTTTTCAATGGTCTGACAAATTGGAATGACCAACGGGATTTGTCATAAAAGCCACTTTTGGCCGACGGGTCTCTGCGAGACCTTCCCGACAAGACTCCCGACCCGATACGGGAGAAAATACCTCCGGTATTCTGGCAGATTACTGTTGGTTGTCAACCGAAGGCCGCCCGACTGGAGCCTTCTGAGAATCAGCCAGGGACGCCCCCGGAGATATCCAGATCTCGACTTTCAAATCGCAGTTATTACCCGGTCGGTTCGGGAGTGACCCGGACAGCTGGAATACCTGAAACTTTACCAGCAAACCGGACAATTGATGTCCCGTATTATCGGACTGCCGGGACTTTCTCCGTGTATAGTGAGGTTGCGAATCAGCGAGCCGATTTGAGGGCAGGATCAAATTCTCAAGCAGCTTATCTGTCGACCTCAATTGGCTTGATGAGTGATATCCCGGCGAGTATCGCCCCTATTCAAAATACCGGGGCTTGTAAGGTTCCCGGACAACCATACGATAATGTTAGAAATTGGGGGACAGGCTCTCTGTAGCCAGTCAGAACAAACAGGGGATGAATTTGCCGGAAGAAACGACAACCGCAGTGGCGCGAGAAGAGAAAGCTGACTACCGGGCCGATCAGTGGTTGGAAATCTTCTCTATCTTCATTCATGACCTGGAATCCCCGTTGGTATCGATGAAGTATCTGCTGAAGATGCTTAAGGAGGGCAAGCTTGATCCTGACAAGCCTATCCACCAGCGGTTGGTGGCCTCTTCCGGGATAGCATTGGAGCGCGCCGAGTCGATCATATACGACATTCTGGCCGTAGCCAGAGCCGGTAAAGTCGGCCTGCCGGTGGAGTTGATTAACCTCGTTCCCGACTCGCTCATCAGGGAAGCTATCGACCTGGCCACTGCTGTGGCCGGAGAGAACAACATAGACTTTACGTTCACCAACAACTCCGGCAACACGCCGATCCAGGCTGATCCCAAATTATTGAAACGAGCGATAGACAACTTGCTATACAACGCCATTCGTCACACACCGGCGGGCGGCACAATTGCCGTCTACACCGATCTTGGCAAGGAGTGTCTTTTCATTCACATAAAGGATTCCGGTCCCGGTCTGGGCGATATTGAACCCGATCAGCTCTTTGAGAAATTCGGGCAGGTGAAGCTGCGCTCACAGGGCAAACATCGCGGTGTCGGATTGGGGCTGTGTTTTTGCAAGCTGGCGGCCACGGGGATGGGGGGAACGGTGATGGCCGACGATCACCCCAAAGGCGGCGCTGTTTTTACATTACGGCTGAGAAAAGCTGAGGAGTAATATCATGAGTACAAAGCTTGATGCGGAGTCATATCTGAAATCGGGATCCAGCGAGTTACGGGTTCTTGAATACCAGGCGGGTGATATGATATTCGGGATCAATATCCTTAAAGTAAGCAAGATCGTTTCCTACCTGGTCGATTTCACCAGTATTCCTGAATCACACCCGGCGATGAAAGGGATGTTTAAGGATATGGGTCGGTTGGTTCCGGTGGTTGATCTGGCTGCCTTTCTGGGGGTCGGTAATACCGAGGACAAATTGAACAAGGTCATCGTCACCGAGTTTTTCGGGAAACTGACCGGGTTCTGGGTCGGTCGCCTTGACTGGATCCATCGCTTCAAGTGGGAAGACATCATCGATACCGATACAGTATTCACCGGGATCGATCAGCGTTACGTGATCGGTATAGTCAAACCGACCGAGGATCGCATGGTCCAGCTTCTGGATTACGAAACGATGTTGATGGACCTGTGCCCGCACATCTCGGACAAGGGTGTAGCCGGGACGTATGATGGTTCTGATTTCTCCGGTCGTAGTATACTGATCGTTGAGGATTCACCGTCGGTACGCATGATGCTGGTCAACGAGTTTACTGAATTGGGCTGCCAGGTCGATGCAACCGGTGACGGCGCCCAGGGTTGGCAGAAATACCAGGAAAAACAGTATGACCTGGTGATCTGCGACGTGGAGATGCCGGTAATGGATGGTCTGGCACTGACTCTGCGCATACGCCAATCGGAACGTCCATCCACGCTGGTTATCGTCTATTCATCGATTGGAGATGTTGGTATGAAAGCCCGGGCGAAGTTTTTGAAGGCCGATGCCCATATCACCAAGCTCCAACTGGACAAGCTGATCGATACCGCCGACAGGCTGATGAAAAGGGAGAAGCTGGATTCTCAGACGCTGGAATCCGAGATACCGGACAGCTCCCCGGCAGAGACTGTGCCGGTCGACTGACGCAGCCTGCCGCTGCGAGACAGTCTACTTGAGTGTCGGCCCGGCCACGATCAACTATCCAGGTCCCTCTGGAATGCGGGGGGGGGTCAACACTGTCGTAAAGACCAGGCGAGCCGACATCGGACAGCATCCAGTTGACAATAATCCCTTTACAATTGTGTCTGCCGGATTAAATTGAGAATCCCGGCATGTCTTCATGGCGACTTCATAGCCACAGTCGGAGAGGTGGCTGAGCGGTTGAAAGCGCTGGTCTCGAAAACCAGTGTACCCTTTGGGTACCCAGGGTTCGAATCCCTGCCTCTCCGCCATATTTCTGTGTAATTCTGTAACTTCCCACTTGACAATACCTTAAAACGTGCGATATTACAGGTGTAAGGTAGCTGTGCCCAATCTGTGCCAAGTTGGAGACACTTTATATGGCGCGAATCTACAAACGAGGAAGAGTCTGGTATCTGGATATACGCGTCAGTGGACGCAGAATCCGAAGGAAGATTGGCCGTTCCAAGAAAATAGCACTGTTGGCTCTGCAGGATGCGATCGTTAAAGCCGAGCGTGAAGAGTTCGGGTTTGCCAAGAAAGATATCTCCATCAACAAGTTTGTCGAACAGTTCCTGGAATACTCTGCAGCCAATCATCGACCGGCCACTACCAGCCGTTACCGGGCAGTAACCGATCATTTTCGGGCTTTCCGTGATGTCCGCCGAGCCGACGTTCAGTTCATCTCCCAGGTATCAGGAGAAGTGATCGATCAGTACAAGGTACACCGCAAGGGGGAGTGGGTGAATCCGAACGGATCAGAGGTTGCGTCTGATAACGACATCAAGGACTACACCCGCAAAGGTGCTCGTGCCCACACAATCAACTTTGAGATTGGCACCCTCAGGACGATTCTTAACCAAGCCATCAAATGGGGCTACCTGAAGGAGAACACAGCCAGGGGTATCAAAAAGCTAAAGGTCGATGATGCCAAGCCAGTACGTTTTCTTACGAAAGATGAATGTCAACAGCTGCTGGATGCTTGTCCACCTGATTTATATCCAGTCTATTTCACCTTTCTTAATACTGGTATGCGTAAGGCAGAGCTTGAGTACCTTGAATGGGCCGATATTGATCTCAAGCGACGCAAGATCAAGATACGTCGTAAGGAAGACTGGCAGCCCAAGACTGGTGAACGAGAGATACCGATCAACAGCCAGCTCCTCGAGCTGTTCAGGGAGCTTAGAGACAAGAACAAGATGGGTCTGCAGTCACGATACGTCTTTCCTCACAAGGACGGCAGCAGAATCAAGACGAAACTCCGTGAGGCAATGATAAAGATCGCCGGGCAGGCGGGAATTGAGAATCTAACCAAAGTACATACGCTCCGTCACACCTTTGCCAGTCACCTGGTTATGAGCGGTGTCGATTTGCCCACTGTCATGAAGCTGATGGGGCATTCGGACATTCAGACAACGATGATCTACGCTCATCTGGCGCCGGATCACCTGGCAGATGCGGTAGACAAGCTGTCGTTCTAACCGAGGACACCTGCTGCCCAAGATTGATCTTCACACATCACAGTACAGTAAGACTCCGGCAAGGGGGTCACTCACCCCCCATTGGGGACCCAGGTGCGGAAATAAGGTTTATGGTGGCTTCGATCTAAGACAATCCCGGGTTCGTAAGGTTGCCTGCATGGTCGATCGGTTCGGATTGATGCTATGCTCACCTTGCTGGCCATGTAATGACGCACCATGCGAAGCGGCACGAGAAAGATACGGCTGGGCCAAAGGCAAACTCACGTTTGACAGTTGGTGTTTTCATCGGTATGTTATGCTTCGGTCGAATTTGGCCATGGTACCCGTTTGTCGAGAGTTCCATAGGATGGTACAACGGCGAGATGTGGGAGCGCGAAAGCGTTTCCAGGACTGACTAATAGAGGTATGACCATGAAACGGCATGAGGACGAAACGACAAGAACCTACAAGCTGCTGACACCTGGTACCCTGGTGTCTCACTATAAGATCATCCGGCGCATCGGCATCGGCGGCATGGGTGAAGTCTATTTAGCGGATGACACAGATCTGGATCGGCGCGCAGCCTTGAAATTCCTTTCCTCCGAACTATGTGCTGACGAAGCCCACCGGACCCGGTTTCAACGGGAATCACAAACCGTCGCCAAACTCAATCATCCAAATATTATTATCGCGTATGAGGTAGGAGAACACGAGGGAAGACCATACTTCGCAACCGAGTATGTGCACGGAAAGTCGCTACGAACCTACCTTAGTCAGAGTGAATTGGCTCTGTTGGAGATACTCGCCATAGGCGTTCAGATCTGTGATGGTTTGGAGGTAGCCCATTCCCATGGTATAGTCCACGGCGACATTAAGCCGTCAAACCTCCTGTTCAGCAGCCTCGGTCATCTGAAGATCGTGGATTTCGGTGTCGCCTCGGTAAACATGGGTCCCGCTCGACCCGAGCCCGGTACTATTCGCGGCACACCCGAATACTTCTCACCCGAACAGTTGCAGGGCGAAGAGACCGACGTTCGTTCCGACCTGTTTTCACTCGGCGTCGTTTTGTATGAAGCTCTCACAGGAAGGAACCCTTTCCGACGTTCCAGCGAGGAGGAGGTTTTCAGCGCCGTTCTGGAGATTAGCCCGCCACCGCTGGAGCGTTTTCGATCCGGTATTCCTGACGAGTTACAGAGAATCGTCAACAGACTTCTGGAGAAACAAAGAGACCGGCGGTATCAGTCCGCCAATGAGGTGCGGGCCGACTTGATGAGTCTGTTTCGGTCCCTCCAATCCAAAGATAGCATGCGATTCCGGCGCAGCATGAATCGGCAGCCGTCGATTGCCGTCCTTCCGTTTAGCAATCTCAGTTCGGATCGAAACCAGGAGTACTTCTGTCAGGGAATTGCGGATGAAATCCGAGGAGCCCTCGCCCGTATCAGTGGTCTCCGAGTCGCGGCGCGCGTTTCATCGGAGCGGGTTGAACAAAGTGACGATGATGCCGTGAGTATGGGAAGAAAGCTCGGAGTCGAAACCATTTTAAGAGGAAGCGTCCAAAAAACGAGCGATCACATTCGAGTATCGGTTAGATTGGCTGACACCGTCAGCGGTCTCCAACTATGGTCGAATCAGTATCAACAAAAGGTAGAAGACGTTTTTGCGCTCCAGGATGAAATCTCCAGCAGCATTGTCCAGGTACTTCAGGTTGTGCTTTCCAGTGAAGAAGAAAACAGACTACCTTTGGGTCCGACGGACAGTATCTCAGCCTATGACTACTATTTGAGGGGCAGACAGTTTTTCCATCTGCGACGGAAGCGAAGCCTCGAGTATGCCCGGCAGTTGTTCGAGCGAGCTGTGGAGATAGACACAGGATTTGCCAATGCTTATGCGTACTTGTCCTTCAGTTGTTCATTCCTGGCCCATTTCTACGGGGTGGAAGACCAGGTTACTGTGGCGCTGGCTGATGAAGCCAGTCGGAAGGCCATCCAGATTGCCCCATCACTAAGCGAAGCCCGTGCCTCCCGGGGATTCGCCCTGTGGCTTCTGGAAAGGTATGAGGATGCTGACAGGGAGTTTGAAACCGCGATTAAACTTAACGCCAAGCAGTTCGATGCTCATTATCTCTACGGCAGGTCTTGTTTCCAGCGGGGTGAGCTTGCCAGAGCAGCCCGACTATTCGAGGCCGCCAGTAGCATCCAGGACGATCACGAGGCGTGGTACTTTGCGGCCCAGACATACACTGCGATGAACCGTGATGCCGAAGCGAAGACTGCATATATGAAGGCGCTTCAGGCTATTGAAAGACACCTCGAGTTGAACCCGGATGACGCCAGAGCGGTGACCTTTGGCGCCGTTGCATGGTGCCGACTCGGCGATGCCACCAAGGGCCTGGAGTGGTCGGAACGCGCCATTGCGATTGACCCAAACGATGCCGGAATACGATATAACACGGCCTGTCTCTACGCCCTCGAGGGTCTTCGGGACCAAGCCATCTCCCATCTTGAGGATGCCGTCAAAGCCGGCTTCGCTCACAGAGATTGGGTTGATAACGATCCCGACCTTAATTCGCTTCGCGACGACCCACGCTTTTTGGCTCTGCCCTGGAGGGAATGAACGCTCGGCCAGCATGCCGGAATTCTTGAGATCGGTTAAAGTGTGGTGAGTAACCGCAGGGAACTCAAAGTCCGAGTGAGATGTCTCTGGAAGTGGCTGATAGTCAGAATATTCTATTGCACCGTAAGCGACCCGGCCCTGGCAACGACTGAAGTGCTGGTTTACTATGGTGATGGTTTGGGTGGACTGATAGAGTCGCCTGGCTCTCCGGTGATTGCACAGGATAGTATCAGCGTGAACCTCCTCCTGTTTAGTGGACACCGCGAGAAGCTAGGCTATTTTAGCCTAAGGAGGTGTTTTAATGTACAAGGAAACCCATCGTTGTCAGTATGATGGCGAGTTCAAGCGTCAATCTGTTCGACTGAGTTACGAGCACGGCCGTCCGGTCTCAAGCGGTGTCTACCTCTACAAGCTCAAAGCCGACGATTTCACCACCAGCAAGAAGATGCTGCTGTTGAAGTAGTGTTGTCAGCAGGTAAGTAACCGGTTTAAGTTCATCGAAGACAGCGGAGGCAGATCGGTGTACCGTGTTTACAAGAGGTTAAGAGGAGCGGTCTATTGCACCTTTTCTCGTTATCCGGCAAGAGCTTGTGGTGAGAGAATCAACAACGAAGGCTCGTATTTGGTCTGAAGTAAGTATGTCTTACTAAGTCACTGGGGACGAATGAGATGAGCGTTAGGAGGGGTGATTTTGTGAGCGACAGCATAGAAAAATGTACGGAAGCCAGTCAAGATGGCCACTTATCTGGTGAGAGTACTCCAAAGCTTGATTTGAGAGAGAGCAAAAAACACCCTGGGGGAATGTGGGATTACTGCTGACACGGAGGTACATCGTTTGGCTGTCATCGGGGATATCAACCAGGACGGCTACGTTGATTTTGTCTACCCCCTGTGGGACCGGCTGGTCTTTGCCAATCTGGCCGGCAACCCGTACGATGCCAACGACGCCTACAAGCCCATGCTTGGTTATAACCGACGGCTTAACCACACTGCCCGTCTTAGCAGCGAAGTCGTCATCGTTTGCGGCGACATGAACGGCGATGGACTGGGCCCGGATGTAGCTGATATCGTATTCTACGTTGCTTTCCTGTTTAGGGGCGGGCCGGCACCACCTGATCTCAATCTGGCCGATGTCGACAACTCTGATGCACTCGATGTTGGTGATCTGACCTGCCTGGTTGCATATCTCTTTCAAGGAGGCCCAGCACCAAACTGCCCACCGGTGCAGTAGACGCCGAGATAACGGCTCAGGCGTTTCTGAAAATATACGGTTCGCATTTGAGGGCCACAGGACTCAACCCCGTAGGGCTTGTTGAAAAACCTGCGTTTCACGTCACTGCGTGCAGCAGCAGGTCACGCCGACTCAGAGCGTGATGAATTGAATATCAAGTCTTAAGTGGGGTCGCGATATAAGTCCGAATTGTAATGTTTCGAGGTTGGCGTTAGGCGACTCGAGGTTGTCCCATAAGTAAGCTTTGAGTACATTTAACGTTGCATCGAATAAATCGTCATTAGGTAAACCCGCGTAGCGGCGGGCTTTATGTCCGCCGGTGGCATCGCCACTTTTATTGGCAGGAGACAAGCCCCCACCCTACGGGGCCTGTTGAAAAAGTCCCATTCTCGTCATTGCGAGCGACAGCGTGGCAATCTCGGATATTGAATTTCAACGAGATAGCCACGTCGCTTCGCTCCTCGCTATGACGTTTGTTATGTTTATCAACAAGCCCTACGCGAGTTGTAGTTATCACCTTTTGGGACAGCCTCGAGTCGCCCGACAGCTCTTCTCAAAAAGTTATCGACTATTTGGTGGAGTTCAGGGGAGTCTCCCTTCCCCTTGTAATCTATTGAATTGTAATAATTTATATTGGTGCCGAAGGGGGGACTCGAACCCCCACGTCCTTGCGGACACTGCGCCCTGAACGCAGCGCGTATACCAATTTCACCACTTCGGCATTGCTTTTAACAACTTACTGAAAATATCCTGAAAGCGCAATTAACTTTATTATGCGCAGCGAAACCCCTCAGGTCATAACTGCCGCCTCAGAAGCAGTTATTCCGGTTATCCGCAGACTCCTTCGGATTGTTGAGAGTCAGAGGGCGCATGAAGATATCACTATGAATTCAGAACGATAATGAGCACAACCACAACGCTTAAACCCAGGGCTAACATATTCTCGGCAACTGCTCACCGCTCAACATATTCACTATACGTTCGGCGCCGATCACAGTCTTCATAGTGACGATACCGGACTCCCGATCAGTCACATTTCCCACGATGGCAGAAGCAAAGCCAGTAGAGTAATTACCGAGAATTGATACTGTACGCTCTGTGTCACGAGCCGGAACCAGTACTATGAATCGCCCTTCATTGGCAACATACATGGGATCGAGGCCCAGTAACTCACAAGCTCCACGTACATCATCACATACGGGCACCCGGCTCTCGTCCAGACCGATATGCAGACCGGACGACTCCGCAATTTCAACCAGTGCCGTAGCCAGACCCCCCCGGGTCAGGTCTCGCAGACAATGGATTTCAATCCCCGCCTCGATAAGCTGCCGTACGGCCGCCGCCAGAGGAGCACAGTCACTCTCTATCTTTGTTTCGAAGGATAACCCCTCACGTCGGGACATGACCGCGATACCATGCCGACCGATATCACCGTTGAGAATGATCGCATCTCCTTGTTTGACTGCATGGGGGCCGATTTTAAGGTTTTGATCTACCAGGCCGACACCTGACGTAGTGATATACACGCCGTCCCCTCGTCCACGATCGACTACTTTGGTATCACCGGTAACTATCCGCACGTTGGAGTGTTGCGCCGCCTGCCGCATAGAGAGGGCTATTTTCCATAGTGATTCGGTTTGGAAGCCCTCTTCGAGAATAAACGATGCACAGAGATACATGGGTCGAGCGCCGCACATGGCAAGATCATTGACGGTGCCGTAGACGGCCAGCGTTCCAATGTCTCCGCCGGGAAAAAAGAGCGGATCAACAACGTAGGCATCGGTTGTGAAAGCAAGTCTCGTTCCGGTCATGTCAAGCAGAGCACCGTCGTGTTGCGATTCGAAATCCGGGTTTTCAAACGCCGGAGCGAACATTTTATCAATCAGTTGGTGCATGAGCTTACCTCCCCCGCCATGAGCCATGGTGATATGCGGGTACTCCGACAGGGGAAAAGGACAAATCGGGTTACTCTTGTCAACCGGCGTCATTGGTCCTGCTCATTTTCAAGGATTCATAATTATAGCTCGAACGACCATATTGATAGTACGCAGCGCAGGCACCTTCCGATGAGACCATCGTTGCACCCATCGGTCGCTCGGGCGTACAATCACATGCAAAGGCGGGACAGTCACACGGCTTTTTTATACCCCGGAGAATCAATCCGCTGATACACAGCGAATCGTCTTCAACCTGCCGGCTGGTCAATCCGAACCGTTTCTCGGCATCAAACTCTTTGAACTCGTCCCGAAGGGCTAAACCGCTTGATGGAATAACACCGAGACCGCGCCAGGCTCGATCAACAACACGAAAGACACGGCTCATCAGTTCTTGAGCCTCTCTGTTCCCTTCCGTCCTGACTGCCCTCATATACTGGTTCTCGAGTCTGGCCTGGCCCTTCTCCAATTGTGCGACCGCCATGTGAATACCCTGCAGAATATCGACCGGCTCAAACCCGGTAACGATGATCGGCAATCGGTAGCGAGAGGCTAATTGCTCATACTCGGTACAGCCCGTGACACTGCAAACATGACCGGGCGCCAGCAGGGCTTGCACGCGGCACTCCGGTGATTCCAGAATCGCGGCAATAGCCGGCGGGATAAGAACCTGGGTGCACAGGATTGAGAAGTTGTGAATTCCCTGTTGGTGTGCCTGGCATACCACCGAGGCGTTCACGGGAGCGGTTGTTTCAAATCCAATTGCAAAGAACACCACTTCTCTGTCAGGGTTGTCGCGAGCTATTTCCAGACAATCCAGCGGTGAGTAGAGCAGACGAATGTCGCCACCCCGGGCTTTGACAGACAGCAAGTCCTCCCTGCTGCCACGAACCCGAAGCATATCTCCAAATGAGCAGAAGATGACATCCTCTCGTGACGCCAGTTCGATTGCCATGTCAATCAGGTCTGCGGGCGTGACACATACCGGACAGCCGGGACCGTGCAACAGCGTAACCATTTCGGTGAGCTGTCTGTCGATGCCGTTTCTCACGATAGCGTGTGTCTGACCGCCGCACACCTCCATGATGGCCCAGCGTTTAGTGCTGATGTCGGCGATGGATGTTACATATCGTGTGGCAGTTGCCGGGTCACGAAAATCATCTACGAATTTCATTGCTCAGCTTCCCGTTCGGCGGACAATCGCTCGATCCGGCTCAGGTACTCAATAGTTTTTGCCGCTTCATCGGAATCAATGACACTGATGGCAAAACCGGCATGTACGATGACATAATCACCAACTTCGGCCGCCGACACGGTGGCAAGATTCACGTTCCTTATGATGCCGCCGAAACTGACTCGTCCCGTCCTTGTAAGAGGGGCGTTATCGGTAAGCTCAAGTATCTTTCCGGGAACTGCCAGACACACGTTTATCACCTTTGCGTTGCTGACGGCAAGCCGCCATGATCTGACCGAGCGCAATGCCGCCATCGTTGGGCGGCACCCGCCCATGTCGAAAAACCTCAAGACCGGAGCGATGCAGATAAGCAAGCGCCCGTTCGGTAAGGTATTTATTCTGGAAGCAACCGCCCGTTAGTGCGATCCTGGTCTCCCCGCTCCTGGTGGCGATTTCAGCTATCATCCCCGCAAGAGTATTGTGGAACTTCGCTGCGATTATGGCAGGTGCTGCCGAAACCCGCAGGTCTGAACATATTTGTCGCAACATCGGTTCCCAATCAAGCACGTACGGTGAGGAGCGGGTTTCCAGGCTGAATTCGTAAGTATCCGCTGACTCGATACTCTCGGCGGCAAATTCCAGCAGCATCGCCGCCTGCCCTTCGAAACTCATTTTGTGGCACAATCCCACGAGCGACGAAACAGCATCGAAGAGACGACCCGCACTCGAGGTGAACGGTGCGTTAACTCCCCTGCTTAGAACCGTCCGGAGGATACGTAGTTCTTCAGTCGTGAAAGACTTCACCGGACTCAACTCGCGCATTCCAAAGGCATCATCGCCAAAAGCTTCGTACAATAAGCTCAGTGCAGCCCGGCGAGGCTCACGTATGGCAGTATCGCCTCCGGGCAGACGGAAACACCGCAGGTGCGCGACTCGCTCGAAGGAATCATCAACCACTCTCAGGAATTCACCGCCCCAGATGGTATCGTCCGTACCAAGACCGGTGCCGTCAAAAGATACTCCGAGCACAGGCGGCTCCAGGTGATTTTCCGCCATACAGGACAAAACGTGGGCATAGTGATGCTGAACCGGGTGGCACGGAGCATCAACGGCGGATGCAAAGCTGGTGGACTGATAGTCAGGATGCAGATCGCAGGCTACTATACTCGGATTCACATTATAGACTGATATAAGCGAACCGATCACCCGGCCCATGG
This sequence comes from bacterium, assembly GCA_043811375.1. Taxonomy (GTDB): domain Bacteria; phylum Zixibacteria; class MSB-5A5; order GN15; family FEB-12; genus JBDRNJ01. The sequence continues at coordinate 94,019 of JBDRNJ010000084.1, read as the reverse complement.
CGTCGAAGGCAGGTTTGCTATCGAGGTCACCGATATGCTGACTGACAAAGGTGCGCCTTCCTTTGGATATTGCGATTGAGTTTTTCAGTTGGGCGCCCACCGCAAGGCAGTCCGATGCCGATTCAGACAGGTCAATCACCGTGGGAGCGTACCCGCGGGCGCTGCGCAGGACGACCGGTCGATCAGCAATGACCCGGACAATCGAATCGTCGACATGCCGGGCTATGGGACGATCGTGCACGAGAAACAAATCAGCGATATCTCGTAGACGATGGAGTGCCTCGCGCTCATCGGTGCATATCGGTTCATCCGACAGATTACCACTGGTAGCCACGATGGGACCACCCAAATCTGCTATCAGCAAGTGATGCAGAGGTGTATAGGGTAACATAACACCCAGGTAAGGATTGTCGGGTGCTATGATACCTGCTGTCCGGCACAACATGGTCGCAGGTGAAAGCTTTCGTTTCAACAGTACTATTGGGGAGGCGCTGGATGTCAGAGCGGTTTTCTCCGGTAGCGTCAATTCACAGTCATTTGCGACACTGGTGAGATTCGGGTACATCAACGCCAACGGTTTGTCGGGTCGATTCTTCCGGTCTCTCAGACACTGCACGGCATCGGCGTTGCCGGCATCAACGATTAACTGAAACCCGCCCAGGCCCTTCAGTGCCAGTATCCCTCCCTTCCGAACCAGATCACAGACCAGGTTAAGAGCATGTGCATGGCCGGCCAACATTCTGCCAGTTCTGTTCCGGAGTTCGAGATGCGGCCCGCAGTTCGGACAGGCGTTGGGCTGGGCGTGAAAACGCCGATTCTGCGGATCTTCGTATTCACGCCGACACTCGTCACACATGGCGAAACGCCGCATAGTCGTATTGATACGGTCATAGGGAAGTGATTCGATAATGGAGTAACGCGGTCCGCAGTTGGTACAGTTTGTGAATGGATACTGATAGCGACGATTTGCAGGATCGAAGATTTCCCGACGGCAATCTTTACAGGTTGCGATATCGGGAAGGATCACGGCGTCGATTTCGCCGGAACTGTCGCTGGTGGCGACAATGAACTCGGTGTAACCTGTGGGTGGAAGGTGGTTCACCTCCAGTTCGTCTATCCCGGATAAGATCGGCTTCTCCTGCTGAAGACGATCCGTAAACTGCCCAAGCCTGTGGCCGTCTCCCTCTACTTCGACCTGCACGCCGTTGGGAGAGTTTCTGACCCAGCCGGTGAGATTGAGTTCGGTGGCCAGTCGGTAGACAAAGGGACGGAAGCCGACCCCTTGTACGGTCCCGTATATGTTCAGGCGAATTCGCGTCAGAGGAGCCGCTGTTTGTAAAGGTGTGTCATTCCGGAGACATCTGTATCCCATAGAAACCTACGACAACTCTTACTTAACCCGCAAGCCGGCAATCTTGATTACTCCACGATGATAGCCGTCCGGGAACAGACTTTCAAGATTCTCGATATCAAGATCATTGGCCTCGCAAGTCTCATAGACAGTGGGAACAATTCCGGTTCTCTTGTACCAATTGCGAACGAAATTGATTATCCGCCAGTGGTTCTTGGTCAATTTGTCCATTTTCATCTCGTACGCTTTGCATAAGGTAAACTGCCCATCCCACTCCTGGGGATCTACAAGAAAACCTTGAGCATCTATCCGATAGATCTTTCCTTCCACTGCAGGAGTAAGCGCCATGGACTCGTCTATTAGTGATTGCGGCAAATAACTTTGCTCATATGTGATTCCCGCAAGCTTACAGGCCCCTCGATGATAACCCTTTGGGAAAAGAGCCTTGAGTCCGGCTAAATGAAGACTGTTCGATCTACAAGTCTCATAAACCAGAGGGCATTTGCCCTCGTTCTTGAAGGCATCCCGAATGAAGCCTATGACCCTCCAGTGATCTTCGGTCAAACCATCATGGATGTTTACATCGAGCGCCATTCCTTCGGCAAAGTTCTCATCCCAGTCGTCAAACTTCACCAGGAAGCCCTCGAAACCCACCGTGTATTTCTTCTCTCTATACTCGAAAACACTCATATCTGCCGCCTCTTATGTGACAAGTCAGATTACCTTACTGGCCGGGTTTGCTTGATACAAGCTGACGATACATCAGGAAAATGACTCCGTTTATGTTATTCATTCCGCCACTTCCACGCTATCCAGAATTATCTCCTGGGCATGTGGGTCACGCTCATCCTGAAGTGTCTCAACGTCAAGCCTGGCCCCCTCCGCCACGGTGCCGATAACGGCGCGATCGAAGTGTTCGCGTAAGTGAGCGGGCGATATGTGAGCCAACGCACCCAACTTCACTTTGACACCGATCACTTTGTCCGAGCCGTTCTCTTTAGCTACGGTTTTGATTTTACCCAGCAGATCTTTAAGAAGTGAGAACTCATGCATTGGTATAACCTGTCTCATTATATGTGTGTCAGGACCTCAATCTCTTTATATATAGAATCAACAACCTTGTGAGCGCTTTCCCGAACCGCCGGAGTCAGATCGTTACCGGGTGAGAAGTCACTGCCTTCAATGCCATACACGACAAGTCCACCAGGCAGCCGGTTCAGCACCCGGGCTAACTCTACCGCATCGTTGACGGCAATGGAGTGAGTCGACAGGCCTGAAAACAGATTGCTCGGTATCTTCTCATGCAGAGCATCGAAACGATATGTTGTGCCCGATAGCGCTCCGGAAGATGCGCAATCAATTACAAAGACCATAGTTGAGTCGGACCAGATGTCGACAAGCGCAAAACCATCGCCGATCCCTACGACTGCTTTCACTCCATTGAGCGCCAGGCTGCGAATCCGCTCGGCAATATACAGTCCGACTCCATCATCCGACCGGTAGGCATTACCGATTCCGACCACCGTAATTGGATTCTTGTCCATTGGATAACTCTTCTCAATCCCGTTCGATATTGAGCTTCAGGAAGTGACATGAACAGGAAATACATGGATCGTAGTTGCGTACTACCTGCTCACACTGCCAGGTTAGTTTTTCATCCGTCAGCTCAAGGTTTTTCTCAACGAAGTGACGCAGGTCTTTTTCTATGGCTTTCTGATTCTGGGACGTGGGGGGGATGATCCTGGCACCCCTGATAATCCCGCTGTCGTCGATCTCGTAACGATGATACAGCAGTCCCCGGGGAGCTTCCGTGCATCCATGACCGACTCCTGCCCTGGGCGGCACATCCACGTACGGTCTGTCGGGAGCATCGTACGCTTCGATGATTCTCAGCGCTTCGTGGCAGGCAAACACCGTCTCTACGCTCCGCACGATGATGCTCTTAAACGGATTCCTGCAAACCTCCGACAGACCGGCTTCCCTGGCCGCCACCCGGGCTATTTCCGGCAGCCGATCGAAATTGTTGCAATACCGGGCCAGGGGTCCGGCCAGGTAATCGTCCCGGTTTTTCACCTTCGCCTGCAACGACGTGGAATGCTTTACGTGGATCTCTTCAAAAGTGTCCAGGAACTTGTCGGTAGTAATGTCGATCCCTTTGTTGGAAACTATTCTCCCCTCGGTAATGGGATATTCCTTAGGGTGCCTCAAGGACACAAACTCATAATCCCTCTCGAAGTCCGGGAATGAAAGGGTTGATGTCCAGCGGACCGTCTCCAGAGATGCCTCCAGCGCCCACTGGAGAGGTGCCACCAGCCCGGCCAGGTCTTCTTTTGTCGGGACTTTGTAGAAACCGCCCACGCGTGGGCTTACCGGGTGTATCTCCCGTCCGCCGAGGAGTACCATTAGATCGTTACCGATTTTCTTGAGCTTCAGCGCACGATTAACGATATCCGGATGGTCCTTAGCCAAACTTATCGCATCCTGGTAGCCCAGAAAGTCGGGCGCATGGAGCATATAGATGTGTAGCGCGTGCGATTCTATCCACTCACCGCAGTAGATGAGCCGACGCAAATCCCGCAGCGCCCCCGAAACCGTGACTCCGCACACTGACTCCATCGCCTGTGACGAACTCATTTGGTAGGCCACCGGACAAATGCCGCAGATACGGGCTGTGATATCGGGAGCTTCAGTGAATTTACGTCCACGAAGCATGGCTTCGAAAAACCGTGGCGGTTCAAAGATATTGAATCGAACCTCCGTCACAGAATTATCTTTGATCCTGACGGAGAGCCCACCCTCTCCTTCCACTCGAGCCAGGTAGTCAACCTTGATGGTTCTACTTTTCATGTGCTTCGCTCTCCTTTCGGAACGGCTCTGCAAAGGCATTGAACCCCCGGAACGCTCGGACAATTTCATCCAGGGGAACCTGCCGCTGCTCGAACCAGGCCGCTAACGATCTGGTATTCGGGGTCTCCTTGGGACCGAAGCATCCGAAACAACCACGATCATACGATGGGCATAACGCGCCGCATCCCATTTGAGTGACCGGCCCCAGACAGGGAGTCCCGGTGGCAACCATCACACAGACGTTCCCCTTCATCTTGCATTCCATACAGACGCTGTGGGTACCTATATTCGGCTTGCGGCCGTTTAGAAAAGCGCTGATGAGTTCCACCAGTTGGTACTTGTTAATCGGGCAGCCACGCAGTTCGTAGTCAACCAACACATGGTCGGCAATGGGGGTCGACTTGTTGAGCGTTTTGATGTATGCGGGATTGGCGTATACAATGGAAACGAACTCGTTCACGTCCGCGAAGTTGCGCAGGGCTTGAATCCCTCCGGCTGTAGCACAGGCCCCAATCGTCACCAGATGTTTTGACATACGCCGGATCTTGTGAATCCGCTCCCCATCGTGCGGTGTCGTGATGGAACCCTCCACCAAAGAAATATCGTACGGACCTTTCATTACCGCCCGTGATGCTTCGGGGAAATTCGCTATGGTGATTGCTTCCGCTATGGCCAGAAGCTCATCTTCGCAGTCCAGCAATGATAACTGGCACCCGTCACAGGAGGCGAACTTCCAGACAGCCAGTTTTGGTTTCTTTACGGAGGTCATGTTACATTTCCCGTTTTGTAAAGATGCTCCGAACCTTGTCAAGTCTGTATACCGGGCCGTCTTTGCATACGAAGGTGGACCCGATCTGACAATGCCCGCACAAGCCTACGCCGCATTTCATATTGCGTTCCATAGAGATATATATCTGTTCATCCCGGACACCCTGCCGCTCCAGTTCCAGGGCGGTAAAGCGCATCATGATCTCCGGCCCGCACACCAGTGTTGTGCAGTGCTGCGGATCGAAGGGCGCTCTTCCGATGAGCACCGTCACCACGCCAACACTACCCCGCCACGATCCGGTAGCCCGGTCGACGGTAAGGTGAATATCAAGATCGAAGCGTGACCGCCATTTCTCCAGGTCCTTTCGGAAAAGAATCTCCTCGGGTGTGCGCGCGCCGTACAACAGAACAACTCGGCCGTATTTTTCACGGTTGGCCAGCAAGTGATAGATTACCGGGCGCAAGGGGGCCAGGCCGATCCCTCCCGTCACCAGAACGACATCATTGCCTACTGCCTCCTCTACGGGCCAACTGTTCCCGTAAGGTCCGCGAACACCAATGCTGTCACCTGGTTTGAGCTTGCCGATGGCCCTGGTAACGGCTCCGACCATACGAATCGTATGTACGAGAGTCCCGCCTTTGGCCGGATCACCGGATATAGATATCGGGACTTCGCCGACGCCATAAGCGTACAACATGTTGAATTGCCCGGGCGAGAATGCGAAGTTCGTGTCACCATCGTGTGATTTAAGCTCGAGAGAAATCGTGTCAGGCAATTCCCGGTGCACACGGCTGACCCTGAAAGGTTTTACCAGCATGGGATCAGCCGGCGTTGCGACTGCCGTGCCTTTATTTGTCTGCTGAGTTTCCATATACATCCAACAACTGTAGTCTGGTGGCTTCCAACCGCTCTGCAATTATCATTACGAAGCGTTTCATTATCTCGTAACCCACGTCATGATCCTGCTCGCACTTTTCACGAAGACACTTGCCGTCAAGCGCAATAGCTCTGGTAAGTTCCACCGCCCGGGCATCGAAATGCCAGCGGTACGGGGGCACCAGCCAGGACCAACCCAGTATTTCCCCTGCTTCCCGCGAGCGAATCATTATGGGTCCTTTCTGGGGTATATGCGTCTCAATGAGAACCTTTCCGTGCCTGATGAAGTAGAACGCGTTGGCCTCTTCACCCTCCCGAAAAACAAACTCTCCGGCCTTGAAAACCACATTCGAAGCACAACCAACCAGCAGTTTGATATGCTCCGTGTCCATATCCTTCAGGAATGGATGATCTTTGAGGGTCTGTTCCAAATCTTTCATAATAGAAATCCTCGTTCTATGGCCAGGGCCATGTTTCTATGCCATCCCCAGTAACTGGTGTGTCTCTTCAGTGATGTCGATGCCGACCGGGCACCAGGTTATACAGCGACCGCATCCGACACATCCCAGCATACCGAACTGGTCCGGCCAGTACACCAGTTTGTGCATCAGCCACTGCCGGTACCTCGCGGCCACACTGTTGCGTATGCTGCCGCCGTGGATATAGGAGTAATCCAGGGTGAAACAGGAATCCCAGCGGCGCTGCCTTTGAGCTTCTTGTCCCGTAAGATCGGTGACATCCTGAACGTTGGTGCAGAAACAAGTGGGGCAGACCATGGTACAGTTACCGCATGACAGACATCGCTCGGCTGTTTTTTCCCAATGAGGGTCATCGAATTTACCGGGTAGCGATTTCCTGACATGCTCGGTTTTCAAGGTGCGGCCCATGCTTGCCGCTGCGCGGTCTAGTTCCTTTTGAGCTGCCGCTATCTCTGATGGTTTCGCCTCCTTTACGGGAAGTTTGTTGACAAGTTTCTTCCCCGCCTTTGAACCAACTTCTATGAGGAAATAGTGGCGGTTTGAAGCGTGCATCTCGGTCAGACTCAGATCAAAGCCCGAGGAGGCTTTCGGGCCCGTTCCCATTGACGTACAGAAACAGGTGCCGCCGGCACGTACACAGTTGACCGCAACAATGAAAAGCTTGCTGCAGCGCTCCTGGTATGATCGATCGATATAGGGACCCCGGGTAAAGATCTTGTCATGGATGGCTATCGCCGCTATCTCGCAGGAGCGTACCCCAACCAGTGCACGTTTGACCTGATCCGGTTCCTGCTGAACGATCTTAAACCCACGGCCATCTCGCTTAGCTTCAAAAAGCGTGTTTACCGGTGGATGAAGGAACCTTTTCCAGGAATGCGAACTGGTAGTGTAACCAAAAAGCGTCTTCTTCTTGTTCCTCACCAGACGGTACTTGCCGGCTTCGCACTCGTCAGCCCAGCCGATAGGAAGATCATCCACCGTGCGAATCCCATCGTAGACAACAGCGTTGTTTCTGACGGTCGGACCCAGTAGCTCATACCCGCCATCAGTCAGGGCATCAAGGAGGCTTGGGAACTGTTTTCTTTCCAGTACGACAACATCCTTATCAGGGTATGTCACTTCTGACATGGTTGGCTACTCCTCATATTGCGAACCTGATCTATCAAACATAACACTGCTCACCCTCAAAAGGCTACCTGAAACTGTGAGCGTGCGACTATATCGTCCAACGTACCACCCTCCCTCAGCGAATACCGGAGCCGGCCGAAATCGCCCTGCCACTTGAGGGAGTGCTCCCTAATGTAGAAATTAAATCCAATGGTGACCTCCTGTTCTCTCAGGATTCGGCCGGCATTGCAGTAGAGTTCTTTCAAATTATCCACTTCTTGTTGGGTAAGGGTAGAGTCAACCAGATGCTGTTCGGCCTCGCTGATTAATTGCCCCGCCCTCGCAAAAGCGTCGTCGATAACAGCCCTTTCGAAATCAACGACGGCATATCGAAATGACAGTTCGCATCGTTGGGTAACACGGACCGATGTCTGTACCAGCAGTCCTGCCATAGCCTGCCGTGTCCGAAGTGAATTGCCTATCTCCACGAATCCGGTGTAGCCTGCGCTCATAAGCGAAGCACCCCGATATTTGATCAGCAATTCCGGGGCGGCTCGAAAAGCGAGGTCCCGGTAATCGACAGGGTCAAGATCCCAGGCCAGGCTTATGCCTAAGCTATAACGCAACCCGCCTCTCTCTTCGTCACTGTCTGACCTCACTTGGATGCCACCGGGATTGTACGAGAAGTGCCCGACTAATTCGGGATGAAACTCGGCGCGAGGTCCGGAGTCGGCCAGGTCTGACGGATTCACCGTCTCCTCGCCATACATCTTTGACAAACCGACGGTATGGGAGGCACGGGCGTTAACACCACTGAAAACGCCAAATACATACGCCAATCGGGGCGGCTGCTCATATCCATTGTGAATTGAGAATCCCATCTGGCGTTCGGCCCCGAAATACTTCGTTACGATGGACCAGTCGACAAAAGTCAGTCGCTGAAAAGACTGAATGCGGTAGCGCGTGAAGGGAATCTTGTACTGCCCGACCCGGAACTGCCGGTTACGACCAAAACCATAGTTGAAGTAGAGATCCATCAGTTCCAGGGATCGCGGCGCTGTACTCAGGTGCAGGCGAAACAGGATACGTGGTTGGGGAAATTTCAGAGTCAGGCTGGGGCGGATCCTGCGAGCCTGCATAGACAGGTCGTTATCGCGGTCGTCATCTCGTTCCCGGTCCTTGCTCTCCCAATCGGTGCGCAACTGCCCGACGAATTGAAGCTGAAGGACGGCACTACTATCGGCGTTGAATACTTGAAATGGGCCAACTACATTTGGCATCGTTTCCCGATCGACCACGACCGGGAGTTCGCCGGGCACGGCCGACGATGCCCGTGATTCCATCGGCAGCACCGCACCACTCAGTCTCCCGGCAACCAAAATCGTCGTCAGACCGAATGAGAGAAGTTTCATCAGAATTCCATACTCTTCGCAACCTCAAGAATGATATCACGGTCGCGCAGGACACCAACCAATTCTCCTTTATCCATCACCGGCAGGTTGATCAAACGGTGATGGACCATTAGATGTACCGCTTTCATGATGGGGTCGTGAAGGTTTACGTAAACCAATTCATCCATCAGGTCGTGTATGTTGCGCTTGCCGATCAGTTTGATCTGGGCCAGAAACATTCCTGTGAAGAAAGTCGTGTACGGAGAATCTTCGAGGAACTGCGGCAATACAAGCTTCAACATGTCAACGAAGCGAATGAAACCCAAAAACTTTTCGGATCGGTCGAACACCAGGGCGGAACGAACCTGTCGCGGTTGGACGCCTTCCGTCGTCGGGCGATAGAACGTTTCCCGGAGCGTAGCGATGGCATCGGAAACCGGCTGATCGATGTAAAGGCGAGGATATCGTGATGGCGGAGCCATCAGTTCGGCAATAGTCTGCTCTCGCAATGATTTGCCAACGCCCTGTTTCAACAAATTACGGACGCGACCGGCCAGTTGATCCATGTCGATCGGTTTCTGCAAAAAGTCGACGATATCCAACTTGATGCCTGCCATTGCCGCTCCCAGATCACCATGTCCGGTAAGAATGATCACCGGAAGCGTAGTATCGATCTGTCTGATCTCCTGCAGCGTTTCGATACCGCTCATTCCCGGCATCTTCAGATCCAGTATGACTATATCCGGCCGCTCATGTTTGATTGCCGCCAGGGCTTCTTTTCCATCGGCGGTCTCGGTTATAGTGAAACCCCGTCGAGTCAGCGCTGCTGTAGTGGCTCGCCGAAAGTCCTCTTCGTCGTCAACCAGGAGCAATTTGAGGTTGGTATATTCCTGATCCATCAATATCTCCTCCACCAATCCAAATTATGCGGACGGCAATCCACTAAAACCAAGCAGTGGCCAGTAAAACATACTGAGCAACAACAGAATCACGAAAGCTAAAACGAGGCAGATTATCCCCACCCGCAGGAAATCCTTGGCTGCAAGATAACCACTCGAATAGACTATAGCGTTGGGCGGGGTGCCGATTACCAGCAGATACGCAAATGATGAGGCACAGGCGGTGGCGAGCCCAATGAACGGCACCAAGGTTGTTCCGGGGTTGGCGATCGCAGCCATGTTCAGCGTAATCGGTCCTACCGCTGCTGCCGCCGGGCCATCCGCCATCAGATTTGTCATCACCGCCGTTACCAGGCTGCCCGTACCAAGAAGCGCAGCACCGGCATTGACACCTACCTCCGCCAGGCCCTCCACCACCGAGCGAGCCATCCAGTAAGCACTCCCGGTCTGATCGAGTACCCGGCCAAAGATGATCGCTCCGGCATAGAGCCAGACAACACCCCAGTCCACTTTTTCCTGGTAATCACGCCAGTTAACGACTCCGCACAGCAAATAAGCCACCGCTCCGGCCACCGCGATTACTCCAATACCCAGACGGATTCCGATCAGATCCATAAGGATATTCTTCTCCGTTATCCACCCTAACAACATCACCGCGAATATAGCGACCGCGATGATCTGCTTTCGGCTCCAGCCTCCCATGTGACCGATGTCTTTTTTCAGTGAGTCCAGGGCCGGGCGCAAGTCGAGTATTTTAGGCTTGAAACGCCAGTTGATTACTATCCAGAGGAGTGGCATCATAATGAGCACGAAGGGCATCCCGTAGAGAATCCATTGGGCGTAGCCTACGGTAATCCCGAACATGTCTTCCATGTATGTCATCATGATCACGTTGCGGGCGCCACCGGAGGGTGAGCCGAATCCCCCGATATTGCAGGCCATGGCGATCGTAATCATCATCATCTTGGCCAGTTCTCTGTCTTCGGGAATCTTGCTCGAGAGACTGTTGTGATACAGAATTAGCCCGATCGGTAAGAAAATCGCCGCCAGGGCATGATCTGAGATAAACGAAGCCGAAGGTGCGATCACTAAGATCATGATGGCTGTAACCCAGCGAACGCTGGGTTTGGCCAGATAACGGAAAATCAATAGGCAAATGCGTTTGTCGACTCCGGTCTTGACGAACGCGGCCGCGAACATCAGGCTGCCCATGATAAACCAGCAGGCGTCGGACCAGAACATCTGGGCCACCTCGCGCCGTGAAACAACCCCGGAAAATACCAGGATCAGACCGATACAGAAAGCTACCCCGGGTAAGGGGATGGCCTCGGTTACAAAGCAGGCTACCACGAACGCCACCATCGCAATGCAAACACGGATCTGCCGGGCGGCCTTGTCCACTTTTTCCTGCTGCTGCGGCGACAGCATGGTGTAGGTGAGTCTCTCGTGCCTCAGACTGCGGCCCTGCAGAAGTAATTCTCTCACCCTGGCCTCATCCAGAGACTCCAGGAGGGTACGGTATTTTGCGTAGTGTTCTTTATGACCCGTGATTCCCATCTTCCGCAGTTCTTCAGCGCCTCGCTTGAGCACTGTTTCCTTGCGGGAGACTCCCTGTACCATACACCCCTCAAACGCTCGTACGGCCACCACCTGCCACTGTTCAACATCCTTGAACGGCTTGTCGAACAACTCCTGAGAGTAGAAGTCAAGCACGTAGGTTTCACCCATTTGATATTCCACGGCTACATCCAACATGCTTCCGGGGATGGGAGCTATCAGGATAATCACAAAGAGAGCGACTGCAATTCCGAACCGCTTATAGTCAATGTACTTGTCATAAGCAGAAAGCTTGGCTGCAGGATTATCTGCCATCGGTTCCTACCCCATCTCCACTACAGGTTGTTGATTGCTCTTCAAATTCACTGCCGTCCGTCGCCACCTCCCCCGGTTCAATCCGGATAGCGTCGGCGAATATCCTCAATCAGTTTCTTTTGCTGCCGGGTGATTACTTCCTGTCGATTCTCGTACAAGCTGCGGATGGTCGCAGCCAATACCTGGATATCCGGCGGTTTCTTCAAATACTCATGTGCGCCCAGCTTGATCGCCTCCAGGGCGGCGTTGTAGGTCGGGTGACCGGTGAGCATTATCACCTGGACACTGGGGTAGTCCCTCCTTATTAACCTCAGCACCTCAAGCCCGTCCATCCCCGGCATCTTTACGTCAAGCACTAATACATCAACCAGACATTCTTTCAGAAGCTTAAGACCTAGGTCGCCGCATTCGGCTGTAATCACTTCCATATGGCGACGTTCCAGTACTCTGCTCAGTGATTCCAGGAACTCGACTTCATCATCGATGAGCATTACTCGCACGGTTTGGGAGGAATCCAACGTCACGGGTGGCTCCGTATCCGGTTTGCTCCTTTGATCGTACTCTTTCACCACTTCGTGAATACGCGCCGCCATGTCGTCCATATCTATCGGTTTGGACAGGTAATCGGCAATGCCGTCCTTTGATGTCTGAAAAGCGTCATCAATGGATGAGTGGCCGGTCAGCAGGATCACCGGCAAGCCGGGGTGTTTTTCGTGAATGATACGAAACACTTCGATGCCGTCGATGTCGGGCATCTTGACATCCAGCACGACGACATCATATTGCGTCTTGTCCACCATCTCCAGGGCGGTTACGCCATTGGGAGCCACATCGACATCCAGACCCCTTCGGTGCAACGCCTGTGAAGACGCCGTCAGGAAATCCTCTTCGTCATCGACCAGCAGGACTCTGTTTTTCTTGTTATTTCCTTGCATCAGGAACCTCCTAACTATGGTCTTTCCCAGGTGGCTCTGACCGCAGCATGATGTGCATGGCGGTACCTTTTCCCTGTTCGCTCTCAGCTTTCAAACTGCCACCCCATGACTGCACCATGCCATAGCAAACCGAAAGCCCCAAACCGGTACCCCGGCCAACCGGTTTGGTGGTAAAAAACGGCTCAAAGACCCGCTCCAGGTCTTCTTGCGGGATGCCGGTACCGCTGTCTGCTACCTGCAAATGCAGCCTGTTCTCTTCCATGCCGGCCATGACTGTGATTGTTCCACCCTGTGGCATGGCATCGATGGAATTGTTGATCAGGTTGACGATTACCTGTTCAAGTTCCACGGGATCGACCAGGGCTCGAGGAAGGTCATCCTCGATCTCACTCCGTATTTTCACATTTCGCACGAAGGCACGACGTTCCAGAAGACGAATAGTGTCGGAAAGACGCGGTCTGATGTCCGTGGGTTCTACCTGGGACTCGCGTTTACGACCGAACTGAAGCATCTTGCCGGTGATATTCGCACAGCGCTGGATCTGTGTCTTGCATCGCTGGATTGACTCAAGTGTCTCTTCTCGCATCTGTGTGGGGTATTCTGAATCTGATAGTAAATCGGAGATATTTGTTTGCTCGGCGCTGATGATCGCCAGCGGATTATTGATCTCATGGGCCAGACCGGTAGCCAGTTCACCAATTGAGGCCAGCTTCGCTGACCGGATAAACGCCCTTGACATTTCCTCTCGCTCGGCATTGGCCTTGTTGATCCGACCTGTCAGGTGCCAGGTTGCAAGAAACGCCGTGACAATCAGGAGCACTATCGCCACCGCCACCACCAAAGCTCCATCTGCTATCGCTTGATCGACCGGTGCCTGAACGGCCGCCAGGTCCTGTCGAGCTACCAGCAGCCAACGGTTGTCATTAATCCATGTGGTTGCTCTGATCCCCTCCGAGCCTTCGATATTAACGCGCTCTTCCCTCACCCCGGAATGGATGTCACTCAAGGATCCCGGCGCCCGTTCAAGAAGTGTCCCGCTTCTCGGTGTCGTCTGATAAAATCCCTCACGGTTCAAAATATAGATGTCGCTGCCATACCCCAGTTCACTCGTCTGCACCAGCCGGTCAAACTGTTCACTATTTATGGTTGCCCTGAGAATCCAGGATTCACCTTCAGCGGTGGTCTTCTTCACAGCCACGATGCAGTGCGGTACCTGCCTGAATCCAGGAAAAACGTCACTGACATAGGCATCCGAGACTATCACTTCTTTGAACCATTCCGTTTCACGGTAATTCAGACCTTGAAGTGAATATGGTCCCACGTATCCGACATGATCTCCCTCAGAGTTGAAAACACCGAGATCAACGAAACCCTTGTTGCTCGAACTGTTGAGATCAGCCAGCAGTTGACGCAATTGTTTTGGATCGCTGATCTCTGTCAGCGAATTCGACTCTGCGGCTAACTGGAGCAAATGAATCCGTTCCTCCAGGTGGGCTTCGATGGCTTTCCCGTGACTCTGAACGAGTGTTCGCATGATTTCCCGTGACTTCTCTTCCAACAACTTGCCGAAAACAACCCAGGAGCCGAAACCCGCCAGGGACAAGGGCAATAAAGCCGCCACCAGAAGCACTGCCACTATCCGCCAGCGCAGCGTTTTGCCGGTACCCATCATATGTGCCAATCCGTTAGTCATTCGTAGCTCGATTGTCCATTTGTCTTTCGACCATAAGATTACTTTAAGTCCTTCTCCATTATGTCATCAGTATGCAGCGTAAGCAAAATAGTTGCCAAACATTGAACAATAATATATGTCACTGTAATCCAACGACCTATGGGGGGTATCATTGCTTGACATTAATTATGATGATATTATATTGAAATATAGTGATTGCATATTGAAAGCTTATATATATATGGGCTATGAGAGTTACTTGACTTCGACAATAGAACCAGGGATTTGCCAATGACAACCAATACCAAACCACCATCAGGGGTCTCCCGGCGGTTTCTTGCCGCCGTACCCAGCGAAGCCTTCCAACGCACTTTGGAAATGGCCGGCAAGGTTGCGGCGTTCGATACTTCGATTCTTATAACGGGTGAGACCGGCGTCGGGAAAGAAGTGATTGCCCGTTACATCCACGGCGCATCTCCTCGGTCCAAGTATTCCATGCTTTCCATCAACTGTGGGGCGCTCCCGGAGACTCTCCTGGAAAGTGAGTTGTTCGGACATCGAATGGGTTCTTTCACCGGGGCGGTGCGGGATCGTACCGGCCTGTTCGAGCAGGCGGCCAGAGGTACTATTCTACTGGACGAAATTGGAGACATCAGCCTGTCCACCCAGGTGAAGTTGCTTCGTGTGCTCCAGGAACGGGAGATTCTTCGTATTGGTGAAAACATTCCTCGTAAGGTCGATACTCGTGTCATTGCAGCTACCAATCGCAATCTGGAGCAGGCTGTCACGGAAGGCAGGTTTCGCGAAGACCTTCTCTATCGGCTGCGCGTGATTGAGATTGTCGTGCCGTCTCTCCGTGATCGACCGCAAGACATCCTGCCGCTAACGGAGTATTTGATACGGAAGCTCTCCGCGAGGTTAGGCATCCCCAGCCTGCGTCTCGATGATTCCTGTCGTCAACGCTTCCAGACCTATCACTGGCCCGGCAACGTGCGAGAACTTGAAAATGCCATTGAGCGGGCTGCTGTTCTCAGCGGAACCGGTGGTATCAAGCTGGAGCACCTGCCGCCGCATTTGCTGGATTTCAGCAGTCAATACCAATCTCCTGACTCGACGCCATTACGGAGTTTGGGAGAAATCGAAATGGATTACATCAGGACCGTGTTGAAAGCAACCGGAGGGCACCGTACCCGGGCGGCGAAAATTCTGGGGATCAGCCAGGCGACTCTATGGCGCAAGCTGAAGAACACGAAATGAGCGCCGTCAATTTGATAGTCGCCATCAACGTCCTACTCCTGCCGTTCCTCCGAAGGCAAGGCTAACTCGATTTTCATCCATACTTCCTGTTTCTCGGGAGGCTTCATGCCACCGGGTTTTCGGCCGCCACCCATACCGCCGGGACCACCTCCCGAACCGCCCCCCATTCCACCTCGACCACCTCCCATACCGCCGCGCATCCCATCCCGTTTCATCCCTTCACGACGGAGACTGCTCATATCGCCCCACTCGGCTCCGATGGAGATGGTTTGTCCCGGTTGTGCCCCCAAGCCATAGAATTGCACTCCACTTCCCGCTAGCGGAACGGAGAACTCGAACGAATAAAAACCAAAGGATGTATCATACCCGGCCGCCGGTCCCCGGGAGCCATCAGTTGGTATTCTTGCTTCCACGTAATAGCTCTGATCAAAGAAGATGAATTGATTGTGTGACATCGCTTCTCTCTGCAACAGCTGCTGCTTTTGCTGCTCGGTCAGCCCATCAGGTCGTCTTTCGCGGGAAACCGCCGGCAACTCTTCCATGGAAGGTCCCCCATGAAATCGAATGCCGACATCCTTATTCTTATTGCTGCTGGTATCAATCCAGAGGGTCAAGCCGGTCATACGTATAGCTCGCGCCCAGGAGGGGTTTGTAAAACGGAAGTGGATGTACAGGTTTTCACTGTCATTGCCGAACCCCAATGCGGCGCCCTGATCCTCGAAATAGGTGATTGGTTGATCGCTCCACTCTGCCATCTTACCATCCACTACGATCGGTTCCGGTGCCCATACACTCGGAACCTGTTGAGTTTTGCAACCGGCCAGTAGAGCGAACACTGTCAGCGCCGGTAAAACCAACACCCTATTGGCGGTCAAATTGTGATTACTGAACATCATACTTTTTCGTCCTCATGCTTTGGCCATTTTTCAGTTTCAGGTGCATCCACCTGAGAGATGCTTTCGAGAACTGCTCTTCAAGCGCTGTACTTGCACTACAAATATGACAAACCGATTAAGCAGAAGGATTAATGGCAAATCGACGGTGATAACGATTCCCGGCAGTCAGCGCGAAGCTGTCCCCATGATACCGGAAACTCTGTCTTCGCACGGTGTCGATCCCGCCGTTTAGTCGCGTACCTGCTCGTTCACCGGAGCTCGATTGTACCGTTCAGTACAGGTTCCATCGACACTTACTTTCCGGGCGGGGGCTGTAATTCGTTAAGTGTCACAGTGTTGACCTGATCGTTGAGAGTCGGCACGGCGATTGTTACTCTTTTCATCAGATTGAAGAAACTGTATCTTATCGTTGATAGAAGGAAGGAATTTCAACAATGAACCGAAAATTGCTGACCGCGCTTTTGGCTACAGCTTTGCTGATGTGGCTGATCGGTTGTTCCGAGAGTCCTAATCAGCCTGGCAATGAGGAGGTTCTGAATCTGGATTCAGAATATGGTGGTTACACCACCGATGCGGAAAATCCCGGTTTTGGAGACAACGATCTGCTGGGCGAGGAAGCCACTGACGTGGAGTACGATGATGAAATGCTGGCCAGTCCTGAGGTGGATTCGGTCATTTCGGATCCCCGGTCCGGCTATTACCACCTGAGAGCTGTCTGGGGGCGCCTGTGCTATGATTCGACGGTTACAACCGTCACCGACTGGAGCGGAACCCTGAATGTTCCCGGTGGTGTCGTAGTCGTCAGACGAACGATCCGTTTCGAGCCCGGGCAGGACTACATAGTCCGACTTCGCTGCGACAGTACCGGTGGCAGCCGCTGCGGCCCCGGAATGATAGGATGGGTATCAAAGACAACGGTTCACAATGACGGCATCGCGGTCGATATCTTCATGCCCCCACCGCGACCGATTTTCGACTCATCCGAAGTAGCCGTGGTCGATTCCCTGGGGGACACATCCTGGACGGTGGTTATCGACACCATATTCCCTCAGTCGGAACCGGTAACGGTATCATTCGAAACCGGTCCTTACAGCCACACCTTTAACCTTGAAGATCTGAAATCTCTTGACACGATAGTCTATCTCGAGGATTCCAACGCCGTTGCCTTCCACGCTTTCGAACTCAATCGCTACCCCTGCCCGCGCGGATTCCTGGCCGGTCGCTGGGGGTTCGATGAAAGCGAACAGGGGCGTTTTCGGGGTGTCTGGTGGTCAAAGCGGCCCAACGCTTTCGGCTGGACGGTTAGTGGTTACCTGAAGGGCCACTTTGGTCCCAACAGTTCCGGAGATAAGGTGTTCTTCGGCAAGTGGATATCCCGCGCCGGCGCTTTTCAGGGTTTTCTGAAAGGAACCTACGGTCATCCACCGGGGCACGGCCAGATCAATGCACACGGAAGACATGCTCACGGGTGGTTTTCGGGACGCATTTATGCTGCTGACCGGACTCCGATTGGTCGGTTGATGGGCAAATACCGGTCTGCTCCTCACCATGAAAATGGATTTTTCCAGGGCCGCTGGAAACTGTATTGCAACCCGGCGGAGCCGGAACTGACCGACAACGAGGAAGGATTTTGAAACCCCTGGCGGATTTACCACCGACCCGGCTAAAAAGGCCGGATCGGTGGGCTTTTTCGGCCTATTGCAGTATTATCCTGTTTTCTCAAAAAAAATGGTCTAAAATGAATTATTTTACTTGCCAAGTGAACAAAAGTAGTTATTATATTGTTTAAGATATTGAAAAGCTTGTAAAGACCCCCCCTCTGTCTCTTACCGAGACAGCCCTGCGTTGGGCAGGATTAGCAATAATCCTGCCCTTCTTTTTTTGTTATTTTTTGCCGTCAAGTTCTTCGGTCAGTGCTTCGATCAAAGAATCGACCTTCAGAAACTTGTCAGCCCGGGGCTGAACCTGAAGGTACAATTGGAGAGCCTCTCGTTTCTTGGCCGGACTGTTCTGTGAGGAAAGCGTGTGAGCGAGATTAATACGTGCCGCTACCGAAGCGGTGTCTTTGGCTACCAATGAGCGGAAGATAGATTCCGACTGATCATAATCGCCCGTTGCCGCCAGGCATAATCCCTTACTTATCAACAGTCCATCCTGCCGACCAAAACGTTCCAGGGCGCTGTCGACAACTCTCAGGGCAACCTCCAGCGAGTCAAGCTGTGCGGCCAGATTGACCAGGTGTCGCCAGATTTCGATATTGTCAGGTTGTATCTGTGATAATCTACGATAGTAATGGTAGGCAACTGAAAAGTTGTCCATACGAAGATTGTAGTCGGCCAGATCGGCAATATACATTTCCTTGGAGTCCCCGGTTTCAATCAGGACGTGGATTGCCCGGACAGCGCTTTTCCATTCCTGAAGGACGGCTGCTACCCGGTGGAGTTCCAGGTTCACCTCGCGATCACCGGGGTGCAGCAAGTCCGCCCGTTTGAGATAGTAGTAGGCCGAATCATAGAGAAAATCACGACGATAGCTGGTACCCAGCAGGTAAAGTATATGCTGATCCGATGGCTGCCGGGCGATTGCTTTCGACAGGTAGTCTCTGGCGCGGGCAAAGTCTCCATCCACAATCGCCTTTTCTCCGGCGTTGACCAGTTGTTCAACCGACTGTGGTTCTCCCGAGCAGCCGAACAGCGTACTTATAATGAACAACAGGGCGGTAAGTTTTTTCATGTCATTTCCTATCAAGTGTCCTTTGTCACCAATGATAGGGCAATCAGGATCGCAATTCAAGTATGACGTGGGTCAGCTTCACGGGTTCCCCAGCTTGGTTGACAAGCGGTACTCAATAGCTAAATTGAGGTATGGTCACAAATAAGCGGCAAGAGACTACCGTTGAGGTTCTGGCTCTGTGCCATCTGGCCGGAGTCAGTCCCCGCCTGATGGAGGTCCTGATCTATATCTTCGGGAATACGCAGGGTATCCTCGGCGCCGACGAAGCTACCCTGGCGACAATTGACGGCATGAGCGCCCGGGCAGCAGAGAAGATAGCCTCGGCATCGCTAAGGCTGGAAGAAGCTGAAGAATTATACGGCACCCTGCGGGATCGGGATATCGGTATCACCTCCCGCTTTGACCATGACTACCCGCGGCTGTTGTTTGAACTGAACGATCCTCCTCCCTTGCTTTACACTCGTGGTCACCTGCCTGATAATGATCGCAAGACGGTACTTCTGACCGGGGCTGAAGAGGCTACTAACGAGGGTATCGAACTGACCGTCCGGCTGGCAAAGCTCTTTGGACAGGCTGATGTTCAGATGATTGCTTCACTGTCGAAAGGGATCGATGCCGCCGCCCATGTGGGCGCCTGTACCGCCGGTTGCGATTCGTACGGCGTGCTCGACTCCGGATTCGATCACATTCACCCTGAGGAGCATTTGTCCCTGGCACTCGATATCGCCCAGAGTGGCGGTATCATTACAGAATGCCCTCCTCAGCAGGCTTACCATCCCGACAAGATCACGGCCGCCAACAGGCTTCTGGCCGGACTGGCCCAGGCGGTGGTGATCACAGAGCTGTACGCCGACTCACAGCGTGCTCTGGATTTGTTATCGTTCTGTCGGCAAATCGGGAAACTGACTTTTTTCATGGCAGCCGATGATTGTCAACCTCTGGCCGACGAAAAAAGTCTGCAAACAGCAATCGAGTGCGGAGCAATACTCATGACCAGCCCGGATCAGGCGGGGGACATCGTGCGAACTCTGGTGTGACGCCGGGCATGGATGATTTCTACTACACTATCAAGACTCCCGCCCGGGGCGAGATTAAAATCAAAGGATCGCGGTTCCTGGCTGAATGTCGGCCGGTAGCGTCTATTGAGGAAGTTGACAGTATGCTCGGGCAGATTCGCCGACGTGAGCACGCCGCGACACACCACTGTTATGCATACCGGATCGGGGCGACGGGTGAGAGGGCTTTCAAGTACTCCGACGATGGAGAACCATCGGGAACCGCCGGGCGGCCGATATATGATGTCCTTTTGGGGCGTGACCTGACCAACATCCTGATCGTGGTCACCCGGTATTTCGGCGGCACCAGGCTCGGTACGGGCGGGCTGGCCCGGGCCTATGCCGAAGCGGCCGGGCTGGCAGTGGAAAAATCCGACCGGGTGAAGAACTTCCTGACCGAGGCACTCCAAGTGCAAATTCCGTTTCCCCTGTACGACCGATTGATGAAACTGGTGCAGAAGTACAGCGCCGATCAGACCGGCGCCGAGTACTCTGATCAGGTTGCACTCAGCCTGCGGGTTCGTCGCAGTAGAGTCGACAGCCTGGTGGCCGACATCACCGAACTGAGCGGAGGAAAAGCCGTCATTAAAAGAGATCGGATCGAAGATGACCGGTAAAACAACGGTGGACTGCCTGGGAATGGGCATTATCCCTCTGGACCTGCTTTACACAGTCGACCGACTACCGCGACCGGGGGGGAAGGTCAACGCTGTCGACCTCTGCGTGCAGGGAGGCGGTCCGGTGCCCAATGCTATGGTGGGGCTGAAGCGACTCGGTTTGCGCACGGCACTGGTGGCGGTTGTGGGTAAGGACTGGGCGGGAAACATCAATATCGATCAATTGCGCCGTGAAAACGTGGATACCAGTTTCCTGATCGTCAAGAAGGCACCCTCGGCCACCGCAGCCGGATTCATAGAACGCGGCAGTGGTCGCCGAACAATCGCCTTCCACCGTCGGATCGGACTGCGACCGACAGACCTTCGGACTTCGCGCTATCCCCAGCCGCGCCTGATCCATCTTGACGGTCGAGACATGGCGGCGGCTCTCAAACTGGCTCGTTGGGGTCGGCGGGTGGGAGCGTTGATCTCGTTTGATATCGGTTCCATCCGCAACGACGTCTCACCCATTTTTCCGCTGGTTGATCATCTGGTCGTAGCCGATGATTATGCCCTCCCTTTCACCGGCGCCCGAACAGTTCGGCAGGCAATCCGGAAACTGACTCGTCTATGCAGCGGTTGTATCGTGGTCACGCAAGGTCTCCGCGGCATTACGGGAATGGAAGCCGACCGGTTCTTCCGGCAGCAGGCCTTTAAGGTCGAAACCGTTGACACCACCGGTGCCGGCGATGCTTTCCATGTCGGGTATCTGTACGGGCTGTTGCAGGGCCAACCGATGTCCCGGCGGCTGCGCCTGGGAGCGGCAGTGGCGGCTCTGAAGTGCACTCGCCCCGGCGGCCGGGCCGGAATGCCGACTCGCCACCAACTGATGCGTTTCCTCAAAAACAATCCGGCCGCTTATGCTTGAATTCCTGAACGGCCTTGATAAGGTGTTGTTTCTTTGGATCAACGTCAGTCTGTCCAATCCGGTCACTGACATCATTATGCCCGTACTTACATCGGATCAGCTTTTGCGGGTCATGTACGGCGCCGGTCTGGCGTGTCTGCTGTGGTTTGGAGATCGACGTCTACGCTGGCTGGCGCTGGCGTCGGCCGTAACATTGTTACTGACCGACCAACTCTCGAGCAACCTGTTGAAAGGTCTGATCGCTCGCCTTCGTCCCTGCCATCTGCTGACGTCGGTGCATCTGCTGGTCGATTGTGGCGCCGGGTATTCGATGCCATCATCACACGCCGCCAATCTGTTCGGCCAGGCGGCACTGTTCTATCATCACCTGCCGGCAGTGCGCCGGTCTCTGCTGCTGCTGGCGGTGCTGGTGGCTGTCAGTCGCATCTTTGTCGGTGTCCATTATCCCTTTGACGTTCTTGCCGGAGTGACACTCGGCGGCCTGGTCGGCGGCGCCGTCAGCCTGGGATTCGCCCGCGTCAGCAGAAAGTGGCGACAACCAGCCCCTCGTTGAAACCGTCAAAATCCTCGGTGACCATGAAAAAGGCCGCCGAGTATTCGACGGCCTTGAACAATAATGTTTAACGGGGCAGCTACTTCTTGTCCCTGGTTTTCCCCTCGGCCTTCTTGTCCCTGGTTTTTCCTTCGGCCTTCTGGTCTTTCTGTTCTTCGCCTTCGGCCTTTTCCTCGCCGGCAGCAGCCTCGGCAACCTCGCCTTCCTCCTCGGCCGCAATTTCTTCCTCCTCGACCGCATCGGCTTTAATGACGGTCGGGGCACTGATGACCACTACCGTGCGCCGTAGCTCGGAAAGGATCTGCACTTCCGGGATAGACAGGTCACTCACGTGAACGGAGTCGCCGATACCCAGGTCGGAAACATCGACCTCGACAAATTCCGGGATCTTCGACGGCAGACAGGAAATTTCCAGATCACGCATAGTCGTCTGCATGATACCGCCGTCAGTCTTGACACCGCGGGGAGTGCCGATAAAACGCACCGGGATAGAAATGCTGATCGACTTGGTCATGGAAACTGCGTAGAAATCAAGATGGATGATGCGGCTGGTAACCGGATCCCGCTGGATTTCGCGGACAATAACCTTACTGGTCTTGCCGTTCATATCCAGGTTAATGAGAGTGCTGCCACTAACGTTTTTCATGGCGGCACGAAAAGCTCTCTCGTCCACGGCCAGGGAAACCGGCGGGACCTCCGGGCCGTAGACCACGGCCGGGATACTGCCGTCCATGCGATACCGACGAGCCGGGCCTTTACCGACCGACGACCTGGCGGTGGCTGCCAGAGATATCTCTTTCATAGCTGATCTTCTTTCTCCACAAGACAGAAATGGTTCCAAAGCAACGTCAGATCTCCAGAGGCTGGTCCTCAAACAGGGAAGATACTGACTCTTCATCAAAAATCCGCTTAATGGCCTCTCCGATAAGTCCGGAGCAGGTCAGAATCTCAAACTTTTGCGACAGCCGTCGCCGACCTAAATCGATAGAGTCCGTGATAATCATTTTCTTGATCGGGGCTTGGTCGATTTTTTCAATAGACTCACCCGAGAGAACACCGTGGGTGCAGGCGGCGTAGATATCCAGAGCACCTCTCTCCTTGACAAAAGCGGCCGCCGAGCAGAGTGTACCGGCGGTGTCGACCATATCATCGCGTATCAGGACATTCATACCGCTGACATCACCGATCAGGTTCATTACTTCCGACTTATTGGTTCGGGGACGGCGCTTGTCGACAATAGCCAGTTCCGCCTCCAGAACTTTGGCCGTAATACGAGCCAGCTTAATCGAGCCGACATCGGGTGAGACAATGCAGAGGTTCTCAAGATTCATTTTCTCGAAATAGTTGTTAAACAGCGTGGACGAATACAAGTGGTCGTGCGGCAGATCAAAAAAGCCCTGAATCTGGCTGGCGTGCAAGTCCATAGTGATGACGCGATCGGCCCCTACGGTGGTGATCAGATTGGCCACCAGCTTGGCGGTAATCGCTACTCGGGGGCGGTCCTTGCGATCCTGTCGGGCATATCCGTAATAGGGGATGACGGCCGTGATACGCATGGCCGAAGCTCTCCGGGCAGCCTCGACCAACATCAGTAACTCCATGAGGCTCTCAGCCGGGGCGTTGGTGGGCTGGATGATAAAAACGTCGGCTCCCCGGATGTTCTCATTGATCTGGACAAATACCTCGCCGTCGGAGAAGCGGGTAACTTCACAGTCGGTCAGTTTCTCGTTCAAATAGGCGGCGATCATTTCCGCCAGTGGACGGTTGGAATTGCCCGTTACCAGTCGGAGTTCTTCACGTACGATCATCGGCCGTTATCCTCACTGTCGTTTCTCTGCCATAGCAGGCTCATGTTATTCTCACTCCGGTATGGGTGGCAGCAAACCCTGATCATTGGCTGGGGCGCCAGGATTCGAACCTGGGAATGCCAGCTCCAAAGGCTGGTGTCTTACCACTTGACGACGCCCCAGAAAGTCCCGGCACTACGCCGTGCTGTTGCAGGCTTCGAGTTCCACGTCATAGGCTTCAAGAACTTTCTCTTCAAGTTTCTCTCTCATCTCTTTGGTGACGGGATGGGCAACGTCCTGGTAAGAACCGTTGGAACGCTTGCGACTCGGCATGGCGACAAAAAGACCGATGTTGCCCTTGATGATCTTCATGCCACGAACAACAAAGACGTTGTCAAATGTCACGTTCGCAAAACCCTTCAGTCTCGCCTCGTCCCGTAATGTTACCCGGACTTCGGTGATCTCCACGGTGCCTCCCTCCACAAAGTCACGTCCGGCCTGAGAGGGATACCGGCTTAACTGGATGAACCCGCCAGTCCCCCCGGCTGAGTATCTTGTCTTCTACAATTCGCGTCTCCGATCCGAAAATACCAAACATCGTCGGACCGGACCCGCTCATCCGGGTTAATAACGCTCCACACCTCAAAAGTTCATCTCTGATCTCACCCAACACCGGGTAGGACCGAAATTGAACTTCTTCAAAATCATTACCAGCCAGACGCAATGACGCTACAAGATCGTCAACCGTCCGGCAACAAGCTAAGCTAAAGGGGAGCTTCGATGTTGTCAAGTCCCTTTTCAGGGCCGAATAACTGTCGGTAGTGGCAATCGCCAGCGCCGGAGTCACCAAAAGCATCTGGTAGTCAGTAGGATAGGTGCTTTCCCGGATCACTTCACCGCGGCCCGAGACCAGCGCCTGCCCCCCGGCGAAGAAGAAAGGAATATCCGAGCCTATGTTCAATCCCAGCCGGGCCATCTCCCGGCAGCTCAAGCCCAGATCAAACAACTGATTGCATGCCAGAATAACAGCCGCTGCGTCGGCGGAACCACCGCCCAATCCGGCCGAAACCGGGATCATCTTGCGCAGCACCACCTGCAAACCACGGCTGAGCCTGAAACGCTCCCGGATAAGATGGTAAGCCTTCGTGATGAGATTGCTTGCATCTACCGGCAGTTCGATCCCGGGCTGAAGACGGATGGTCACCCCATCGCTTGCGGTAACCGAAAAGTTCAGAGTGTCAAACAAGGTAACAGCCTGAAACAACGAGTTGATGTCGTGATAGCCGTCAGGCCGACGCTGCAAAATCTGGAGAAACAGGTTGACCTTGGCCGGTGTATCAACTGTAACGCTACTGGCTGTGCTTTCTCTTACGAACATCTGTATTCTATGTCACTCTCATCTGCGGGCCGGTGTCGTGTAAAGTAATGATAACCAATCAAACCGGTCGGGAAAAGTCCTGTGAATAAGGACGACGGTGGGTTTTTAGGCTTGACTTGCGGCTTTCGGCTCCGGTCAATACCAACAGTAACAAGCCGGCCGCAGCCGCTGCCGGACAGCAGTGACTTAAATGGCGGCCGCCCCGGATATTTCCTGCGACCGGAGGATTGACGTAGTGCTGAAGAACCCCGTACGGATACGGCAACGTAAGTTTCTGATGGTGTGCGCCCTGGTTATGTCGCTGGCCTGGTCTTCCGGTGATTCTCAGGCGGGTGACAAATCGACCCGTCGGGAGATTTGTGTAACCTTCAACGAATTGCCCGTCTCACAGGCTTTTGACACGGTCGATCGGGTGGCGGTGACTAAACAACTGCTTGAGGTTCTCGACCGACACAATGTAATTGTTACCGGTTTTGTCGTCGGCGAGAAAATCGACAACAGTTACGATCTGCTGGGTCAGTGGCTCAACGCCGGACACCAACTGGGTAATCTCACTTACTCCCATCAGGACCTGCACGAAATGAGCATCGAGCAGTTTATCCGGGACATTAGTACCGGCAACGAGAAACTGGAACCGATGCTGGCCGGCTTCGGACAGAAAGGACGCTATTTCCGCTACCCCTTCCTGCATTACGGCGCCACCGTGCAAGCCAAAAGACAGATACGACTCTACCTTGAGGCGCAGGACATAGCCGTGGCGCACGTCACTATCGTTATCGATGATTACCTGTACAACCTGACCCTGGAGAAGATCAGCCAGGGCAATGATTCGGCTGACTACGAAGCTCTGCGCTACGAGTACATATCGCACGTTCTGTCCGAGGTGGAACGCTGCGAGGC
Source organism: bacterium (assembly GCA_043811375.1). Taxonomy (GTDB): domain Bacteria; phylum Zixibacteria; class MSB-5A5; order GN15; family FEB-12; genus JBDRNJ01. Next base: position 67,738 of record JBDRNJ010000084.1, on the reverse strand, counting down.
AGTGGCCAAAGAGATCCTGAAGCGCCCCTGTCGACATATTCTACAACTCAGGGCCAATCGTCTCAACGCTCTTTTCCTGGATGCCTTACTGACCGCCCTGGGAGATATGGGCTACAACTTCATATCTATAGACAAGGCTCTAAAGGACCAGCTTTTCACAATGCCCGAGGCTTACCTCGGACCACGCGGTGTCGGCTACCTGGACATGATCAGGGAAAGCGACCCCGACCTGCTGCCGGCACAATAACCGGCAACAACAAACAGATGCGACCTGTCAATAAACTGCGCTAAAGGATAAAAAAAAACCCAAGCAGGTTAGGCACCTGCCTGGGTGGACGATATTAGGTAATCCACAGAAAGAGTAACACTTTCCGATTGCACATGTAGTTTAGCTCCGAAAACACAATTTGTCAAGCAAAAAAACCCACCTGCCGACAAAAAAAGATTATTTTTATCAGGTCAGGATAAGCACCCTGACATCAGACCAGATACCACCCCCACATTTCCACACTCATTGTTGAAAAGTCGTTGAGATGTTGTTGATTTTTTCGTATCTCATTGAATTGTCGCTGGTTACTAACTGTCGGGTTGTGATTGTAATTACACGGGAATATTAATATGAAACTGCCTGTCCGTATTTCAAATCACTACAGCAACTTACATCTGTCGAATTATTGTAATCGCGCCTTCGATTATCGTCTTCGGTACCGTAGAAGAAATGTGTTGAATGTACTCCCCTGCCGTTCAATGACCTACGTGACACGAAATAAAATGGTATCTTTTTATAGGTGCCCCTGTGCAGCACCCGGTATATTGGCGTCACTCACGGTCGACCCTGTTGGCGGCCGTGAATTATTGTCGCGCGGTTGAGTGCGATCTTCGCGGGAAGCAGGAGATGATATGAGTCAAGGATGTACTGATAGCAGGCAGGGGAAATTAGTTTTTGCTCATGCAGGGATTGTTTGGGTTGGATCAGATGTGGAATAGGCACGGGAGGTTGGTTTGAAAATCGGACGGTATTTCACTGTTGAGGGTGAATCACCTTATAGCTCGGTTGAGTTCGTAACCAGAACATCGGAAATCAGGAATCCGGACGGTTCGATTGTGTTCCGCCTGGAGAACATCAAGGCTCCGGCGTCGTGGTCGCAGGTGGCGGTGGATATACTGGCGCAGAAATACTTCCGCAAGACCGGGGTACCGCAGAAAGATGATGACGGTCGGCCGGTTAGTGATGATGAGGGTAAAGCAGCACTGGGAAGTGAGTCAGACACTCGCCAGGTTTTTCACCGCATGGCTGCCTGCTGGCGCCATTGGGGAGAAAAGTACGGTTATTTTGATGGCGAGGAAGATGCGCAGGCTTTTTATGACGAGTTGTGTCATATGCTGGCAGCGCAGGTGGCGGCGCCCAACTCACCGCAGTGGTTTAACACCGGGTTGCATCTGGCTTACGATATTACCGGGGCAGCTCAGGGGCATTATTATGTAGACCCGGGCAGTCGTACGCTTAATCGGACCAAAAACGCTTATGAGCGTCCCCAGCCTCACGCCTGTTTCATTCAGTCGGTGGTTGATGATCTGGTGAATGATGGGGGCATTATGGATCTCTGGCAGCGAGAGGCCCGTTTATTCAAATACGGGTCGGGAACCGGAACCAATTTCTCCGGCATTCGGGGATCGGGTGAACCGCTGTCGGGTGGCGGCAACTCTTCCGGTCTGATGTCGTTTCTGCGCATTGGTGACCGGGCGGCGGGGGCCATCAAGTCGGGCGGTACTACCCGGCGGGCGGCCAAGATGGTCTGTCTGGACCTCGACCACCCGGATATCGAGGCTTTTATCGATTGGAAAGTCATCGAAGAGCAGAAGGTGGCCGCGATGGTAGCCGGTTCACGGGTTATCGCGCACCATCTCCAGGAGATCATCAAGGCAGTCGTCGTATCCGGCAGCAATGGTGACACTGTCATCGAGACTGATCCGTCGAAAAACGCTGCTTTGAAGACAGCACTGGGCGATGCCCGTCGGATGGCGGTGCCACCGGCCTACATGAAGAAGATTCTCGACCTGGCCGACCAGGGATTGACGCAGGTTGACTTTATCACCCTCGACACCAACTGGGAGGGTGATGCTTATATCACGGTTTCCGGCCAGAACTCCAACAATTCGGTGCGCATCCCCAACGGTTTTTTTGAAAAACTGAAAAAGGGTGAGCAGTGGGAGTTGATCCGTCGCACCGATGGCCGAACGGCCCGCACGATCCCGGCGTCGGACCTGTGGGAGAAAATCTGCTATGCCACCTGGACATGCGCCGACCCGGGGGTGCAGTTTGACTCCACTATAAATGAATGGCATACCTGTCCTGCCGATGGCCGTATCAATTCATCCAATCCCTGTTCGGAGTATATGTTCCTGGATGACACCGCCTGCAATCTGGCCTCAATCAATCTGGGCGGGTTCCTGCATGATGACGGCACTTTTGACATCGAGGGGTATCTTCACGCCATACGATTATGGACGGTAGTTCTGGAAATATCGGTGCTGATGGCCTCGTATCCGTCGCGGATGATAGCCCAGAAGAGTTACGAGTTTCGCACACTGGGGCTGGGGTTTGCCAATCTGGGTACGTTGCTGATGCGGCAGGGTATCGCCTATGACTCCGCCGAAGCGCACGCCTGGTGTGGGGCGTTGACAGCTCTTCTGACGGGGCAGGCCTATGTAACCTCGGCGGAAATGGCGCGGGAGCACGGCCCCTTCCCATCCTTCTATCACAACCGGGATCACATGCTGCGGGTAATCCGCAACCACCGACGCGCCGCCAATAATGCCGACAAGTCCGAGTATGAGGGGTTAACGATCAAGCCAACCGGTCTCAATCCCAACTATGTACCCGATGACCTGGTCCGGGCGGTTCGATCAGTGTGGGATCGTGCCCTGGAGCAGGGAGAAATCCATGGCTACCGCAATGCTCAGGTGTCGGTGATTGCCCCCACGGGAACCATCGGCCTGGTCATGGACTGTGATACCACCGGTATCGAGCCGGATTTCTCGCTGGTAAAATTCAAGAAGCTGGCCGGCGGCGGATACTTCAAGATCATCAATAATTCCGTACCCCGGGCGCTGGAACGGCTGGGCTACTCGGCATCGGAGATTGAAGACATCATATTGTATGCCGCCGGGCACAAGACGCTCAAACGGGCTCCCTATATCAATCACGAGTCCCTGAAAGCACGGGGGTTTGGCGACGAAGAACTGAAGCGGGTTGAGGCGGCGCTGGAGAATGTCTTCGACATCACTTTCGCTTTCAGTAAGCAGACCCTGGGAGAAGAGTTTCTCAAGGAAACACTGGGGCTGTCGGATGTTGCTATCGACATATGGGATTTTAATCTCCTGTGTGAGTTGGGCTTCACCAAAGAGCAGATCGAAGCCGCCAACGAGTTCTGTTGCGGCGCCATGACTCTCGAAGGCGCGCCGCACCTGGATGAAAAGCACCTGCCGATCTTTGACTGCGCCAATCGCTGCGGTAAGAAGGGTCGGCGATATATCCCATTCGAGGCGCATATCCGCATGATGGCGGCGTCCCAGCCGTTTGTTTCGGGTGCTATTTCCAAGACGATCAATATGCCGGCTGAGGCCACTATCGATGACGTCAAGCGAGCTTACCGTCTGTCCTGGGAGACGATGAACAAGGCGATCGCGATTTACCGCGACGGCTCCAAGCTGAGTCAGCCGCTGAGTTCCTCTCTCTTGGATGAGGATGATGACGGGGAGAGCCTCACAATTGAGAGTGCTTCGGAGAAAATGGCCGAGAAGCTGGTCTACCGCTATATCGCCAAGCGACGCAAGCTGCCATATCGTCGCGCCGGGTACACGCAGAAAGCAGTGGTCGGCGGGCACAAGTTATACCTGCGCACCGGCGATTACTCTGACGGTACGCTGGGCGAAATCTTTCTGGACATGCACCGCGAAGGTGCCGCTTTCCGTTCTCTGATGAACAGCTTTGCCATCGCCATATCACTGGGACTCCAGCACGGTGTGCCGCTGGAGGAGTTCGTGGAAGCCTTCCTGTTCAGCCGCTTTGAACCCAACGGAATGGTGCGCGGCAACAAATCGATCAAACGTGCTACATCCATCATAGATTACATCTTCCGGGAACTGGCCATCACTTATCTGGATCGCGATGACCTGGCCCACGTTTCCGAAGATGACCTCCGCGGGGATACCCTGGGCGAGCCGGCCGGTGAGTCGATGGAGTATGAATCCGAAGAACCGGCACAACCGCTGACGCCTGAGGGGATCACCAATGGAAGTCGCACGGCCACGGACATTCAGACACCCCACCTCAAGGTTGGGAACGGCAACGGCAATGGTGATCGGAAGGAACCAGGAGGTAACGGCGATGGTCAACCGCTGGAGAGTAACACTGCAACTGCGAAACCTGAAACGCCGGAGGCGCTGTATGAGTATGTTACCGCGCCGACCGGAACCGACGGCCAACAGGGAGCTAACCGACTTCGGCGTCAAATCCAAACCGCGCGACTGAAGGGTTACGAAGGCGACATGTGTGGCGAGTGCGGCCAGTTTACCATGATTAGAAACGGCACCTGTCTCAAGTGCGACACCTGCGGCGCCACCAGTGGGTGCAGCTAAACAGGCAGGACGCCACGACTACCTTCAGGGATGAAGGAAAAACGGGCTCCGGGTTGCTTGCGACCCGGAGCCTCCTAAAAAAAGCAAAAGGTGGTAACAGTGGCGGTATGCGACAGGACAACTTTACAACGCCAATTACAAGCCAATAGCGATAAAGAAGGTGTGCACTCTTAACAACCGGCTTGTTCTTCATGAATGATTTCCTGGCAAGGTTTAGACGTGTTCGGCTATCCGACCGATGCAATAGCGACATCCAGAATGCCAAAGAGGAGATTGAAGATGTTAAAGCAGTTGACGATATTGTTGGATCGATAATATTCTACCTTGAACGAAATGCTGACTTGTGCCCGATACTTGAAGGAACTAACGTGAGGTTCTACAAAGCTAAGCGACACCCGAGAGGTTACCAGTTCATTGCCCACATATTTGTAAAACCGGGTGAAGTCGAGATATGTGAACTAAGAGTGAAGAAATTTCTCGCAGAGTGATTACTCAGCATCAAGAAGACCAAACTCGCGAGCTGTCCTCATGCCTTCTTCAATATCTTCCTTGGTGATGTCGGTAGCCTTAGGATGTCGACAGTGCACACTGTAGTACGGGATTGTCTCGCCTTCCTGAGTTAACTGCCAACCAATGTAATAGTGTGAAAGTGAACTGACCTCCTCCGCAGACTTTTCTCGCAGTTCCTCAATTACTGAGTCCACCAAAGAGAGCTCATCCGCGCTGAATTCACTCAGATTAGCGTTTCTGAGATTAGTCGGTCTCTCTTGAGTCTTTGCGAATATCTGACGCGGAACAATCGCTAATTCGTGATCGCTCACCATCTGCTCCATAATCGGTAACATTTGTTGAGGTGCAGGGCCCTTTGGTAGGTGAAAATACTCCGCGCCTGTGATAGCACATCCCCACTTGGCATAAGCTATGAAATCGGAGAAGAATAATATCTTGTTGAGCTTGGTCTTACCATACTTTGAGTGCCCTTGGCACTTTCCCGCAATGTACAAGACCAATTCTTTGAATTTCTGTTCGTCAAACTGCATATGGGTCACGGCATCCCTCAGATCCAGTATCCATTAATCAATGTAACATCCTCTGATCAGTTGTCAATCATAAAATATGCTCTTTGGGTAGTAAATCTGTTCTCTGACTTCAAAGATTCTGACTTTACAGCTATTTCTTTACTCTGCATATCTCTGTATGCTTGTGGTGCAAACAGCAACCTACGTATCCTCTGACTTGCGTTTGGAGAAGTAGTAGACGCCCTCGGTGTAGAGGTAGCCGTGCTTTTGAAACAGGGCCATCGAGGGGGTGTTGTATTCCTCGATCAGGCAGGCAATGATCTCGGCACCGCACTCCTCGAGGAAAGTTTCGCATTCGGCGATTATCCGCGCCGCCAGCCCCCGAAGACGGCAGTCGGGATCGACCCCCACCCGGTTGATCCATCCCTTGCGGCCATCGAAGGTGGCCAGCCCGACGGCGACAAGGCGATCGTTTTCAAAGATGCCGAAAAACTCCGTGTCGGGGCGCGCCATCTCCCGCTCGATACGATCGCGACGGTCCCGGCCACTGGGGCGATAGGGCAGACCAGCCATACCCCACACTCTTATCAATTCATCGTAGTCATCGATTGTCAGGCGACGTAACAAATCAGCCACAGTTTCCTTCCATCATGCCACAGGTTTGTCTTGCCGAGACAATATAGACCGGCGTCTTTCCGAGGGGAAATCAAAACCCGGCCGATTACTCCTGTTGGAGTTGCCGCAGACGCTTAAGAGCGGAGGCGGCGGGAGAGGAGTCGGGACAGAGATTGAGAGCGGTTATGTAATTCAATTGCGCCTGCCCCAACCGGCCCCGCTCTTCCCAGGTCTGGGCCAGCAGCAGGTATATGCGACCCCGGGTGCGGTTGTCGCGGGGAGCATAAATCAGGGCGGAGTCCAGCAGGTCGTGCGCCCGGGCGTACAGGTCGTCGTGGCTTAAGGCCAGTGAACGATAGTAGTAGGACTGCCAGCTCTCGGGGTTGAGTTTAGTGGCTTGCCGCAACAGAAAACGGGCAGCCTCATATTTCTCCTGACGCAGCAGTATCAAGCCTTCGTCGAGACAGTCCTGGTAGGCCGGGTGGTTATCCGGCTGGGCCGGTCTGTTTTCCGCGGCGGGCTGTTGGTTACTGGACCGCCCTCTGACAACGGCGATTCTCTGAGTGCAGGCAAAAAGCAGCGCTGCAGTCAATAACAGCGCTGCTGTCAGCAGTATGGTGGCAAGTTTTCCCATCGGGTCTCCCGTGTTTGACTCGGACTCTGCCGGAATTATCGGGAGTCGGGCCGTCGGGGCGCAGTTGTCGGAGAGAAAACGATTGAATTTTGCACAGTTGGTCCCGTATATATAGGTAATAATCAGTCTCTCATCAGGAGGAATGCCATGACCAATCCGACCCCACCGGTTTTCTACAAAAACCCCGGCCTGGCAGCAGTGCTGTCGTTTTTCTACATGGGCCTGGGACAGATCTATAATGGCCAGATTGCCAAGGGGATATTTTTTATCGTTCTCTATTCCATTTCAATTGTCATGCTAGTATCGATAATTTTCACCGTGATCGGTATTATTACAACACCGATTATGTTCATCTACGGCATGTACGATGCCTACAAATCGGCCGTGAAGATCAATGCCGACCTGGCCCGTGGTGCTGGTGTCCAATCCGGACCGCCGGTGAATTAGATCGCAAATGTTGCTGGCTATTGATATCGGCAACACCAGTATAGCACTGGGGGTTTTCGACGGAAACACCCTGTCGAAGCATATTCACCTTTCCACTCCATCGCAACTAACTGCGGATGAATGCCGCTCCCTGCTGGACGGATCACTGGACAAGCAGAAAATCAAGAATCATGATGTTACCGAGGGGGTCATCGGTTCAGTGGTGCCGGAACTGACCGGTATCTTCGAGCAAGCCGGCGAAAGCCGGTTCGGTTGCCGTCCGGTAATCGTATCACCGGCAGTAAAACTGCCGATCACTATCGCCTACGACTATCCCGAGCAACTCGGCGCTGACCGTATCGCCAACGCTGTGGCCGGCTTTTCCATGTTCGGCGGGCCGGTTATTGTCGTCGATCTGGGCACCGCGACCAAGTTTGAAGTTGTCGATGAAAGTGGTGTTTATCTTGGGGGCGCTATCACTGCCGGTCCGGAGACGGCCATGGCCGCCCTGGCCGATAGAGCCGCCCGACTGTTTGAAGTCCCTCTCGAGCCACCGGCAACGGTGATCGGCAAATCCACTGAGGCGGCGTTAAAATCGGGCTTGTTTTACGGAACGGTGGGCCAGGTCGATTACATCATCGATCGCATTCTCGACGAAACCGGTTTTCAAGAGTGCCGGACCGTGGCCACCGGTGGTTTCGCGGTGAAGATCGCAGAGCACTCCCGCCATATCCGGCAGATCGAGCCGATGTTGACACTGGTGGGCCTGCGCTTGATCGGGGAGATGAATCGGGGGTAAGAATAACGTTCGAGACGTAGAAATGGAGAATAAGTTGTGAACGAATTACTTGTGGGAGTACTTACTGCTGCTTCAGCATTGGCTGGATCCTATTTTCAACACCATTTCGCACTGGAGAGACAAAAGCGGGAGGATAGACGCTGGTATGCTGAGTTCTTCATGGGGAAAAAATCCGAAGCGCTGATTAACCTTTATTCAACCCTCAATGATTGCTATGAAGCACTTGTCGATTTCGGCAACACACCACCGGAGACTAAGAGTGAATACAACAAGAACGTCGGGGCAAAAGTGGATTCATTCAAAAGGGCAAAGATCGCAGCATCTATCTACCTTAATGACGGTCAGATGCTTGGGTTGAAAGGTGCACTTGGTTCTTTTAGAAGAGCATCGCAAGCAATATGGTTTCATTTGCCCGATGAAGAACTAACCAACGTGAATAAGTCATCCTACCCTCCGGAGGTGAAGACTCTGGATTGGGGCGGATTGGATGAATCTTATCATTCTGCCAAAGATTGCCTTAAGCGCATTCTCAATCCTGATCTACTCTCAGACTTCGAGACCACGAACAGATAACTTGGAAAACCACATCAGTAGGGCGGGTCCGTCTTCGAACCCGCCATCGTCAAATTGACTGACTCCTGCTGTCAGTGTCGAACCTTATCCTGACTCCATGTCAAAACTTCTCCGATACTTCGCTCCGGGCCAAAGCTGTTTCATAACGGCTGTTACCGCCAGAAGGCAACCGGTTCTTGATCAACATGCCGAGTTACTCCTTCGGGCCGTACGAAGGGCGGTAAGGCAATCGCGGTTTGCCCTGATCGCCTGGGTGGTTCTCCCCGACCATCTCCATGCCATTATTGACAGCCCGGACGGAGACATTTCCAGGATCGTTCAGCGGGTGAGACTCTCATTCTCGCTGCAATGGCAACGACGGTCGCGGAGAAACGGTCCCATATGGCAACCACGGTATTGGGATCACATCATCCGTTCAGAGAAAGACATGAAGCGACACGTGGATTACGTTCATTACAATCCCGTTAGACATGGATTGATGGATTCCCCGAGAAAGTGGCGTCTCTCTTCGTTTCGGCGATTCCAGCGGGCAGGCGTTTATAATGCCGATTGGGGAGAGAACCAGATTACGGTTGGAGATGACGAATTCGGTGAATGACCGGTCACCCGAGAAGGCGGGTTCGCAGACGGACCCGCCCTACTCGGGGCTACAAAACTAACAAGCTGATTTCAGAGTGTCCGAGCGGACTCAGCTACCGGTAAGTGGTTATCACTAACCACAGAATAATCAACAAGGCCGCCAGCATTGATAACATCAGGTATTGGCGGGGGGTATTTGGTTTGACTTTCAGGAACGGTTGATCGGGTGATTGCCGCTCGTAGGAGCGCATAACCTGCAGGGTCACGGTCAATTCACCGCCGCTGCCGAAGCGTTCGGACGGGTCTTTGGCCAGCAGTTTTTCTATCATCAGTATCGTGTCGCCCGGAACCTTCCGGGCTCTCAGTGCCTGGATATCAGGCTCTGCCCGGAGGATATTCTCGTGGACGGTTTCGACAGTGTCGGCGGCAAATGGGTTGAGCCCGGTCAACATTTCATATGCGAGCGTACCCAACGAAAAGAAATCCGTCAGTGGTGTAGTCTGTTCACCGGTTATCTGCTCCGGCGCCAGATAGCAGGCTGTCTGTGGGGTAAGTCGACTGAGATCGGCATTGCCGCCGACTGTGCCGCAGTTCAGCCCAAAATCGGTCAACCACAGGCGTCCGTCGGCAGCCACGATGATATTGGACGGCTTGATGTTGCCATGGGGGATCAGTTGTCGATGGGCAAAAGTGAGCGCCTCGGCTATCTGTCCGGCATAATAGAGAAAGCGGTGATTATCCAGTGGGCCGCGTTCGATTATTCCCCGCAATGAGTCGCCCTTAATGTATTCTGTGACAATTAGATAGGGGTCGTTATCGGTTTGAATATCGTAAACCGGGCTTATGCCGGGGTGAGTGCAATGCTTCAAGGTCCGGATGGCCGTCAAGCAGTGAGCACGGAAAGCCACCTCGGCCGTCAGCTCCGGCCGCAGTTGTTTTACGGCCACAAAACGCTGCTGCACCGTATCCCAGGCTCGAAACACCACCCCGCTGGGTCCTTCGCCGAGCTGCTCGATAATGGCATAGTGTAGCAGGTGTTGGCAATGGGCATAGTCCATATACTTTTATAACGGTATCTCCCGGCAGAACTTGACTCCGACCAACGGCAATCGGCAAGGGTGGGGAAGAATCGTCCTTAACTACCCAATCGGTATCCGTTGCATGACTTGCTTGCCGATCACGGTAAGAACGCCTATCTTAACATAAAGCGGTTAACAAGAACCCGTAGCACTTCGGAACTGATGAAAGACCTGCTGGAGAAGAAGTTTTTCCCGTTTGTCATAAAACCGGGCCGCTATGCCGGTGGTGAACCGGGACAGATCGTAAAAGATCCGACCGATCGCCTCAGCTACTTACACGCCTTCCCCGACAAGTATGAAATCGGCCATTCCTTTATCGGCTTGCAGAGCCTGTATCACATTATAAACAAGGATGATAGATTTTTATGCGAGCGGGTTTTTGCCGTCGACCGCGATGCCGAACAGATCATGCGCCGGGAGAACATCCGACTGTTCTCACTGGAGTCAAAGCGTCCGGCGGCAGAATTTGACGCCATCGGTTTCAGTCTGACCTATCCGCTGGTTTTTACCAACCTGCTGGCTATGCTCGACCTGGCCGGTATTCCGTTATGCAGTTTAGACCGCACTGACGAACAACCGCTGATTCTGGCTGGAGGTCCGGCCGTGTACAACCCGGAACCGATAGCTGATTTTGTAGATCTGTTTTTCATTGGGGACGCCGAGGAAGGGCTGCCGGAAATCCTTCAGATTCTCTATAATATGAAATCAGCCTCGCGGCAGGACAAGTTGGAGCAGATCGTCCGGCAGGTGGAGTCAGTCTACGTACCCCGGTTTTATGACGCGGACCGGCGACCCCTGGTTGATTTTGCCCCGGAGCGGATTCGCGCGCGCGTTATAAAAGAACTGAAACCGGAGTACTTCCCCGATCAACCACTGGTGCCTTTGATCGAGACGGTGCACAACCATCTCAGCGTGGAGATTATGCGCGGTTGTCCCGGCGGTTGCCGTTTCTGCCAGGCGGGGCCGATTTACCGACCGGTGCGACCGCGACCGCAGCACGATGTAATCAACCAGATTACACAGCAACTCGCTGCATCCGGCTACGACGAAGTTTCCCTGGTGTCTCTGTCGACATCGGATTATCCCAATATCGAGCAACTCGCCACCACTTTGTCCCGGCGTCTGGAACCATCGCGAGTCTCGATTTCAATGCCTTCCCTGCGGCCGGGCACGATCAAAGCCCCGTTGCTGGATGCCATCCGGCGCGTGCGTCGAGCAGGACTGACGATAGCGCCCGAGGCGGGCACCCGGCGGCTGCGACGATTCATTCGCAAAGATATTTCTGACGAAGAAATCTATGAGACGGTGCAGATGGCTTTTCAGAAGGGCTGGACCTCGGTCAAGCTGTATTTCATGATTGGCCTGCCCACCGAAACCGAAGAAGATTTACAGGGGATAGTCAAGATCATTGAGGCGGTGAGCGATATCGGTCGCGCCGGTCAGGGCAAGAAATCAATCAAAGTCACCCTGTCTCCGTTCATTCCGGAACCGCACACGCCATTTCAATGGGATGAGATGTTGCGCCCGGAGGAGATCCTGCGCCGACTGAGTTTTGTCAAGAGACGCTGTCGTCACCGACCGGTGCATTTCAAGCACAACTCCTGCGAATCAGCCATGCTGCAGATGCTGCTGGTACGCGGCGGACGTGAAATGGGCAACGTTATCCTGTCCGCCAACCGTGACGGCTGCCGCTTCGATGCCTGGAGCGAGGAATTCGAGCCGTCCAAATGGCTGACCGCCCTGCAGGAAAACAAGATCGAGATGGAGCAGACATTAAAAGAAATCCCCTTCACCGCTGAGTTGCCCTGGTCGCACATCGAAAAAGGCCCGTCACCGGCACATCTGCTGAAGGAGCGGCAACGTCACCTTTCGGAATCGGGTCAGCCGTCACCGGAGCCATCTCCGCCGACAGTTGAAACCGGCCGACCCACGCCGCAGATGGAGTTTGGTCGGGGCAAGAAAAAGGCAGCCGACCGCAGTCCGGTGGCGCCGACAAAAAACCGCGTCCGCATTCGCTGGGGAAAGGACCGGAGCTATCGCTTTATGTCGCACCTGGACAATATCCGTGCTTTTGAGCGCGCCCTGAGGCGGGCCGGTCTTCCGGTTGCTTACAGCCAGGGTTTCAATCCCGGCATGAAACTGTCTTTTGGGCCACCCCTGCCGCTGGGGTTTACCTCGGAGGCGGAACTGGTCGATATTACGCTGGAGACCAATTTGATACCCGATATGATCGATAAACTGAAACAGGCTCTGCCCGACGGGATGGAGGTCTTCGAGGCCAGGACCGTTCTGGCAAAAAGCCGGTCGCTCTCATCGGCACTCAATCGTGTCGTCTATTCTCTGCCGTTGGCAGCACTCAATGACGGTAGTGACATCGATTTCAGCCGATTGCTAAGGGAGAATCGGCTCTTTGTGGAGCGGATCGGAAAGAGTGGAACCAAAACCGTTGATATCCGTCCCGCGCTCTACGACATTATTGCTGAGGACGAGAATCTGGTGATGATCCTGGGGATTGGCGATGGCGGCTATGTGCGCCCGGTGGAAGTACTGCAATTACTCGACACCGGTCGGGACATCAAACAGTTGTCTTATTGCATCCATCGTCGGGAGCTTTATCGTCTTGATGAGCAGGAACAAAAGATAAGCGCTATGGATATCTAATGAACGACGAAACGTCATCAGCCGCGACTCCCCGGACATCCCCGTTCGATCCCGTACGGGCTGCGGCCGTGGAAGCCCTTATCCTGATACAGCAGGGTGAGCAGCCGGATGAAGCGGTGCGGCATGTCACTGAGGGGAAAAATTTCCGCTCACTCGACCGACGCTTCCTGCTGCAACTGGTCAATGGCACCACCAAGATGCAGCGCCGCCTGGACCACGAGATAAAGTTCTACCTGGCCCGACCATCACAGAAGCTGCCGCTCATTCTCAACACTATCCTGAGGTTAGGCTTCTACCAGCTTCATTTCACCGATCGCATTCCGGATGCAGCGGCTGTTTCGGAATCGGTCAACCTGGCCCTGCACATGACCGACCGTCGGCGCGCCAATCTGGTTAACGCCGTGATGCGAACCTGTCTGCGCGAACCGGACCGGGTCAGATTTGTTTCCCGCCGGGACAATCCCGCCAAGTACCTGGCTGATTACTACAGCCAGCCCGATTACTTTGTCAATCACTGTCTGAAGGAATTCGGCTTCGACAAAACCGAACAGCTTCTGATCCGGTTCAACGAACCACCTCACGTCACCTATCGCGTCAATTACGTGAAAGCCAAGCCGGAGGAAGTGCTGGAGATTCTTCGCAGCCACGATATTTCCTGCTCCGTCGGTCGTTATCTGCCGGAATTCATTCACATCAACGACAGCGGCCTGCCGCTGGAAGAAGAGTTGTTGAAAACGGGCAAAGTCATGGTCCAGGACGAGTCCGCCGGTTTGCCGGTGCGGCTGCTGAATCCGCGACCCAACGGCAACGTCATCGATCTGACGGCCGCCCCGGGCGGCAAAGCTACGCATATTGCCGTCCGAATGCGCAATCGCGGGCGGGTAACGGCAGTGGACAAATCGCGTCAACGCCTTCAGTTACTGGAGGAGAACGCCAACCGCCTGGGAATCAAGATCATATCGCCCGTCGTAACCGACATGCTGAATTTCTCCGGTGGACCCTTCGATCGGGTCTTGCTGGACCCGCCATGTTCCGGGTGGGGCACGGCCGGTAAACACTCCGACCTGCGCTGGGTCAAGACACCAGAGGACATTGCCAATCTGGTCCGTATTCAGGGTAAAATGCTGCGCAAGGCAGCCACCCTGGTTAAGCCCGGCGGCGTGCTGGTGTACTCGACCTGTACCATTATTCGTGACGAGAACGACCAGGTCGTAGAAGAGTTCCTGTTGCGCCACGACGATTTCGAGATTGATTCCGCCAGTGATTATTTTGATGATGAATTGGTCAGCGAGCGCGGTTTTGTAAAAACCTATCCCGATCTACAGGGAATGGACGGCACTTTCTGCGCCCGCCTGCGGCGGAGGTTGAAGCCGTAAATACCGGCAGGTCCGGCACAAGGAACTAATTGTGTGTACAAGCAACTGTGTCGCTAACATATTCATGGGTGATCCCGGCCCGGCACCGTGTTTGTGAGGGGGGCATTAAACACAAATTGCAGGCCCGCGTCTATACAAGTGGTGTTTTCTGCGGATTTGGACTATAAACCGACTGTCACCCGGAAGGGTGGCAACAGGCGATCAATGGAGGGGATTATGGTGAGTCGAATTAGAATCGTGCTGGTCGTCAGCGCGATCGTAGTGCTAACCGGGTGCTGCGATACACAGCGGACAGTTATCTGTCCGGATAATACAATCCACATAACGGGACAAGTAGAGGCGTATTACTGTGGTGTATGCGACATGTGGAACAACTCCGGTGTCGACCCCAGATATACAGTCTGGACCGGCAAGAAGGCAACCGTCTCGTTTGTGCGGCTCAGTGGTCTGTCCTACACATTCGAGACCGATGACTCGTCCGGCTTTGACATACTGCTTGATCCCGGACCGTATTGGGTTGTTGTCAACACTGCCCACACCCGACCGGACACATTCCAGAATGTTTATGTCGCGCGAGACACGTCCTTGCCGCTAAGGATCGTGTACGACTATACGCTTACGGACTCGATTGATTTCGTTTTCTTTTACCCGGGTGACACCTTCACCGAGCAGACCGAGCGGGACTACATTAACGGAGTTACTGATCTGATAAGTCACGTTATGATTGCTCCCAATTGGGCGGTCCGGACGGTGACTGAATCTCAGTACTCTGACTGGACTATCGTCAGATACAGAATACCTGTGTTCAACCCGTACCCGGTATGGCAAGTCTATGACGTGGTAAAAGAAATCCTGCTAGAACATCCGGATGACTTCCCTTATCTCTATGTTGATCCGGGTTTTTACGTCTGCATGGACCGTACCGGACATGCTGATCACAACCCGCCAACCATCACTCACTCCCACTTGAAAAACTCAGGGATGGTGCCGCTGTCGATGTCGATACCGACCCCGTAGTTGTCAAAGCCATAGAGTGAATCAGTTTTGGCGGGCTTAAACCAGGTATGATTGTCCTTCGCTCCCGGATGTGTTGATTCTTCGTCATCCTTAACCAGGTAGTACCTGTCGCTACCTCCGATATCGATAAGGCCACCGAATGACTTGGCATAGCTGTAGTAGCTGGTCAGACGTCCCGGTTTGTCGTACCCTTGACGGTAGCTGGCTTCGCCCAGGCCGGGTGTGCCGTCGCCGAGGAAATATCGGTCATCGCCGCCGATATCGATCAGGAAAGCATTGGAGCGTATCTGCGCCAGGCCCATCGAGATGATTTTGGCGCGGTAGGTGTCATTGCCACCCTTGTTAATCAGGAAAGCGTTGGTGAAATCCCAGCCGAAGCCCAGTCCGGCCCCGGCGGTTTCATACAGTTCGTGGCGATCATCACCGGACTCGTCGATCAGTATCCCATTGCAGAAGTGAGCACCGGAACCCTGGGTGAAGTAACATGATTCGTAAACATCGTCACCGCTGCGGTCAACCGCGATACCGGTAGAAAACCAGTAACCGACACCCAATGTCCAGTTGCCGGAGTAGTAGTGGTCGTTGCCATTGATGTCGATAATCGCCCCCAGCCCACCGGCCCAAGCGTGACCGTCGGAACCATCGCCGCGCCGCCCGAACCCGGCCCCCTGGGCCTCGTTGCCGTTGATCTTGTGCTCGCTGTGGTAGTCGCCGCGATTGTACACCTCGGCATACGGTTCAGCGGTGTACTTGTCATCGCCGTCGAATGACGCACAAACACCAACGCCGCCGCCGACTCCGCCCAGCCCCTGGCCGCTGCCGCACAGGTAGTAGTCGTCTTTACCGGTGCCGTCAAGGCAGAGACCGATGCCGAAATAACCGCATCCCTGCGCGGACAGGTCCGCCTGGTACTTGTCATTACCGTTTCTGTCAAGGAGGACACCGACACCGAACATCCCCATTCCCTGCGTGCAGACGGAACCGGTGTACCGGTCGTCACCTTCACTGTCGATCACCAGGCCCACCCCGAGCAGTCCCACACCGGCCGATGGGGGATAACTGTGACGTTGATAGCCGTAGTAGTCGTCCCCGCCCAGGTCAATCAGCACTGAAATCGGATTCGACAGCGATGCCGTCGCGCCGGGTGTTCCCTGATAGATGATGTTGCGACCGAAGTCGATTATCAGCAGCGAATTGTCGGCGTCGTATTCCATCCAGTCGGGGATCGAGGCTCGCAGCATTGAAAACATTTTCGGCGGAGGAATCTTCTCCGTTTTGTACACTGATGAGAAAACGGCAATCTTGCCGAAAGGAGTCGGTAGTTCCCATTGAAAATCTTTCGGTACCTGTTTCTTAAACGGCATCAGCGCCGCCTCGGCTTTCTCGGCTGTGGCCGCAACCTTGAGAGCAGCATAGTGCAACGAAGCCCAGTCAATAACGGCGGCGATATCGTCCAGCTCCGGGTAGTAGATCATCCCATCCGACTGGGTGCTGCCCAGATCGCGAATTTCGTAGGCTTTCTGCATATCGCTCGGATCGCAGTTGCGGAACGCCAGATCGCGCCACTTAATTGCCTCGCGTAGATTGACGATCAGTTGGGCCAGAATCAATCTCACTGAATCGGGCAGATCGACGATGCCGTCACGTATCTCCTTCTTGA
The DNA here is from genome assembly GCA_043811375.1 of bacterium. Classification (GTDB taxonomy): domain Bacteria; phylum Zixibacteria; class MSB-5A5; order GN15; family FEB-12; genus JBDRNJ01. Next base: position 50,659 of record JBDRNJ010000084.1, on the reverse strand, counting down.
TGTCCGGCCACACAGCGCGGGCACCGAAGGTATTGAACTCGATCTGTCGGTCAGCCAGTTGAAACAACTGCTCAATTGCAGACACTAGCGGTTCGGGTCCATCGGGAGCCGGGAGCAGGTTGGCCGAATACGATCTAAAGCCGCCGAGTTTTTTGTCCACACCAAGGTTGTACACCAGTTTGTACAGTCCGTCGTGGCTGCTGTCGGCGTAAGCCGGGTCAAGGTAGAGTTCGACGGTGTTGGCCATGACGGTAGCGTAGTCATAGAGTTTGAGCGGCTCGGCAAAAAGTGCGTCAAACGATGTCAGGCGATGTGGGATATCCAGCGGGAACCGGTTCCAGTACCCGGCCGGTCGATAGCCTAGGTCCGCGCGGGTGAAGCCCGCTTCACCCAGGGCTTTTTCGAGAACATCAGTATCCTGTCCGGCTGTTACGGGTGTCGCCATTAAGAGTATTGCCGTCACGATGCCTGCAAAGTGCATTCTTGCCTCCTGATGATTCGGTTTTTCAACAGGAATTAGGCGTTGCAGCATAAGAAAAAGCAAACACTGTTTGACCAATGATCTTCCGTCTTGGAGCCGAAAACCTATTATCACCAGAAATTGGTTTAATCGGTGCGGCCGGGGAGTGATTCCTGTTGTCCCACATGGAGTTAACGTGCTTTATGTATTACCCTGGAGAGAACATACACACCTGTTGTGGCTTGTTGAAAAAGTCCCATTCTCGTCATTGCGAGCGACAGCGTGGCAATCTCGGATATTGAATGTTAACGAGATAGCCACGGCAATAAAGGGGACTTGTCCCCTCCCTATGACGTTTGTTAGGTTTATCAACAGGCCTATTGTGGTGGGGTGATCTTCAGGTCATCCGGCAGGAAATTATCCCCGCTTCAGTAGCCGCCGGTCTCGACCGATACAAGTAACACAATGGTAAACAAAGCCATTACGGAATCGAGTATGGAAAAGTATCTGAAACTCTTCGAACAAGCCATCAAGAAGCAGGCTGAGTTGGTCGGCGAAAAAGCCGCTTTCCGCCAGGCAAAAAAGGCCGGGCTGGGGGTTTCACCAGAAGGGCATATCGTCAGTTGTACCGGTAACCCCCAGGTGGTGCTGCTGCGCCTGATCAGGAATTTTACCGAGGGTGCTAATTTCCCGGCACTGGTTGAGTGTATGCCGCTTATCAACCACATTCTCCGGAACTACGGGCAGACTGAAGAAACCAAAGCCGCGCTCAAGTCCCTGGACGGCAGCGATTCCTGACCAATTTTAGCTTAAAGCGCAGATCAAACTTGCGGCCTGGTGAACAGTCACCGCAGGATGCCATTCTAAGTTGTCTCTGGCGGGGATACCGGCGGCCGCAACCGGGGCATTCATATACGTACCGCGGCGGTTTGCGAAGTGAGGGGTGAGACCTCGCCCTCAGCGATGCCCCAATCCTGGCAGCCTCTCGTTTGAAAGCGGCCCCGTGCCCCAAATGAAGAATATGGATCATCTCGTGCTTGAGAGTATCACCAATCTCATCCGGGAAAATCTCGTGATAGCGACGGCTGATCCTGATCAGTTTCTGCTGGGGCAGGTAAGCCCCGGCCGACATCATCCGATGGGAATACTCGATACTCACCTTCGGCAACTGTCCGGCGAAATAGGTCCAGTTGTAGACGTCGTATGAACGATAAAGTTCCGTCTCGGCCGGCAACTGCGATGAGGTCAGTGACATTGCTTCGACGACGGCCGGCACCTGCTGACGGTGCGTTTGCATTTGAATCTTGCTGTAAATGGTGGCGGGAGCCGGTGGGCAGCGATCAGCCAGAGGAAAGAGATCGTAATTCAGAGCCGCCAGAGCCTTTTTTTGTCGTTTCATCCTGATCATATCACTAAAGCGCCGTTTACCGTGATGTTATTGCATATCGGTGTGACGGCAGACGTTCTTAAGTTCATTTCAGGCCGACCTGCCGCCGGGCCTGGTTCCCCGATCGGTGATATAACAGATAACCAGTTCATGCGGGGTTATGTCAAATGCCGGTGAGTAAACTTTGACTCCCTCCGGAGCCGTACGATTGCCGAAACCTTCGGTGACTTCAACCGGGGACCGTTCTTCAATCGGAATCTGCCGTCCGGACTCGAGTTCGTTATCAAAAGTCGAATAGGGCGCCGCCACATAAAACGGCAACCGGTGTTCACGGGCCAGCACAGCTAATGGATAAGTGCCGATCTTGTTGGCCACATCGCCGTTGCGGGCGATTCTATCGGCACCCACAATGACATGATCCACCTTTCCCTGGCGCATCAACGTGCCGGCCATGTTGTCGCAGATTAGGGTAACGTCGATCCCCTCCTGCATCAGCTCCCAGGTGGTCAGGCGAGCTCCCTGAAGCAGCGGCCGCGTTTCATCGGCATAGACACTGATCCGTTTGCCCTGGTCGCGACAGGTGTACACCACCGCCAGGGCGGTACCGATACCGCCGGTGGCTAATGCTCCGGCATTACAATGGGTCAAAATAGAGTCACCATCATGAATCAGTTCCGCTCCGTGGCGGCCGATGTTTTCGCACAGGCGACGGTCTTCCTCATGGATCGCTTCCGCCTCGGCCCACAGTAAAGACAATGTCTTCTCCAATGACCGGGTATCACCGGCATCGAGCCGGGCCAGGACCCGATCTACAGCCCAACCGAGATTAACGGCGGTCGGACGCGCCGCTTTCAACTCGCCCGCGACTCCCTCGAGATATGTCTTTGAGCAATCCCCGCCCTGTTCAACCGCGACCGCCAGGCCATAAGCCGCAGCGATACCGATCGCCGGGGCGCCGCGTACCTGGAGCTGTTTGATCGCTTCAATGATATCCCGGTAGTCATCCAGTTCGCGGTACTCAACCTCGCCCGGCAGTTTGGTCTGGTTAAGCAGGCGCAGCTTGTCGCCCACCCGCTTAAGAGGTGTGAATTTCATTGCCGTCGCTACTCTCCCATGATCTGCAGCACGATCCGCCGCTGCCGGGGGCGGTTGTCGAATTCGAGAAAGACCACCTGTTGCCAGGTGCCGAGGGTCAACCGGCTTTCGATAAACGGCACGGTAATGTCCGGCCCCACCAGGGCTGCTCGCAGATGCGAAAAGCCGTTGCCGTCGTGCCAGGTGTTGTCATGTTCGTAGTCGCGGTCGGAGGGGACAAGCTTCTCCATCAGTTCCGGTACATCCTTCAGCAGTCCCGGTTCGTATTCAATCGTGGTAATACCGCCGGTCGAGCCGGGCACGAACACCGTTACCGTACCGGCGTTCATTCCTGAGTCGCTGATCGCTTCCTGAAGCCTGTCGGTAATATCGACTATCTCTCCCGGCCCGCCCGTCTTCAGTTGAATTTCGCTGGTAATAACCATAGGCCGTCTCATTTATATAAGAATCGTTTAACTTTCTTAGTGGATGTTTTTTCCAACTCCTCAAGCTGAAAATCAAAACTAACAATCCGCTTATACCCCGCGATCCGGCCGTTGACTTGCTCGATCTCGGCTGACAGTAGTTGCCTGATTTTTTCCTGGTCGGCACGGTCCGACGGCTCTGATAATATGGTCGCTATCTGTTCCATATCCGGCACCAGCAGGGCACAGACCTGTTCTCCCTGCCGGTTCTGTTTGGGGCGACCGAATACTACCGCCTCCAGAATGCAGTCCGACTCCATCAGTTTCTCTTCCAGTTCTTCGGGGTAGATATTCTTACCGGCGGCCGAAACAATCAGGTTCTTTTTGCGCCCGGTGATCCACAGGTGATTATGTTCCAGTTTACCCAGATCGCCGGTGTGCAACCATCCGTCGACGATCAATTCCGCCGTCTGTTCGGCATTGTTGCGGTAGCCGGGGGTGATGCTGTCACCTTTGACGATAATTTCCCCCACGCCTGTTTCCGGATCGGCCCCGGCAATTTTCACCTCGACATTGTTAAGCGGCGGGCCGACGGAGCCAAACTGGATGTCGTCGGGGCGCACCACCGAGATGACGGGCGAGCATTCGGTCATGCCGTAGCCTTGTACTAAATCGCAACCGAGCAGATGATAGAAGCGGGCGATAACCGGCGGCAGGGCGGCACTGCCGGAGACAAACATACGGATCGACCCCAGGCCGGCTTTATCGCGCAGACCATGAAACAAAGCCTTCCCCCACCGACGACCAAACAACCAGCCCAGAGACGAAAGTGTATACAAAGTATGAAACAGCACCCGCTTTCCGAACGACGCCGAGGCTATTTTTCGTCGCAGAGATCCATACATCTTTTCAAACAACAGCGGCACCCCGCACATCAGGGTGGCGCCATTGAAACGCAAGTCCTCCAGCAGTTCCTTTGATTTCAGGGAGCGGGCATAGACGATAGTGCAACCGGAAAACAGCGGCGTCAGAAAACCACAGGTGGACTCGAAGGTATGGTGCAGCGGCAGGACCGACAGGAAGGTGTCGTTTTCGTCAAACTGTAACGATCCGGCGATACCTTCCATGTTGGCCAGGATATTGCGATGGGTTAACTCCACCGCTTTCGGCGCCCCGGTGGTACCGGAAGTATATATGAGAACGGCTGTCTCGTTGATGGCGTATTCGGCCGGTGGCGCCGGTGTCTCCGACAAGTTTCGCCAACTGTGCGGTGAGTCTTCCTCCAGGGAGATTATGTCGATATCGATATTCATCTCCGACAACAACGCCTCGGAACGCCGTGATGCGAATACCAGCCGCAGACGGGCGTCCCTGATGATGAAAGCAATTTCTTCGCTTTTAAGATTGGCATCAATCGGCACCACCGTGCGACCGGCGGCCAGGATGCCCAGGTAGGCGATACCCCACTCCGGTCGATTCTCTGAGAGAAGGCCGATCTCACGACTTGCGGCAAACTTATCGTGGAACAGCACCTTCGACAGTTTTCCAACGGCGGTAACAACGTCCCTATAAGTATAGCTTCGTCCCCGACCACCGTCGGCCTTGAGAGCCACCTGCTCCGGGTATCGCCGGGCGGCCTGTTCAAAAGCCGAGTAGATATTTGCCCCGTGATCTGCTTGTTTTCGCTCTTCTACCATTATTTAATTTAGTAGGTCACGCCGACTCGCGGCGTGACGAAATTTATGTCAAGCCCCAAGTAGGCTTGACCTACTGCTTAATTTAATCTGCCAACGATTGAGCAGACAACAAAAACCGGCACCGGCCAACGTGCCGCATGTCTCGCCAATATAAAAAAGCCCGGCCGATCCCGACCGGGCTTGCTAATTGACGCAAGAAGTGTCTACTCGAACTCGTAAAGAGCAGAGAGACCGAAGTTCATGTCGCTGCCGCCTTCACCTGAACCGCTGATGAAGTCGAAACCTCTCAGGAACAGGTGCGGGTCGGTATAGGTGTCAACATGCAGGTCACCCCAGTGGAAACCGAAGCCGAGATAGGTGTCGTTATTGGCCCAGTTCGCGCTGTTCTTCGTCTTCGAAGCATTCCACCAGTTGCCTTCGAAAGTCTCCCGGTCCCAATAGGTCGTGGCGCCAAAGCGGACATCCATCCAGTTGAACACCTTGGCATCCAGACCGGCTTTGAAATACGGCAGAGTAAAGGTCTTGGCTGACGCATCAGAGATTGAGTCCGCACCGGCGGCGGCGGTACCACCCGATATCGTATAGGTATTCGTAGCGAAGTCACCGTCAACCTTTTCATACATGATGCCAAAATCGAGCACGGCCATGATATCACTCGACGGCGCATACTGCAGTCCGGCACCAAGGTCAAAACTCAGCCACCCGTACTCATCGGTCTGATTTTGAAGAATGACAGTGTCCTCGTCAACATTGAAGGAGTATTTCCCGTAGTATTCAGCTTTATTCTTGCCATAGTAGAGCATGGCGTGCGGAACTAGGGTGTAATCGGGATCCCCGGTCGGCATGAAGTGACGAACCCCGGCCCACAGAGCCATGTTTCCTTTGGCTTTGGTCTTGTCGTAAGTAGTATAAGAGGTGGCAGTGATTGTGTCGGGCTTGTAAGTGTCCTTGTGAGTCCAACTCATAAACTCCAAACCGGCGGCGACGTCGGTATTGCCGCTGAGTGTCCAGCCGAAGCTGAAGTCGTAGACTGAAAAGCCTTCTTCGTCCAGGTCAGCCGGATCTTCTTCTTTCTGCGAAGAATTGATCAGACTGAGGTGGAGACCGAAAGGATTGCCCGACATTATCCGACCGTAGAAGAGATCGATTCTCTGGTTCGACCACAGGGAGTGATCAAACGGCACAAACCGCCAGTCATATCTAAAGGGCGAACTGAAGGGGCTGTACATCGGACCCATTGTGGTGGCATCATAGAAGTAGGTGCCCAGCACGCAGGGGTTCTCTTCATTGAATTGCCAGTGAATGCCAAACTCGCCGAAGTCAGTGTTGTAATTGTCGGAGAACTCGGCCACCGCCATCTTGGGGTAGTCGTTGATGCGGGACGGGAACATCCAGATGTTGGCATCATCCAGCAGAATCATGTTGTTGTTACCCATGGTTCCCACGCGGGTTCCGGTTGCCATCAAACTGGCGCTCATCAGCAGCAACAGAGAAAACGTAATGATCAATAGTTTCTTCATCTTTTCTAATCCTGTATAAGGGTTTCTCTCTTTTTTTCGCAAAAGCCATTTGCATAATTCAACGTGTTGCGAAAGCATCCGTGCAATCTCTCACGTCATAGGCGTCCCTCCTTGGCATTTTACTTCCAGCCACATAACTTCGTTACTCTATGTTCAACTATTTCAGCTTTAAGTTTCTTCTTCAACTAAAGCACACTCCACCCTACTGGGTTATCCAAACTGTGCCAAACCTAAATTTCGTCAACACCAAAAGCAACAAAAAAAATGAGTTTTCTTCCGGCCTTAAAACCGGCCCCGTATCGAGTTGGCCCGTTGTTTGCTGTTAGATTTTCGCACATTAATTAACTTCATCAGGTAAACAACAGTGTCATTGTTGACGTCGCTATTCGAGTTCATGCTGTCACGGATACCGGTCGGTCTACTTAATGCTCTGCCAGATTTCCTCAAGTTGTTCGAGGGTGAAGTCGTCAAACCCTCGGTTGCTCTCATGAACTCTATGTTCCAGTCTCTCAAAGCGACTCCGAAACTTGTCCAGCGCTTGCCGCAATGCCTGTTCCGGATCAATCTCAAGCTTACGCGCCAGCGACGAAACGGCAAACAGCAGATCGCCGATCTCTTCTGTCAGCGCCCGGTGATCATCGGCCTGCAGGGCGCGGCTGACTTCATCCGTCTCTTCGCGAAGTTTGTCCATCACGTCGGCCGGTTGTCGCCAGTCAAAGCCGGCACCGCCGGCTTTCTGTCCAATCCGAAAGGCCATCGTCAGAGCCGGCATCGACCGTGGAATACCGGACAGAACCGATTTTTTTTCACCCGAATCAACTTTGATTTTCTCCCACTGATCACGTACCTGTCGAGGTGTCAGGTCCTTCTTTTGTTCAAATATGTGTGGGTGTCGTCGGACAAGCTTGTCAACGATACTGTTAATTGAGTCGTTGATATCAAAACTTCCTGCTTCCCGGGCCAGTTGGGCATGGAAAACTACCTGGCACAACAGATCCCCCAACTCTTCCCGCAGGGCCGGTAAGTCATCGGCCTCAACAGCTTCCACAACCTCGTAGGTTTCTTCGATCAGGCAGGGTAAGAGGCTACGGTGGTCCTGCCGGCGATCCCAGGAACAGCCCTCGGGTGAACGCAGGACCTCCATCAACGCCGTCAGCCTCTCAAACGGCGTCAGGGAGCGGTCAAATACAGAGCTTTTGAAATCAGACATTGTTGACGATCATAATACTTATGGTTGCCGGTCATGTTCGGACGCCGGTGGCAATCTTTCCCACCTTGACAAGCGGGAAAGGCGCCGGTATACTGTTTAACCAAAAAATAGCCGTGTCCGGGCTTCACTGCATTGACTGGGGAATATAAAGAACCTGTCGAAAATGAGCAAGGAAAAGAAAAATACATCCGGCAAACCCGGCGCTTACTGTCCGGCCGATGTTGAAGACCAGTTGTATCAAAGGTGGCTGGATAACAACGTCTTTCACGGCCGCGTCGGTAGTGACCGCAAGATATATACTATTGTAATCCCGCCGCCGAATGTGACCGACGTGCTGCATCTTGGTCACGCTCTGAACAACTCAATCCAGGATATTCTTATCCGCAAGCACCGCATGGATGGTTTCGAGGTAAGCTGGATACCGGGAGCCGACCACGCCGGCATTGCCACCCAGGTGGTGGTGGAAAAGCAATTGACCGGGGAGGGTCTGACCCGGCGTGAACTGGGGCGGGAGAAATTTGTCGAACGAACCTCCCGGTGGGCCTACCGCAACAAGGAACTGATACTGAACCAACTGAAGAAGTTGGGTTGTTCGTGTGACTGGGAACGCACCCGTTTCACACTGGATGAAGGCCTGTCTCAGGCGGTTGCCGAGGTCTTTGAGCATCTGTATCGCAAGGGCTGGATATACCGCGGCCATCGAATCGTAAACTGGTGCCCCTCCTGTCGAACCTCTCTGTCGGATGATGAGGTAGAACACCAGACCTTCAACAGCCATCTCTGGTATATCAGGTACAAGATCAAGGGATCGGACGAATACCTCACGGTGGCCACTACCCGGCCGGAAACAATGCTGGGCGACACGGCACTGGCGGTTTCACCCAAGGATGCCCGGTACAAGAAATTTGTCGGTAAGACGGTTATCCTGCCCATTCTTGAGAGAGAGATACCGATCGTGGCCGACAGCTTCGTCGATGCCGAGTTCGGCACCGGCGTGGTGAAAGTCACCCCGGCCCACGACCCCAACGACTTTGAGATTGGTCGCCGACATGACCTGCCGGAGATCAATATCCTTAATACCGATGGTACCCTCAATGAGAATGCGGGCAAGCTCAAGGGGCTCGATCGCTATGAAGGCCGCAAGCAACTGGTGGAGGAACTGGATAAAAAAGGGCTGCTGGAGAAGACCGAGAAGTACGAGCTTTCGGCCGGCACCTGTTACCGTTGCCACAACGTTATCGAACCGTATCTGTCACAACAGTGGTTCGTCAAGATGAGCGAACTGGCCCAACCGGCGATCGAAGCGGTCAAAACCGGCCAGGTGCGATTCCACCCCGAATACTGGTCTAAAACATACCTGCACTGGATGGAAAACATTCGTGACTGGTGCATTTCCCGCCAGCTTTGGTGGGGGCACCGGATACCGGTCTGGTATGCCGATGACGGCACCATGTTTGTCTCCTCTCAGCGCCCGACGGCCGAGCAGTGCCCCGGCTATGATCCGGAAAGTCTGGTGCAGGATGAGGATGTCCTGGACACCTGGTTTTCATCCTGGCTGTGGCCGTTTTCGACTCTGGGCTGGCCGGAAAAGACGCCCGAACTACAGGATTTCTATCCGACACGAGTGCTGAGCACGGCCTCCGAAATAATTTTCCTGTGGGTGGCCCGAATGGTCATGGCCGGTTACGAATTCATGGGGGAAGCCCCCTTCAGTGACGTTTACATTCACGGTACCGTCCGTGACACCAACGGAATCAAGATGTCCAAATCGCTCGGCAACGGGATTGATCCGCTGGAAATCATTAATAAGTATGGCGCTGATGCCCTGCGGGTGTCGCTGGTGCTGGCGACTCCCGACGGGCAGGACCCCTGGATCGGCAAGAATACCTTCGAGATCGGCCGCAACTTCGTCAACAAGCTGCACCAGGTTTCGCGTTTTGTCATGATGCGCCTGGAAGGACGACCGGCTGTTGTTGATAGTGTCGACGATAACGATTTGGTGATATTCGACCGTTGGATACTCTCGCGGCTGGAGCGAACCATAGGGACGGTTGATCGCGCTTTTGACGAGTTCCGGCTGTCGGCTGCCGCCAAGGCACTTTACAACTTCGTCTGGAACGACTATTGCTCGTGGTACATCGAGTTGATCAAACCGGACCAGCCGGCAGCACCTATCAGAGAGGGTTCTCTGAACGTCGCTACTTACGTCCTGCAACAGATACTCAAGCTGCTGCACCCGTTTGTGCCTTTTGTCACTGAACGCATCAACCTGGATTTGCTGGGGCGCGAACAGGACAGCAGCTCCACTATCAGCTTTCAACGCTGGCCCGAGACCGACGGTCGGCACCAGGATGACGAATTGGAACAGAGACTGCAACAGATACAAGCTGTTGTTTCCGCTGTCCGGACCATTCGTGCGGAACTTAACGTCAATCCGGGAAAGAAATCGGACCTCTATGTTCGTGTGAGCGACCCGTCTTTCGGCCAGTTGCTGCAGGATCATATTGAATATTTCCGCTCCCTGGCCAGAGTTGAGAAACTCTACACCGGCACCGATATAAAAAAACCGCCCTTATCGGCCTCGACCGTTATCTCCGGAGCCGAGATATTTGTACCCCTGGCCGGGCTGATCGATATCGAGGTCGAGAAGAAACGCCTGGAAAAGGAGTTGGCCAATATCAAGACACAACTTGAAAAAACCTCAAAAAAGCTGGCCAATGCCGATTTTCTCGCCAATGCACCTCAGGAAGTAATCGAACGTGAGAAGACCAAGAAGCAGGATTACCAGGAGCGTAGCGAGAAGATTAACCGTAACCTGGAACAGATTCTCGGCTGGTAGAACCAGCCTGAAGCTGTCTTAAAAGTAGATTCCCGGCCATTTCACTACTCACACTATACGAAACTGCGATTAGCCAACCCCGTGTAGCAGCAGGGTGACAAGCCACTACTGCTCTATATCGCTAAGCGGGTGCCGAGGGCACATTTATTGTGTTCGCTGCCGGCATCGCCACTTCTATTGGTGGGAGACAAGCCCCCACTCTGCGCGGGCTGAATCATCACCTTTTGAGACGACATCTACGTGGCTATCCTCGGATTTTCTCCTCCAGAAAAGTAATCAACTGAGGCAGCTTCATTCGCGACTGCTCCATGCTGTCGCGGTCACGGACGGTCATCGTTTCGTCCTGGAGGGTCTGTCCGTCGACCGTCACGCAGAAGGGGCAGCCGGCCTCGTCCATCCGGGCATAGCGGCGACCGATGGCGCCCGATATGTCATAGAAAGTCTTGAAACGGCGTTTGAGTTCCTGATAGGTCTTCTGAGCGAATTCGGGCATGCCGTCTTTTTTGACCAGTGGGAAAACCGCCACCTTGATGGGGGCGATTTTTGGTGACAGGCGCAGGAAAACGCGCTTTTCACCCTTGATCTCCACCTCATCGTAAGCATCTATCAGCAGCGTCAGCAGTGTCCGGTCACAACCGGCCGAGGTCTCGATAATGAAAGGGATGAACTTCTCCGGGAAGCGGTCATCCCGGTAGCTCATGTCCTTGCCGGTGGCTTCGATGTGGCGGCTGAGGTCGAAGTCGGTCCGGTTGTGGACACCTTCCAGTTCATCCCAGCCGAACGGGAATTGATATTCGATATCAAAAGCCGCCCTGGCATAATGGGCCAGTTCGTCCGGGCCGTGCTCATGCCAGCGCAGTTTGTCGGAATTGATGCCCAGGTCCTGGTACCACTGCCAACGTTGTTCCCGCCAGTAGTCATACCATTTCTCGTCTTCAGAGGGGTGCACGAAGAACTGCATCTCCATCTGTTCGAACTCCCGGGTACGAAAAATAAAATTGCCCGGTGTGATTTCGTTGCGGAAAGCCTTGCCGATCTGGGCGATACCAAAAGGAATTTTCTGCCGTGAAGAGTTTTTCACGTTGAGAAAATTGACATAGATACCCTGGGCCGTCTCAGGACGCAGGAAAATCACGTTGGTGCTGTCCTCGACCGGTCCCATGAAGGTCTTGAACATCAGGTTAAACTGCCGGGCCTCGGTAAGTTCACCACCACATTCAAGGGGCGACTTGGAGGGCTTTTGCGGACAACGGCTCTGCTCCAGCCGGTCGGCCCGAAAACGCGCCTTACAGGTTTTGCAGTCGACCATCGGATCGTTAAACTCCGTGACGTGGCCGGAGGTATGCCACACCTGGGGATGCATCAAAATGGCGGCATTCAGTCCCTCGATGTCGTCCCGCCGGTTGGTCATGGCATCCCACCAGAAGTTCTTCAGGTTGCGTTTCAACTCGGCTCCCAGCGGGCCATAGTCCCAGCAGGAGGTCAGGCCACCATAGATTTCGGATGATGGAAAAACGTATCCGCGCCGCTTGCACAGCGAGACGAGTTTGTCCATGAGATCGTTGGAGTTTTTCTTTGCGCTCATGTCTGAGTGTTTCCTTTTTCATGCTTCCGGACGTGGTCTCTAAGTTTCTGAAGAAACTCCAGCGACTTCAAACGGGAAACCGTACCGGTCTGGTAGTTTATAAACTTGACCAGTACCTCCAGAAGGTAGCTTACCTCATTGTAACCCATCGGCATGGCAGCTGCCTGGGCAAGCGATGTCTGTTGCAGCACCGCTAACCGCGACATAGCCTCACCGGGAATGGCAATATAGTCATCACCGGGGTTTTGGCAAGTATCACAGACAAAGCCGCCACGTTGCGAACAGAACCCTAACGGCTGGTTTCCCTCACCGGCGATTGCCGCTGATTGGCCACATCCCACGCAGTTGGCCACGGCGGGGCCGTATCCCAGGTGCACCAGCAATTGCAGAAAGAAGGCCAGGAACAACGGCGGCAGCGAACTCTTGTCGGCTGCCTCGGTAAGTTTCAAAAAAACGATAAAGAAATTATATAAAGTTGGCTGGGGCTGACCTTCGGAGAGCAGGTGATGCAGCAACTCGCAGGCGGCCGAGGCGTAGGCCAGGCGCCCCATAGTGCCTTCCTTTTCGAAACCAAAAAGTTCCAGCAGTTCCGAGTCTGAGATGTATCCGGCCGAGGCAGCGCGGGATTTGTAGTAAGTGATCTCCATTCGGGCAAACGGCACCAGACGACCTCTTTTGGAAGCCAATCGTCGGCCGCCCTTATCGACCAGAGTCATCTTGCCGTGGTGGCAACTGAACACTTCCACCATGCGAGATGATTCCGAGTAGTTGACGGACCTCAGGATGACCGCCTCGGTTTTTTGCAGAGCCATGGTCTTACTGACCGCGGTATCGATATATTGTTTCGCCGGGTCGAGCCATCCGATACCGGGTGCGGGCGACATACTCCAGGTAGACGGGATCGTACTGAAGCATTCTTTTTATACGATGGGAATCAACGAGCTCAATCGTCAGTTGGCGGTTGGCCGTTACCAACGATCTTTTCTCAAGTTCCAGGCGGACAATTCTCGGCAGGCTGTAGGAACCGATCATCAGCGAACATCCGAACAACAGTCCCAGCATCCAGAAGGCATACCTGACCACCTGACGCCGCAGTCGGGTGTCCGTCGAGGCGAACCGGCGCACCAGGTTCTCCGCCAGAGGAGTCAGCAGAGACCGGGACTGTCTGACACGACGAGGCATAACGACAAGTAATCGGCGCGGTTGATACTGTGCAAGTGAAAAAAGCGACAGCGTCTGATGTTATCGGCCCTCGGGACCGTCTAACGATCTGTCGTGTCGGACGTATCTGCTCCGCTTTGGCCAAAGTCGAATCGAAATTCAACGGCACCGTTATGGAAATTGATCCAGCGTTGGGGCTGGTTGCGAACGGTGGGATCGATACAGTGCCGGGGTGTTCCGGTTCGGCAGGGAAAATCCGCCAATTCCTCCTGATTATTGCCGTCCTGGTTATCAAAGACAGCGACCGAGACAGCCAGCGTATCACCGTCCGGGCCGGCGATGGTGTTATCGGAGCAGTTTTCCCAGAAAAAGAAAATCTCTATGACGGTATCGGGCACCATCGCCAGAGGCGGACTGGATATCACCAATCTCAGCAGGGAGGCATCCCTGTCGAGACCCAAACAGTTCGGTCCGTCACCTGATGGGCTCGTCCGAGCCAGCGCCACAATCCTCCAGACCTGTTGCGGAAAGTCGGTATCGGGGGTATTTTCAAGACGACGGGCACGGAAAAGCTCCCAGCCACAGGAGTCGGGAATCTCTCCCGGTAGTACCGTGTCGATATTGATCAGGCGGCTGCTTAAAGCCAGCTTCAGGTCAAAGGCAGCCAGTTCCCGACTGCCCGATTTGAGCCGGACACCAATTGTATCCTCAATCGTTCCCTGTGAAATTTTTCTGTGCCCAATACTAATGACGTACGGCGGGCGGCCTTCATCGGCCGCAACCAGAGTATCCCTTACAGCGGTAGACGGTTCGGTTTCGACACCAAACACCAGTGTCCTGCCACCGAACCATATCAACAGCAGGATTATCATTTGCATCCGGATCATAATAACAAATCGCTACTGAGAGGATAAAATAACATTGTAGGCTCCGACAGCCAGGAACCGTTCGGAAGTCCAGATGACATCATTCAGCCTGACAGTCACCGCCGATGTTTTCACCACCCAGTTTATACCGTCGGACGACACCAGAACCGTTCCCAGCGCTCCCACAGCCACAAATCTGCTGCCGGACCAGGTAACCGCCCGGAGGTTCTCCGCCGTGGGCACTGCCTGCAAATTCCAACTGATACCCTGGTCGACGGAAAGACGCACCGTGCCGCTGTCACCCACCGCCACCAGCTTCCCGGGAGCCGCCGCCACACCATGCAAATCGGGCAGAACGGCCGGCCTGATCCACTCGATCCAGGTATTGCCGTCGGGTGAAGTCATGATAATACCGTCAGCACCAACAGCTACGTATTGAGTGTCGGACCAGATAACATCGTAGAGGTTTAGTGACGTTCCGGCGTTGGCGCTGTCGAAGGTAATACCATCGCCCGAAGTGACTACCGTGCCCTGCCCCCCCACCGACATAAACTCTGATCCCGACCAGACAATGTCGTTTAGCTGGCCGCCGACCAGGGAATCGACAACCGTCCAGTCCACCCCGTCGAGCGAGGAAACAATTAAACCACCGGCACTCACCGCCAGGTAGCGATCTGAAGAGCAGGCCACTCCCATCAGTGAATCGCCGGTGACCGGCGTTTGCCGGGTCCAGACGGAGCCATCGGCCGAGGTCATGATAGTACCGCTGTCACCGACCGCCACCAGCAGCGAATCAGAAGCTGTAGCATTGTAGAGCATTGTCGTCGGTCCGGAGGGCCAACGGGTCCACGCGCGGCCGTCGGGCGATGTGAGGATTGTTCCATCCAATCCCACGGCAGTGAAATGATCGTCGGTCCATTCCACGCCGCGCAGGTGGAAGGGATACGGAGAGTCGCTCCAGGTCCAGGTTTCGCCGTCGGGTGAGGACACGATAGCGCCATGCTCGCCGACCACCACGAACTGTGAATCAGTCGCGGCAGCATCAAGAAAGTTGATACGCAAGCCGAGCATCTGCTTCTTCCAGCGGATGGAATCCGGCAGGCTCAGATCAGGAGAACTGAGGATAGACCCATCCTGCCCGGCGATGACATACTGGGTGTCAGACCGGGCGACACCATAGAAGTAGCGCCCCAGGTCGGAGTTGACGACGCTGAAACTCTCACCGTCGGGTGACTGCAGCGCCACACCACCGCCGACTATCACAAAATGGCTGTCAGCCCAGGTGACGCCATAGAGATTGGAGTTGATGGCCGTGTCCACCGTGACGTCTCCGAAAACAAAAGTGTCCCGGACCGTAATCACGGAGTCCCAACTCAGGCCATCGGCGGATGTAATAATGGTTCCGTCCTGGCCCACCGCCACCAACCCGGCTTCAGAAGCGGCGATACGATACAGCCACTTGGAGGTCGGCGATGATACTTCCGCGAAGGTGAGGCCGTCTGGTGAAGTGATAATAGTCCCGCCGTCACCGACAGCAACGAATAATGAATCGGCCCAGGTGATTCCCAGCATATCCTCGGTAGTGGGCGAGGGTCGCATCGTCCAGACCGTGCCGTCGGGCGAGGTCACAATGACTCCGCCTTCTCCCACGCAAACATAGCGATTGCCCGAGTATGCCAAATCGAAGAGATAGGCGCTGGTGCCGGTGGCGTTGAGATACCAGTAATCTCCAGCCTCAACAACGGTCGGTTCGGTAGTCTCATCACTATCACATGAGCCGATCATCAGCAACAAAACGAGCACGGCCAACCCGGTCAATAATCGTCTGGTGGGGAACATAAAAATCTCCTTCTGCGCGGTGCCGAAGTTTCGGCTGCGGCACCGGGCTGCAACAAATCACAAATCTCTACCGACCGAATATAGCTTGAGTGTTAATCAGGTTCAATTGAAATCCAATACCGGGATGCTTGTTTGGTTCAATAAGAAGTGATAATGGCGCCGTGGTAGCCGACTGCCACAAACCTGGTACCGGACCAGGCCAGATCGGTCAGATCGGCGGTGGTAGGCGAAATGCGAGCAGTCCAGTTGATCCCTTCAGGTGACGTCAGCACGATTCCGCCAAGCCCAACGGTTGCAAACATCTCTCCCGACCAGGCCAGACCGCCCAGATGGCTGGATGTTTGTGACTGGCGCGCCACCCAAACCTGGCCATCCGTTGATGTCAGAATGGTGCCGTTATGTCCGACCACCGCCAGGACGGTTTCAGTTACAGTTACCCCCAGCAGAGTGGCCCTAGTGCCGGACTCACGCGGAACCCACAGAATACCATCGCGGGACGTACGGATAACACCGGAGTGTCCACAAACCGCCAGCAAATCACCCCGGACAGCCACATCGTACAGCCAGTCATAAGTTTGCGAATACAGGGATACCCATTCCCGCCCCTGTTCCGAGGCCAGAATAGCACCGTCAGCCCCAACAGCCAGGAATACTTTACCGGTCCAGGTTACTGCAAACAGAGAAGAACGAGTCGGTGACTCACTCCGCTCCCATTCGATGCCATCTGGGGAGGAAAGAACCTCACCGACATCGCCAACAGCTACCACCCGATCACCCGACCGGGAGACATCATTCAGACCATGAAGAGTCCCGGATACCTGTTTTGTCCACGTGACGCCATCCGGCGACGTCAGGATAGTGCCGGCAACCCCAACGGCAATAAACCGCGAACCCGTCCAGGTCACACCAGCCAGTGAACTGATGACGCCGGACGACACCGCTTCCCATATCTCACCGGGCCGGATCACATAGAAGATTCCCGAAACGGTGCGTCCCCCGGCTGTAGCCACGGTGATCGGACCGGTGGCGGCGCCAAGGGGTACCTCGGCCCTGATCTCTGTGGGAGATGCTGAGATAATCGTCGCCTGGACCCCATTAAAGCGAACACTGTTACCCACCGGATTGTCTGAAAAATTGGCGCCGTAGATCGTAATGATGCAACCGGCGCGGCCGCTGTCAGGATTGAAACGGCTCACTGCCGGGGCCGGCGGTACCGTGTGGAAATGCCAGACATGGGCCACTTCCAGCGGATTTCCATCCCGATCACGTACTCCGGTGGTAATCGTTACGGTATAGGTCGTGTTCAGCTTGAATCTCTTGATCGGTGTGAAAGTGGCCGTCGTTCCCAACTGTTCCACCACCCCGTAGGCGTTGTTGTCGAGCGTGAACGTGGTCACGCTAATGGTGGCCGGGTCCATGACTCTTGAGAAACCGACCCGGATTGGCGTGGAGAGCGAGACATTCTGAGCACCGTTAGAGGGATCGGTCCATACAACTTCCGGAGCGGTGGTAACATTGATATCCCCGCTGCACGATACCAGGTACAATAAGAACCCCAGGCTCGCCGAATACCTCAACCACCGTCTAAAACAACACACAGCGACCTCACCTGTTTCTGCAACTGTTCGCAACAATTACGCCAACCTCCCCCAGCCTAAGCAATCCGGACAGCGCTGCTGTTTGTTAGACACGGGGAACCGGGCAGACCACAACAACACCCGGCCCACCAGTATATTATAAACGTATCATCGGCCGGTGGTGTTTAGTTTAATGACCGGGCCGGGTCAGAATCGGTCTCAGCCGGCCGGGGCAATTTCCCTGTTGGATTGCCCAATTCGTTGTCCTATATTGAGTAACCATTAACTGATAACCGGAGTTCCTGATGGCAAATCGAATACAAATGGCGCCCGTTCTGCTGTTTCTGGCAGTAGTTTTCGGTACCGCCTGCGTTCAGACCCGCTCTGCGGAGTACCCGGCGGAAATTGAAAAAGTGCTTGAAAAGGCAAGAGACAACCGGGGTGAACTTCAGAAAACCCTGACCTATTTTCAACAGCAAGGCGATTCGATGGGGCTGGCCTCTGCCCAATATCTGATCGGTAACCTGGAAGGACACCGCTATACGGTGTATGCTCTCTATGACAGCAGCCACTCCGAAGTCTCTCTGGATGTCCTGGACTACCCCGATTATCAAACATTGATTAAGGCTCTGGATGATATCGAAAGCCGACGAGGTGAGCTCGATTTTAAGAAAAAAGATTCGATAATGGATATCGATGTCATCACCTCGCAGTACCTCATCGAGAATATCACCTGGGCGCTTAAAGCCTGGCATGAGAAACCATGGAGCCGCCATCTGTCATTTAATGATTTTTGCGCCTACGTTCTGCCGTATCGCGGCAGCGGCGAGCCGCTTCAGTCCTGGCGTCAATCCTGCTGGCAGCGCTACGAAGGACTAAAACAGCAGATGCAAGACCCGCACGATCCTGTCGAAGCCGCTCAGTTGATAAACAGCGATATCAAGTCCTGGTTCAGATTCGATGAGCGGTTCTACTGCCATCCTACCGACCAGGGTCTGAGTGAAATGGTGACCAATCAGATGGGGCGCTGTGAGGACATGACCAACCTGACCATATATGCCATGAGGGCCAACGGGCTGGCCGTCACCAGCGATTACACTCCCGCCTGGGCCAACGCCGGCAACAACCATGCCTGGAATGCCATCCTGACACCGGACGGTCGGGCCATACCGTTTATGGGCGCCGAAGCCAACCCCGGTGAGTACCGGCTGGGTCATCGTATCGCTAAGGTATATCGCAAAATGTTTGCACATCAGCCGGGCAACCTGGCCTTTCTTAAAAACGAAGATGAAGACGTTCCCCCCTGGCTGGGAGGCAGGAGCTATATCGATGTTACTGCCGACTATGTCGACGTCAGCGACGTCACTATCACCTGCGACAGTACAGCTGCCGCCGGCCGGAATTTTGCCTATCTGGCCGTGTTCAATTCGGGAGAGTGGCGAGCAATTCACTGGGGACGGATCAACGACGGGCAGGTAACATTTACCGATATGGGCACCGATATCGTCTACCTACCGACGATTTATTTCGATGAAAAACTGATCCCTTTGGCGGCACCGTTCATACTGGGGCCGGACGGCCGTATCACGACCCTGCCGGCAGATACGCTGCGAACAGCGACAGTAAATCTGACCGCCACCGATCCGCAGTCGTGCGCGGGCGATAGCGGGGAGACGGCAGTGTCGCATTTGTCGGTGGGGATCGAGTACGAGTTGTTTTTCTTCAATGATGGCTGGCAATCGCTGGGTACCATGATAACCGGGGAGAAGCCGCTGCAGTGGTGTGATGTACCTGATGGCGGTCTGTACTGGCTGGTGGCGAAAGATTCCAGAAAGGAGGAGCGGATCTTCACGCTCGAAAACGGCCGGCAGAAGTGGTGGTAGTCCGGTCCCAACCAGCGAATCTCCCATCGACTGTCAGACGGGGATAATGAAAATATGTTGAGAGAATACTTCAAACTCGACGAACTGGGGTCATCGGTTCGTCAGGAAGCCATTGCCGGGACCACCACCTTTGTTACCATGGCCTACATCATTATCGTCAATCCCAAAATCCTCGAAGCAGCCGGGATTCCTTTCGGACCGTCGATGGTGGCCACCATACTGAGTGCTTTTTTCGGTACCCTGGCAATGGGAATCTACGCTAACCGGCCCTTCGCAATCGCACCCTATATGGTAGAAAACGCCTTCATTGCGTACACGGTAGTGGGAGTGTTGGGTTACAGTTGGCAGACGGCGCTGGGGGCGATTTTTATCAGCGGCGTGCTGTTTACGCTGATCACCATACTGAAAATTCGCAGCTGGCTGGCCAATGCCATCCCGGAGGGACTTAAGATCGGGTTTGCCGTCGGTATGGGATTGTTCCTGACTTTTATCGGTCTGAATGCTTCCGGCATCGTCACGGTGGGTGTGGCCGGTGCTCCGGTCCATGTGGGCGATTTTCACGAAGGTTCGGTGATACTGGCCATCGCCGGCTTTCTGTTGATCAGCTTCCTGATGATCCGCAAAGTCAAAGGAGCTATTCTTATTGGTATCCTGGCAGTCACACTGGCCGCCTTCCTGTCCAGAATCGCTCAACTGCCGCAGGAATGGGTTAGTCTGCCGCCAGGTTTAGCTCCGATTTTTTGTCAACTGGATATCTTTGGCGCTCTGCACTGGGGGTTTTTTGCCGTTATCCTGACCATCCTGATCATGGACTTTGTCGATACCACCGGTACCCTGATCGGTCTGTCGTATAAAGCCAACCTTCTTGACGAAAACGGCAATCTCCCCGAGGTCGAGAAACCGATGCTATGCGATTCTGTCTCGACAATCGTCGCCTCCGTGCTGGGGACCACTACCTCCGGCACCTACCTGGAATCAGCCACCGGCATCGAGGCCGGCGGCCGGACGGGTCTGACGTCGGTGTTCACCGCTTTTTTGTTTCTGCTGGCTTTGTTTGTAGCGCCGTTCGTGGCGGCGATACCATCCTGCGCCTACGGACCGGCATTAATGGTGGTCGGTATGTTGATGTTATCGCCGATTGCCCACGTCAAATTTAACGATCTGACCGAGGTGGTACCGGTATTCTGTATTATCACGCTGATGAGTTTCACTTACAACCTCGGCATCGGCATGACTGCCGGTTTTGTGACATACCCTCTGCTAAAACTGCTGGCCGGCCGAGCGCGTGAAATTCGCCCGGGATTGTGGGTTCTGGGAGGAATGTCGCTGCTGTTTTTCATATTCTACCCGTATTGATGGTGGTATCGACGAGTTTTCAATCACACTCGCAGCCGCGCTCAGTGTTTTCCCCCTGTCGCATATCGAATACTATAAACGGTTGGAGCTGAACGCAGCATCAGAGGAGGTTGGGAAATATTTTCTCCATTCGAAGCCAGACGCACAACACACTTGTTTCTCTGTACCGTGCAGCGGTGTCGTGTGATCGTCGGTAGAGCAAAAAAACGGTTGACAAACAACGAGAAAACTGCTATTTTTAAGTTGCGGTCGAGGTGTCCGTAGAACCCGACCATGCTTTGAAGCTTTCACCACACTCACGAATAAAAATATGATGTAATAAACATAATACAAGGAGTGCTCTTATGAAGCGCGTGTTTACAATTGCAATTGCGCTGTTGCTGGTCCTGGTCGTGTCGGACGTCTCGTTCTCCAGAGAACAGCCTTACAACTACAAGGACCCGTCCCGGGGTGATGATCACACCTGGGGAGGCGAACAGCGCTGGGATGGCAGTATCGATCTGGCCCCCGGCAGCGGAGGTTTTGTCCCGGTGGGATCGAGTTTCACACACCTGGATTTGCTGATCAACATCGTTTTTGGTGATTGGTTCTACGGTGACTCCTGGAACAGGAGTATGAACCGGAAAACCCACTTTTACATCATTCCCAACGGAGGAAATCAGGAGGAAGATTCGAATCCGACTGATAACAACAAGGGTAACACGAGATGAAGAAGGCACATAAAGGTTGTGACTTCCGCCACGCCATGAATCACTACATGGCGTGTCTGATCCAGAAGCGGGACTTCACCGCCGCCGTCAAGTTCTACGAAGACAACCGGGTAGAGCTTGAGGCCGCGGCTGGTGCGCCGGCCGGATCAGTTCTTCGTCATGCAGCCGAAGCCTACGCTTCTCTCTCGAACTACCCGACCGCTTTGAAAACAGCGCGACTGGCGCAGAATCGGGTGGCGCAGGAAGGCGACAGCCGGGATCTGGCCGAGACGTTCCTTACGCTCGGCGGCATCCTGCGCGACATGTGCGAGTTCAAAGAGGCGGAAAAGGCTTTCCGGGATGCCGAATCAATCTTCCGACGTCAGGACTCTCCTGAAGGTCAGAGCCGGGCGCTGAATTTGCTGGCCGGTCTGTTTTACAAACAGTCCGACTACCGCAACGCGCTTTCGGTGCTGACCGACGCCGTGGAAATTATTCGGAAACTGGGCGATGAACGGAAACTGGCGTACATGATGGGTAATATCGGTCGCATCCATACTTTCCTGGGAGATTTCAGCAAAGCTGAAGAACATCTTCAGATGAATGTTGATCTCTCCGGGGAACTGGGCGACACCTCGGAAACGATCCGGGCCGGCATTGCTCTGGGATATGTCTATATCCGGCAGGACCGGTTCAGTGAGGCCGAGCAAATGCTTGACAAAGCCGACCGGCAGATAGCTGCCCTTAACGGGCGACGCAACGAAGTAATCAGCCTGACCTACCGGGGTGAGCTCTACTATCGCTGGGGTCGCTTGCCGGAGGCGCAGCAGGCGCTGGACAGCGCCCGCCGACTGGCGGAGGAAATAACTCCCAACACGACTCTGACGGCACGCGTGCTGAGACACCTGGCCGAACTGCACCTGCTGAAGCAGGAATTTTCGGCTGCCCGACAGTGCGCTTCCAAAGCCATGGCTATCATGGACCGGGCCGGCAACAGCGTTGAGATCGGCGCTCTACTGAGAATCAAGGCTGTCATAGCCGAAGCCGACGGTAACGAGTCCGAAGGACGGGAGTACTTTGCTCAAGCCCTGGAACTCATTCGTGAGAGCGGAGTACGCTTCGAACTGGCCCGGACGCTGGTCCAGGCCGGTCAATCGAATCTCTTCCCTGACAGACAGCGGCTGGTCTACCTCTTCCGAGCCGAAGAGTTCTACCGTCGTCATGCTCTGACGGCCGGAATTCAAGAGGTGGAGAAGATAATCAACGGGATCGATTATCCGCTTACCTCTTCAGTTGCTGATCCGACCACAGGTTCTGTTGGCCGGGTCAACTCGAACGATTACCTGACGGCCTGCCCGGTCATCAAGCGTTTCCTGTCGCAATTGCCGGCCATCGGCCGATCCGATCTGCCGTTGCTCTTGACCGGAGAAACCGGCGTCGGCAAGGATCATCTGGCTCGCCACTATCATTCACTGGTGCGTCCACAGGCTCCCCTGGTTGCGGTCAATTGTGCTTCCTTTCCGGAAACGCTTCTGGAATCGGAACTGTTCGGTTACCGTCGGGGCGCCTTCACTGGAGCCGATAGCGACAAACCGGGCCTGTTCGTGACCGCCAATCAAGGTGTTCTCTACCTGGATGAGATTGGCGATATGCCGTTGGTACTTCAGGCCAAACTGCTGGGAGTGTTGGAAACGCGCCGAGTTATGCCGCTGGGCTCCACCGAGGAAGTACAGCTTGATATCAAGCTGGTTGTGGCCACCAACAATAATCTCGAAGAGAAGGTCGATCGGGGCGAGTTCAGACGCGACCTGTTCTACCGACTGAGCGGATTCGCTTTCCATCTCCCGGCCCTGCGCGAGCGGAAAGAGGATATCCCGCTTCTGTTGGCACACTTCATGGCAAACAGCCGGCTGCTTAAAAGCAACGGCCCGCCTCCGACCGAACTGGTGCACCAGTTTATCGAGCATAACTG
Source organism: bacterium (assembly GCA_043811375.1). GTDB lineage: Bacteria > Zixibacteria > MSB-5A5 > GN15 > FEB-12 > JBDRNJ01. The sequence continues at coordinate 27,119 of JBDRNJ010000084.1, read as the reverse complement.
GCCCGGCAACACCCGCGAACTGCTCAACAAGGTCAGACAACTGGAAGTCATGGTTGAACTGGTGAAAGAAGGCGACCTGGTCGAGTTGTCACGATCAATCTTTTCGCCCGAACGGGAGCAGGTTGCCCAATCACTGTTCGAGCGGGTCGAGCAACTGGAACGTCGGATGATAGTCGAAGCTTTGCTGGCCAGCCGCGGCAACAAGTCCGAGGCGGCCCGCATGTTGGGAATCCACGAGGCGACTATTCGAACAAAAGTGAGACGGTACCAGATCAATCTGGAAGGAGGTGTCGTCCACTGAGACGGTTCTCTAATTGAAAAGCGGACAACTGCAATCAGCAGTCTTGACACCGTGTGGTAACCGGTAGCTGGCCGTACGGCCGGATCAGCACTTGTTGGCTGTGGGTGATAGTATCGCTGATCTTGCCGGTCGTGAGCGGATACGATGTGTACGAGTTGCTGTGCAATAACGGTAAACGTTTGACAAACAAGCGTTTACCGTCTTTTTTTGCGACAGGTTTCGTATAATCATACGACTCACCGACTCTTTTACTACCCCGAGAGCCCGACAGTTACAAACCAATCCATTGCAGCACAATTAGATAACACCATTGGACGGGTCCACTGAGACAAGCGGCACCGACATTGCTACAACGTATAGTGTCATTTTTGCTCCAGCGCTGTTGTTGGTGCTTGGTTTTATTCTTTCTCTTTGGCAGACGCCGCCTCACATTCGAGGGGAGTGTGAGCGGCGTCTCATTTTAATTTACCCGGCAAGGTACTCCATCGAGCGGCCATTTGGTTACAGGGACCGGCTGATTGCTGATGTGTTTATGGCGGTACCGCTCAAATCGATTTGCTTTTGTCCATCGATCGATTATTTTTAATCTATGTCCAGAAACGCTCTCAGACTCATCGAAACTCAAAACTCCGGGGTGGCACATCTTTCAGGTGGGTTTCTACGATTAAAATAGAAAGAAAACACTGGAGGTGTAAGCGTGATAATAAGCGTACGTGAAATCAGATGGTACCATGTGGTATTGATTGTCTGCGGCCTGGCGCTGGTCGCAGCGGCAGTGCTTTACATCACAAGTGGTAACTTCCGCGAGCGATTGTCCTGCCGCGACGACGAAGACGGTGATTCAGATTCAAGTTGAATAAAACTAAGGTCGGGTTCCGAATCCAATCTTAGTCTGGGCTGGGGCTGGGTGCAGCATGTCAGAACCAGTGGGGTCATTCCTGCGAAAGCAGGAATCCAGGTGTGACAGATGGCAGGTCTGTGCCAGACCTGCCCTACAACACCTAACTGATTGCTATACTATGAGTAAACCCCCACTCGAATCGCCCGGATTCGCCTGCTTTCCGTTTGACAATCTCTGCTCTATTGATTACGATTACTCAACGTGTTCTCATGTACTTTACCTGTGAGGATCGCGATACTGTAAATTGAATAGTTGTATTGAAACATATTGAGGTAATGCGAGATGAAAAAAATCTTAGTAACGGGGTCAGTCGGACAGATCGGGTCTGAGCTGACAATGGAATTGCGCAAAAGGTACGGCAATGACAATGTTGTAGCCGGAGGAAGAAAAACCAAACCAAGTGAAAAACTGCTGGATTCAGGACCATTTGAAGTTGTCGACTGCACGGACATGGATACGTTAAGAAGTGTCGTCAAGAAATACGACGTAGATACCATCTTTCATCTTGCCGCGATACTCTCGGCAGTTGCAGAAGCCAATCCGCAGCTTGCATGGGATGTGAATATCAACGGACTTTACAATGTCCTGGAAGTGGCTCGCGAGAATGAATGTGCGGTTTTCGTCCCAAGTTCAATTGGCGCCTTCGGTCCATCTACTCCTATGGATGACACACCCCAGGACACGATTCAGCGTCCTAATACAATGTATGGTGTGACCAAGGTCGCAGGGGAATTGCTCTGTGATTATTATCACAAGAGATTTGGTGTCGATACACGCGGAGTTCGCTACCCCGGAATTATATCCAATGAAACGTTACCGGGGGGCGGTACCACGGACTACGCGGTGGAAATATACTACGAAGCCATTAAGAATAAGAAATATACCTGTAATCTTGGTGCCGGAACATTCCTGGATATGATGTACATGCCGGATGCCATCAAGGCTGCCATTGATTTAATGGAAGCGGACCCGGGCAAATTAAAGCACAGAAATGCATTCAATGTTACTGCCATGAGTTTTGATCCGGAGATTCTCGCGGCTGAGATCAAAAAGATAATACCGGAATTCACAATTGATTACGATGTCGACCCTGTCAAGCAGGCGATAGCAAATAGCTGGCCCAACAATATGGACGATTCCGCAGCCAGGGAAGAATGGGGGTGGAAACCTGAATACACACTCCCCGAAATGACAAAGGATATGATAGAGGTGCTTTCGAAGAAGCTTAAATAAGAATATTCAAACCACGAAAATGAACAAAATGTTTTGTAACGGATAAATCTACAGGAGCCGTAATGTCAGTAACAAAATTAAACAGTGCTTTAGACCGAGACTTAAATGAACTCAAGGCAAAAGGCACCGCCAAAGGTAAAGAGATGGTCATCACCGGCGTGAAGCTGGCAGGAGGCAAAAACGGAGCTCGCTACTTTATCGAAGGTGAGGGGGATAAAGAATTCATCAAGATGAATGCCAATTCCTATCTGGGGATGTCCCTTCGTAAAGATGTCATCGAAGCGGAAGAAGAAGCCGCCAGGCAGTTCGGCGTCGGACCGGGATCTGTCCGGTTTATCAGCGGTACGTATCAAGCACACATTGAATTGGAAAAGAAAATATCGACGTTCCTTGATCGGGAAGCAGCCATGCTCTTTAGCTCAGCTTACGTAACGAGCATGGGCGTTATCGTACCATTGACGACAAAAGAAACCGTCTTCGTCAGCGATGAACTGAACCACAACTGCATCATCCAGTCAATGAGACTTTCCCGACCGGCCGGTAAGTTCATATACAAACACAACGACATGGCGGATTTTGAGGCCAAGCTGAAAGACAGCATTGGTAAAGGAAAAAGAGCCCTGGTTGTTACGGACGGCATTTTCAGCATGAGAGGTGATTATGCTCCACTGGACAAGCTGGTCGAAATCTGCAAAAAGTATGACAGTGAGTTTGAAGAAGGCGTGATTTCTATTGTGGATGATTCTCATGGTATTGGCGCTTTAGGAAAGACGGGTAGAGGGACGGAAGAGTACCTGAATACCAGGGTTGACATAATGATCGGCACGTTGGGTAAGGCCTTCGGTGTGAATGGTGGCTTTGTGACGTCGTCGGCAACCATAATTGAGTACCTGCGTGAGACGGCCCCCATGTACATCTACTCCAACCCGATAACCGTTTCGGAAGCATCTGCCGCCATGAAGGCCATTAACATCCTCGACAGCCCGGAAGGCCTCAAAATACTGGAGCATCTCGGCAAGATGACCCTGAGGTTCGAAACCGGTTTGAAAGACGCCGGTTATGAAACTATTGAAGGCCCTCATCCGGTGGTACCGCTGATGGTCAGAGATACACAAAAAACTACCGATCTTGTGAAATTTCTGACGCAAAATGGCGTGTTGGCCACGGGCTTGAATTTCCCGGTAGTTCCCAAAGGCGACGAAGAGATCAGATTCCAGGTCAGCGCCTCTCATACTGAAGCCGACATCGACTACGTAATCGGTGTGCTGAAGAAGTACAAAGAAACACACTAACAAGCGGGAGAAAGTGTAACATATTCTTAGATTTGTTCAGTTCGATGCCGCCAATTCTTGAGCATGAACTGTCCAAAACGATCAAAAAAGAGTCAAAGTAACAAGTGCACTAATCCGCGCCAGACGTTTGGTTCAGGGCGCAATACGTTGATTGTTAATCACTTGCGGATGCGCCGCTATCCGTTCTTAAATCCATGCAGGTTCAAGCTGCTAAAAGTCAATCCAAATAGATGCGACACGAATGTATGCTGGGTTAATTGCCTTCTAAACAGTTTATGACCCTCATGAGGATTTGGCGGCAGAATTCAACACCGTCCGTGTTCAATTGTATTTTGTTAATGAATAGAGTGATAGAGAACGGTGCCACCTTCCCCGCCCGTCGGACTACCCGGTTCTGATATGATTTCAAAACCGAATCAATCCTCCTGTTCAACTTCCTGCGGCGTTGCTGATAGGTAATACTCCCATCTCCCATATGTGGTACCTCAGCAAATATCTCCAGTCCAATAGTGCATTTCCCCCGCGACGCATCAGAATAGTTCATAGACACTCTATAGTGTCTAGTTTTAGTGAAAAACACGGTGTCCGAAATCTTCCAATCAGGAGACAAACCTATAATTGAGAACATGAGTTGCTTTGCAAACCGATCGAAGCCGATTATTCTCCTGTGGTCATGTTCCGTAATGAGCTGATGGATTTCAAAGAGTTGATCGCAAAGGTCTCGGAAATCCTGGATTCGGTTCCCTGGTTTTATCTGGGTGCACTGTTCATAGAGTTGCACCATTTTCTGGGCCGGCTCTTCAGTACTCCAGGTTATCACAGATTCTCTCAGAGCGCGTGAGTTATCGGCAAGCCCAGGAACTGGATCCCTCCTGCACAAGAAGAAAAAACATAGCTGCCCAAAAGCGTAAACATCTGTTGTTACAGCATGTGCTACATTTGATTGTGGTTTGGACAATTGCTCAGGGGCCGCATAGATGAGGCTACCTACTCCTTCTTTCGTAAACTGAGTCGCGGTGCTAAACCATGCCAAGTCGAAGTCAGTTAAGTATGGGCGATTGGCCGTATCACCCTCTTCTTTTTCAGAGCTCACTATTATGTTTTCCGGTTTTACATCTCTATGAATAACCCCCCTGGAATGCGCATGCTTTAGCGTTTCGCCCACGTCCAAGAGTTGGTGTATGATCTCCTCAGGATTCGCATCCATGTACACAAAGTCTCTCAGATTAGGACCTTTTATCAGCTGCATCGTAAAGCCGATTGGGCATTCGGTATAACTATATACTTTGACGACATGAGGATGGTCCAGCTGCTGCATAGCTCGGTAACCGCGGTAAAAACGCGCCAATTTTTCTTGATTTTCCAGATCCATCGGGTGATAAACTTTATAAGCAAGATCATAATTTTCGTCAGTCTTCACCTGCCAGACTGTGCCGAAAGTCCCGGAACCCAGCTTGGCTCCAATGGTACCGATTCCGGCGTTAAGTCCTTCTTTCAGATGGCCCAAATCTGCTCGTTTTGCCTGTGCGGTCGAAAAAGCAGATTTGAATATCTGGCTTTTCGATAAACTCGGATACTTTAGAAGCTGCTTGTTAAACCAACGCAACTTGGGCTCTAGAGCGGAACTGGCATGTTTGTATACATTCCTATCCCAGGACGATAGATCTACGGATGTTAGCTGAATGTATTCATTGATCATGTTCTCCGCGGTGATCTCGATTCTCCTGGCTTCATCGCTAGGAAGTACAGTAGCGTCGCGAGGTTTCAGACCGGTTGCCAACACATTCCGACCTATTATATCACCCTTGAAGACCGGCGTCTGATTTGTAACCTTTTCAAGTCTTTGAGAAACATACTCATAAAGATTCAGAGCGGTAATGCTGCCGTTATGATCAGCTGCATCGCCATACATACCCTCCAACAAATAAAATGTAAACACACCATGCTCCAACGAAGGTTCTTCATAGGCCAACTCCTGTGGCTGGCATGCTGCAATAACCACAGTACTTGATCCTAGAGAATGCATAAGTGAGTCAATGTCTTGGTTACTTGCAAATCTCAGATTAGTGTTTCTTGAACTACGTATATTGGCAGATCCAGAATGACAGCAATCTAGCAGTATGATTATGGAGCGACCAAGCCCGGCCCTACTTTTTACTAACCGCCTCAAGTAGTCCAAATCAATGCCCGGATCTATGTCATCGGTGTCTACAGAAACAAGGTAAGTAGTTAACTCATTTGTCATTCCGTGTCCTGCGAAATAAAAGACCGCAAACTCCGGTTCATCTTCAAAAAGCTCATTTAGGTGCCCCAGGATCTCTCGCCTAGTAGCATTTGCATTCAGTAGAGTTTTCACCTCGAAGTTATATTCGGGAAAACCAAGTATATCGCCCACCTCTTGAGCATCGCTTTCGCAGTTTCTTAAAGGGCTTTCGGGATATTTGTCAATCCCGATGACCAAAGCTTTCCTTCTGGTCATGGTTTGCTCCTCCCCAGACAGCAGTCCTATCAGGCTATGAGCCGAAGAAGGCTCTTTCTGTTACACTTTTGTGTACTCGTTCACGAACTCGTCGTATTATGTATGGATAAGAGGGGATTGTCAAGCTCTCTATCCGAGATCCGCAAATACTGAACAGCGAACAACAAAGCAGATACGCTCATGGGTGATATCACTAAGTCGTCCGCATGAGGCGTCCGCTTTTGGCGGACTTGTTTCGCGGCGGCCGTATCCCCGCCCCCGCCACAGGCCTCAACAACTGACCTCCGGGCATCCACCACCACATCCATTTTGCGCTTGTCTGGCGGGCGATTTGGCGTAACTTGTCTCTTTCAAACAACGAAAAGATGAAAGGGATGGATTAAGATGCCAAAAGCTACCATCAAACCCGCAAAGAAACGCGCCATCAGGGCTGAAGACCTTTTCAAACTCAGAATGCCCACCTCGGTGGCAATGTCACCCTACGAAAAGAAGATTGCTTACACTGTCGAGCAGATGGATAAAAAGGACAACAAGTACTATGCCAACCTTCACCTGCTGGATATTACCTCCGGCGAGTCACAGCCGTTCACCCATGGCTCGGTAAGTGACAGTCGACCGGTCTGGTCGCCCGACGGAAGCCAACTGGCGTTTGTCTCCGTTCGCGACAAGAAGCTGGGAATCTACCTGATCCCCGCCTCCGGTGGCGCCGAGAAACAACTCGTTGAGTTGGAAGCGGCCGTTGATTGCCTGCAATGGACACCGGACGGCAAACAGCTTGTCTTCTGCCTGCGTTACAACGACTCGCATTACATCAAGGACGAGAAAGAAAAGAAAAAGCCGCCGGTCTATCGCCACATTACACGGCTGTGGTATCGCCTGGACGGGATGGGTTACCTTCCCAAAGATCGATGGCAGGTGTACCGGATGGAAATCGCCACCGGCAAGCTGACCCAATTGACTCACGGCAAGCGCGACAATTTCTTCGCTGCCGTATCATCCAACGGCCAGTGGGTCGCTTATGCCTCCAACCGTGCCAAAGACCCTGATCTCGATTCGCTGCGGGGTGATCTTTTTGTAGTCCCACTCAAGGGAGGTAAAGAGCGACGGGTCCCCACTGTAGCCGGGCCGGTTTATTGCCCGGTCTTTTCCCCTGACAGCAAGAGTATCGTATACATCGGCCATGACAACCCGAACGATGAATGGGGCGTTACCAATATCCATGTCTGGAAAGTGGGCCTGTCCGGTCGGCCGAAAGCCAGGGACCTGATGCCGAAGTTTGACCGCATGGTTTACGACCAGTCGATCACCGACAGCAGCGACGCACACTTCGTGTCAGCGCTGATATGGTCGGCCGACGGCAAGCGAGTGTATTTCTCCGCATCCGATACCGGAGCCACCAACTTTTACTACGTGCCGGCCTCGGGCGGCAAACCGACCTGCGTTTTCCGGGGCAAGTGCCACCTGAAGGGTGTTTCGCTGAACGGCAAAACGAAGACGGCGGCGCTGATCTATGCCGACCTGAACAACCCGGGCGATATCATGACCTGCCCCACTACCTACGGTGCGGAAAAGAAAGCAGTGCGGCATACTGATCTGAACAAATTCCTGCGCACGGAGTTGAAACTGGGCCGGACGCGGGACGTTATGTTTCGCTCGTTTGACGGTACGCGGGTGCAGGGCTGGCTGGTGCTACCGCCGAACTTCAAACCGCGACGGAAATATCCCTCAATACTGGAAATCCACGGCGGCCCGCGCGTGCAGTACGCCCACACTTTCTTCCACGAGATGCAGTACCTGGCCGCTAAAGGCTATGTCGTGTTTTACACCAATCCACGCGGCGGCGCCGGACGGGGCGAAACCTGGGCGGCGGCTATCGCCGGCGGCTGGGGCGAACTTGACTATAAGGACTGCATGGCGGCGGCGGATTATCTGGAAAAGCAAAAGTTTATTCATCCGAAAAAGATGGGCGTCACCGGCGGCTCGTATGGCGGTTACATGACCAACTGGATCATCGGCCACACCAACCGCTTCGCCGCGGCGGTGACCCAGCGTTCGGTAGTCGACCTGAAGTCGTTTGTCGGGTCGTCCGATATCGGCTACGATCTCAACCGTGAATTTGCCGGCTGGCCCTGGACCAACCGCGACAACTACGAGAAGTGCTCGCCGATCACTTATTTCAAGAACGTCCGCACACCGGTACTGATAATCCACAGTGAGCGGGATTTACGTTGCAATATCGAGCAGGCGGAGCAGATGTTTGTCATGCTCAAGGTGCTGCGGCGCAAGGTCGAGATGGTCCGGTTCCCGGAAGAACCGCACGGCCTGTCGCGTCACGGCCGCCCCGACCGCCGTATCGCCCGGCTGGAGTGGATCGAGAAGTGGTTTAGGAGATATTTAGGGAGGTGAAGAGAGTAAAATCGCTTCAGGATCGGCGATAGATTCAGTGTGTAAATCGATAATCGGCAGGACTTTATTTTGCGCTTGATATAGATGGCTATATTGACTTGAATGTGTATAAAAAAGGCCGCTACCGTATTCCAATATGTGGCCCCAGAGCATTTTAGAGGATTTACTTGTGGGTGCAAATCTGAAACGTTCATGTGGCGCGTCGCGCCTCTACGAAGATTCTAAGGAGGACGTATGAAAGCGACCACCCGGAATACACATTCTGTTGCACGTATCGAATTTCTGAAAGTTCAAAACTACCGGGCTTTGCAAAATCTGGAACTCCGGGGACTGACGCCTTTAACAGTGTTTCTTGGACCCAACGGAAGCGGCAAATCCACGATATTCGATGTGTTTGCTTTTCTCTCAGAGTGTTTCTCGGTGGGCTTGCGTAAGGCCTGGGACAAACGTGGACGGTTCGTGGAACTCCGCACTCGTGGCGCGACGGGATTTGTTGTTTTCGAGTTGAAGTATCGTGAAGCTCCGGATAAGCCTCTTATAACCTACCACCTTGCAATTGACGAAGAGAACAACCGTCCTTTCGTGGCAGAAGAGTGGCTTCAGTGGAAGCGCGGTTCGCACGGACGGCCTTTCCACTTTCTTGATTTTAAGAAAGGTATCGGGGAGGTAATCAGCACGGAAATGCCTGAAGAGAACGACAAGCGATCACCCGAGAAGCTGGAATCTCCCGACATGCTGGCCGTCAATACTCTCGGGCAGCTGTCTAAACATCCACGTGTTGTGGCACTTCGCAGATTCATCACGGACTGGTATCTGTCATATCTCTCGTCTGAGAGTGCCAGGCGCTTGCAGGAAGCCGGACCACAGGAGCGGTTATCACAGACTGGTGACAATTTGCCGAATGTGATACAATACCTGAGTGAACAGCACAAAGACAGGTTGGAACGGATAAAGGTGGCGTTATCCCGGCGAATCCCCCGACTGGAAAAGGTCGACACGAGCGTCATGGCAGATGGGCGCCTCCTGCTTCAGATAAAGGATACTCCCTTTGAACGTCCTATCCTCGCCAAGTACACATCTGACGGAACACTCAAGATGCTCGCGTATCTGATCATCCTCTATGATCCCAATCCCCCTCAACTTATTGGTATCGAAGAACCCGAGAATCAACTCCATCCGCGGCTCCTGCCCGGCATGACAGAGGAGTGCCGGCATGCTGCCAACCGCTCGCAGGTTCTCGTTACATCACATTCATCGCATTTTATCAATGAGCTTCGTCCAGAGGAACTCTGGGTACTGTATCGCGATAAGCATGGGTACACCAAGGCTCGCCAAACCTCCAAGCTATCTGGTATTACCGACTTAGTCAACGATGGAGCCAAGCTCGGCGATCTGTGGACGGAAGGCCAGTTCAACGTAGGGGATCCGCTTCGGAATGCCGGTGACGAAGTACAAACCGACCTGTTCATGCGATCTCGCACTAAAAGGTAGTGCCGCATGCATATAGATTTTCACCTGGAGGAGCCGTCTGCCGAGGAAGCCCTAAGAAACATCGTTCCTCGCATTCTCACAACTGACCATACCTACAGATTCCTGATTTACAATGGGAAACACGATTTACTCAAGAAACTCCCGAACAGATTAAAGACATACTCAAAGTGGTTGTCCGATAACTATAAGTTGGTGGTATTAATCGATGAGGACAGACAGGGCTGCTTTGATCTGAAACAACGGTTGGAGGAAACTGCTGCCAACGCCGGACTGACTACGAAAACTATGGCCTCAGGAAAACAGCAGTCGTTTCACGTATTGAATAGAATTGTAGTTGAGGAATTGGAGGCTTGGTTTTTTGGCGACACTGAGGCCTTACGGAAAGCCTACCCGAATGTTTCTGAACGCCTTTTGCTCCGCCCAAGATTCAGTGATCCTGATGCGATACAGGGTGGAACCTGGGAGACTCTTGAGAGGGTTCTTCAAAATGCCGGCTACTATCGCTCAGGCCTCCCCAAGATCCGGACGGCAAGGAATATTTCAAAGTATATGGTGCCGGAACGCAACACTTCCAGGAGTTTCCAGACATTTCGAACTGGTTTATTGGCCTTGTGATATCTGGAATGACGCATGTAACTCCCGGCAGGTCTCTGCGTGAATTGCCCCACAGGTACGACAAGAATCAACATGGCAGGAAACATCAGCCAATGAAAACAACTCTGATTACATGTCTCTGTGCAGTTATGTTAAACGCCACCGCAATTGCTGATGAGTCGCAAAGCAGTGTCAAGGTCTCCGGTGACCTGCGTTACCGGCACGAGATGATCGACGAAGAGGGTGCTCAACCGCGCCATCGGCATCGCATCCGGGCAAGGGTAGCCGTAGAGGGAGCGGTCTCACCATACACGAAAGTGGTGGTGCAGATGGCGACCGGCACAGAGGACCCGGTATCTACCAACCAGACCCTGAGTGGTAGTTTCTCCACCAAGAGTCTCATGCTGGATTTGGCCTATGCCGAATTTAAGTTTGCAGCCGTGCCGAAACTGTCGATAACCGGCGGCAAGTTCAAAAACCCGTTTATCAAGCCGGGAAAGTCGGAACTTCTATGGGATGACGATTGGAATCCGGAAGGTGGTGCTTTCAATTACAACAGAGAGATCGGCCGTCTTACATTGACCGCGGTTGGCGCTGGTCTCTGGATCGAGGAGCGGGCTGATGATGATGACTCCTGGCTGGCCGCCGGACAGATCATGCTGCAACATCACTCTGACCACACAAACAACAGCGCCTTCGCCGGTGTCGGCTTTTTCAATTACTTCAACACGGCTGGTTTTCTACCGTTCTTCAATCCGAGCCGGCCGATGGGCAACAGCGTCGCCAATCGATATGTCAACGAGTACGAGTTGCTGCAACTTTTCGCCGGATTCACGCACTATATCGGCAATGTCCCCGTGCTGGTCTTTGGTGACTATGTCAACAATACCGCCATCGACAGCCTGGGCTACGGCTGGCTGACAGGGACAAGGATCGGCGAAATCAATAATGTCGGCTCGTGGGCTGTCCGCTATATCTATCGCGATGTCAAAAAAGATGCGGTCGTGGGTACCTTCACGGATTCTGATTTTCGCGGCGGCGGCACCGACGGTCGTGGTCACGAAATTAATGCCGCCGTGCAGGTGGCAGACAAGGCTGCGGTCAAGGCAACTCTGTTTTCCAATACCATTAACCTTTCCGACAGGCGATTGGATTACACCCGCCTGCAGCTTGACTTACAACTGAAATTCAAGTAACTTACCCTGTAAGACGGGTACTGCAGGGGGACGGTGGCGACAGATCATTGTATGGCAGGTACGAGATTAAGATGAAGACGAATCGTATTGGTCTGATCCGGGTGTTGTGTCTGGGTGTCATGCTGGCGGCCATGCTGGCCGCGTGTGATGACGACAAAGTTACCGGATCCGCCAGCACACCATTCGGGGATTCTGTTGTAGTTTTCCCCGATGCCGGTCTGGAAGCAGCTATCCGTAACGAACTGGATAAGCCGGTCGGTGATCTCTATCTGTCGGACCTACATGAGATCGATACGCTGTGGGCCATACACAAAGGCATTTCGGACCTGACCGGGATTTCATCTCTGGTCAATGTCACCTTTCTGGTGCTGAATGGAAATAACATTAGCAGTATCGATCCACTGAAGTACCTGAGCAACCTGCAATTCCTCTTCTTAGGCCACAACCAGATCATTGATGTATCTGCACTGAGTCAACTGGAACACCTGCAGCACCTTTTCCTGTATGGCAACCCGATAACTGACGTGGGCCCGATACGCAACCTGTCCCGGTTGGAGTTTCTCTATTTGGGAGGCAACCAATTTGTCAGTGCACCTGACCTGACCGGTTTGGACAATCTGAAGGCACTCTGGATGCCGAATAGTGAGATTGTCGATATCTCTCAACTAGCGAGACTCACCGGTTTGGAGCAACTTGTCATCAGTGAGAACCAGATTGCGGACCTTGGGCCGCTGACAGGTCTTTATCGTCTCAAGTGGCTGGATATCCACCGGAACCAAGTGACTGACCTGGCGCCTCTGGCCGGTATGGACAGTCTGAGAGTTCTTCTCGCATATCACAACTTGATTGAGAGCACTGCGCCGCTCTCCCGTCTGACCGATCTCGACGTGCTAGTTCTGGCCGGCAACCCGATCAATGACCTTGCGCCAATCACCACCCTGGTGAATCTTACTCAACTGCAAGTGTGGTCCTGTCACATCACGGACATCGATCCGCTGGCCGGTATGGCCAAGCTCAGCAACCTAGGGCTGTCTCACAATCAGATCCGCAATATTGAACCGCTCAGACGACTCACCAAACTGACTTCACTGCATCTCGACGCCAACCAGATCACCGACATCTATCCATTAGTGCGAAACCGTGGCTTGGGGCGTCATGACGAGGTCACTCTGCGGGGCAATCCACTGTCCGACCAATCCATCAACGAACATATCCCGGCCCTGCGGGAGCGGGGAGTGTACGTGAATTACTGAAATCGTGTTAAACCGGACGTAAACGACCCCTCGCCCGGATCAGGTACAAAACCGATTGCCTGTCGCTCTCTGGTCTGCTATAGTACAGGTGTAACCTCCAGGGAAAAGGAGCAATCATGGCATTATTCATGATGGCGATGACGATCAATCCGGCTGCCAAGAAACTGCATCAGGATCTGCAGAAAAAGATCAACGATTCTCTTGACGTCTTTCCTGCCAACGGCGTCAAGGTGCAGAACCTGTTTGCCACACTGGGTCGCTACGATCTGCTGGCCGTCTTTGACGCTTCCGATCAGAAGATCGCTTTCAAGGTAGCTTCGGAAATCAACACCCAGGGGATTCTGGAAACGGAAACCTGGCCGGTTATTCCGTACGAAGACTTCTCGCAGCTTATCGGTTGAGATCTGGCTTGCGGCGGGAATCATCAAGCCGGGCGCACGCCTGCCGATACTTGCTGTGAACCGAGTGTTTAACGACAAATTACAACTTTGACTGACATGAAACTGTTTGATTTACTGATAAGAGGCGCCGCCATTTCCCCTGACAGCATCGCTGTCGTGCATGGCGGGCAGAGCCTGTCATATCGCGAACTGCTGGTGAGATCGGCTCGGCTGGCTGACTATCTGGACCGACTGGATCTGCCGTCCGGTTCGCCGATGGCGATTCTGAGTGAGAATTCGGTCGAGTATGTCATATTCTTTTTTGCTGTTTCCCGGGCCGGATATACGGTAGTCCCGCTCGACACTTCTCTCAATCCTGACAAACTGGGCTTCATACTCAACGACTGTGACGCCGGCGTGCTGTTGATGCAGGCGAAGCATACCCGCCATCTGCCCCGGATACTAGGTGAGCAGTCATCGGTCAAGCTGGTGATTACCGATGTAGCTGTTGAGCCGGAGCAGACCGGCGTGACGGTTGCCAATCTGCCGGAAATTCTGAAACAGGTCGACTCAGATACCGAATTCGACAATCTGGTCGCGGACATTGATCAGACGGCGTCACCCGGCGATCTGATGTACGCCAACCTCCCCGATTGCCCCACCGACCTGGCGGCCATCTACTATACCTCCGGCAGCACCGGCACTCCCAAGGGAGTCATGTTGTCGCACCGCAACCTGGTCTCTAATACGGTGGCCACGGTGGAGTATCTCAAGTTGACACCTGCTGATTCGGTAATAGTCATCCTGCCGTTTCATTACATATATGGCAATTCACTGTTGCTGACTCACGTTATGGTCGGTGGTCGGCTGGTTATCGACAACCGCTTTGCTTTCCCGCACGCGGTGCTGAAAACGATGATCGAGAAGCAGGTAACCGGTTTTTCGGGCGTTCCCTCCAACTTCATGCTGCTGTTGAGGAATGCTACCTTCGTGTCTGAGAAGCTGCCTCACCTGCGCTACCTGACGCAGGCCGGCGGTTCGATGGCGCCGGAGGTTATCAGGAAAGTCATGGCGGCTTTCCCCGACCGGGAAATCTATATCATGTACGGCCAAACCGAGGCCTCACCGCGCGTCACCTGGCTGCCGCCGGAGCGTTTGCCTGAAAAAGTCGGCTCGATTGGCATTCCCCTGCCGGGTGTAACGATAAAAGTTGCCGGACCGGACGGCCGGGAAGTTCCGGTGGGGCAGGTAGGGGAAATCGCCGTGTTCGGCGACAACGTCATGCTGGGATATTTTAACCAGCCCGATGAAGAAAAGCAGGTGCTCATCGACGGCTGGCTCTTCACCGGGGACCTGGCCCGTCGCGATCAGGACGGCTATCTGTATATCGTGTCGCGCAAGAAGGAAATTATCAAGGTCGGCGGCAATCGAGTCAGCGCCAAAGAAATCGAAGACCGGATTCTTCTGAATGAAAAAGTGCTGGAGGTGGCGGTGGTAGGCATCGAGGACGATGTCCTCGGCGAAGCTATCAGGGCGGTGGTTGTGCTCCATGATAGTCGGACTGCCGACGAGCGGGAAATCCAGGACTTCTGTCGGCTGGAACTGGCGCCGCACAAGACGCCCAAACAAGTCGTGTTTGTCGATACCCTCCCCAAGTACCAGACCGGCAAAGTCAATAAGCTGGCTCTGGTGAAATAACGATACCCCTCCAAACAAGTTTTTATGCGTGGTCAGGCAGGATCACCTGACGCTAAATAGTCAAGTAGGTCAGGACCCTTGCGGTCCTGACACTCAGCTTAAAACAGAAGTCAGGAGTATAAGACTCCTGACCTACATGAGTTGCGGTAGAAGTGGACGCACGAGGAGAGGTTGTGCCATAAGTTCACTGTTCGGTCAGGTCTTGGCTCGCCTCCTGGCGAGGTTACGCACGGTCAGGAATCCTTTCCTGACCGGTGGCATCGCCACATTTATTGGCATTTCCACACATTCTCTTTTGCACAATGGATGTGAGACTGAAGTTGGAAACCTCATAAATCAGCCGAAGGCTGCCGTCACGAAAGTATTCGTGACGGCGCAGGAAAGCGGCTTGCCGCCCGTCAGGGTTTGTATTGACTGACTATCATGCGCACGTCTTCCATTGAGAAACCGTGTGTTTTCCTGAGCTGGCCCAGCTTCGTATCGGGAGATATCTGTTCGGAGAGGCCGAGTTCTTTGAGAATGTACGTGTACGGAATACCGGTCTTTTTCTGAACCTGTATCAGGCTCATGCTTCCGACAATTGATTCGTCATGAATTTCCGTTCCGTGAGTACCCGGTTCCGCAACGTCTTCACTGACAGGTAAATTTTGAGTTTCCCCAAGCTCCAGCAGTTGACCGCGGGTAGCTACGTCAGTGGGGGTCAGAAAAGGCAGTAGAATCAAAGCCAGGATACCAAACATGCCTGCGATCCCCAGGGCTGCCCGTCCGCCATTGGCATCGTCCGGTCTTTTCCTCCCGCCCAGCATGCAGGTAATCCATTTCCAGTGAAGGACCAGGTGCAGCAACAGCGACGCCAGTATCACGACAGCTATCCAGAAATGAATCTGGCCCCACTGATCACGGGTCAATCCCCACAAGGTAGTAATCAATTTCTCCGCCGACAGGTGGCCGGTACCGCCGCCGACAACGCGGCCGCTACCATGGGGCAGAATGTATTTCAGGATCAGACCGGTCCCGATCAGGAATACAAAGCCCACGTAAGCGAGCAAGTCTACAATGAAGTTTTTCCTGGAGTTTGTCATCGCACTCTCCTATTTCTCCAAACCGGACGGTTATAGATAATACGTGTCTTGCAACATTCACATGGTAAGACAACTGGAGACCGAAACAGGATTAACCGGTCACGGAGAATTTTCAGAGCTGCGCCGGCAGCGACGCTTGTAACGGTTTTAGCGGCCCGCCTATTCACCGGTTGCAGCGAACTCCCGAAAATCAGCGCCGGTGGGATTCTGGAACAGCCGCAGGTCGAACATAGGCACCACCGCCATTATGTGGTCGAAGATATCGGCCTGGATCGCCTCGTAGCTGACCCACTCCTGGTCATTACTGAAGACGTAAATCTCAATCGGCAAACCCTGCTCACCGGGCGGCAGGTGCCGGATGAGGAAAGTCAGATCCTGGTGGATTTTAGGGTGGTGACGCAGGTAGGCAACTAAGTAAGCGCGGAAAATGCCCACATTCGTCAGGTTGCGGCCGTTGATCAGTTCCGACGTATCCACCTGATGTTCCCGGTTGTACTCTGAAATTTCTGCTTTCCGGGTCCGGATGTAATCGGTGATTAGTTGGAACTTCTCGAAGCGGCCCAACATTTCCGAGGTGCAGAACTTTATGCTGGCCAGGTCGATGTGTATGGCTCGTTTGATCCGTCGCCCGCCGGACTCGGCCATCCCGCGCCAGTTTTTGAAGGAATCGGAAATTAGCGAATAGGCCGGGATAGTGGTGATCGTTTTGTCCCAGTTCTGCACTTTGACGGTGTGCAGGGTAACATCGACCACATCGCCGTCAGCACCGTATTTCGGCATCTCGATCCAGTCGCCGATACGGACCATGTCGTTGCTGGTTAGCTGAATACTGGCCACCAGGCCGAGGATCGAGTCCTTGAACACCAGCAGCAGGATAGCGGTCATGGCGCCCATACCGCTGAGCAGGAGCCATGGTTTCTGACCCATGACCTGCGACACTGCGATAATTCCCACAAAGACAAAAACTACTATCTGGACGATCTGGACATAGCCCTTGATCGGTCGCTGGCGGGAAACATCGAAAGTACGGTAGATAGCCAGCACCGTTTTGAGGAAGGCATTAAACACCAGCAGTCCAACCAACAGCATATAGACCATCGAGAACCGCAGTATGAGTGACTCTGCCGGGGGGAACAACGATGCGGCCGAGTATATCACCAGCACCGGCGCCAGGTGCGACAGGCGGGTGAAGACATGGTGTTCCAGCAGGGCATCATCCCACCGGGTGCGACTTTTCCTTACGACATAACGAACCGCCACCAGGAGTATGTGTTTGGCAACAAAGTTCGACAGGAAGGCCAGAATGGTAACTGCCAGCGCCAGTCCGGCCCAGCCCAGCCAGACGGCCGGTCCCTCGCTAATGCCTTGTTCCGTCAGCCATTTTATCAAAAACTCCGCCATATTGTCTACCTTTCGTCAAATCGTGGTTACGACAATCAAGCAAAAGGTAGCTACACGGTAGCCGTCAATGCAACGTGAAATTGTTTTGTTTGTGGTGGTAGGTCGGAACCACAGGGGTTCCGACTTTCTTTCTGCAATGAGCTTTCGTTGCTTGTTACACTTTGTTATAATAAGTTGGTGAAGGGGAAGTAGGTCGAAAGACAGCCCCCTGTCATTACTGTACCGGATGGGGTAGATAAGATGCTATTTGTAAAACTAGGTCCAGCCTGCAGGTATGGACTTTCGCTACAGATGAAAAGATCCCGCCTGCTACGGGGAGTGCTGTGTCTTGTCATCAGCCTTTTCCTGATCATTTGCCAGACTGAATGCGGATCGAAGAACGATCTCAGTTTCGATCAGCGCGTAGTCTCCGTTACAACAGTTCCATGCTCGGACTTGTCACAAGTCAGACAGCTATACAACCGGTTCTACGATTCTCTATTGTACTGGCAGATCGACACTGTCGCTCCTGAAGGGAGGCCACCTACGGCTGAGGAATTGATGGACCTCACTCTCTTCTGGGCTCGAAATGATTCTCAAGTGCTGTCGTCCCACCAAGTAGCCGGCACTATTGTGCAAGACCTTTTTTTTAGCTGGCATCTGGCCAGACTGCATATCCGGAATGCACAATTCCAATGCCGGTTTGCTTTCAAGACGATTGAAGGTGACACAGTGTTGGTTCCTCTTTCGAACAAAGACGGCACGCTGATAACCGAGAACTTTTCCAGGCTTCTCCCCCCTACCGGATATCGCATACCAGACAGTACAGCTTTCACAAACCTGAAAGTACTCTTGGGTTATCTATTTGGGAACAACGTGATTAGCGTTTCCGAGTATGATGTCGATTCACTTTACAGACTCAGTGAGCTGTATGCTCGACGACACGAACTTGGTTTTATAGGTGGGTATGTACGTCCTGTCTGGAGTGAGAGGCCCGGCCAAATCACATTCCGGAACAACGAAGGCGAACTACACTTCTCTGGGTGCTATGGGATCAACCGGATCACTCTCCACCTGACACGAGACCAAGGTTTGGGAGTCCCTCAAGTGAAGCCGATAGCTACATACCCGGAGGTTGTATTTTAGTCAAAGTAGGTCGGAACCCCTTGCGGTTCCGAGCGGTAAACCACCTTTAATCGCGTAGGGTGGGACTTGTCCCCGCCAATAAAAGTGGTGATGCCACCGCTTCAGTTGCCGTCCCAGCCGGCCAATCGGGCCAGCATCCACCAGAAAGCCTTCCCCTTCAGCCAGCAGTTGTAGCATTGCGAGTGCGAGCAACCGCAGTACGGGCAACCATACGAGGCGCACCAGTCGTAACACCATTCGCAGGCGTCGCTGCCGTCGGGATAGTAGTTGCCGTCGGGATCATAGCTTTCTATGTCGGCGAAGTCGAACAGTATCTTGCCGTTGGCGGCGCAGTAATCTCGTATCTGGTTGTTGCGAGTGTAGAGATTGCCGGACGGCCCGGTACCGTCCAGGTGGCCGGTCATGTAGACAAAATGCACTCCCGGATAATCCTGCTGGAGTTCCGCTACCGCGGTCAGATAGATATTGATGCCGGTTTCGGTGTTGTCCGAACAGCCGCCACACCACGACCAGAGGACCAGGTTGATGTCGTTGCCGGTCTGGTCAAGGCGCTGCCGTGTGATCGGCACCCATGAAGTGTCGCCAGCCTGACCGAGATCATCGCTATACTCCGTAAGTTGCAGTGTGCCGGAACCGTTGTTGTAGCCATAAAGAGTGCTGTTGGAATCCTGCAAAATGCCCATACCAGCCACGATCTGGCTGCCGTGGGAGGTGTGCACGTAGAAAATCTTGAAGGTCGTGCGAGCCTGATCTATATATGATGTTGGGATAGAACCGAAGGCAGCCGCGGCGTGGTGATCGGCGATAATTATGCCAGTGGTATCTATAATCGTGTCTCCGGTAACCTCAAACGTAGCCGCATCCTCATCATATAAACTGCCCGGATCGGTAGCCCGGAAAGTGATTGTCTCCGTTCCGGTCCAGTCAACTCCCGGCGTCGTTATGGTCGCCACCCGAGCCGTGATATCAACCGTCAACTGGCTGTTACCACCGTAACTCCAGGTCATCTCAGCGTCGGCATGGTCAACGTCGGTGACATAATCATCAAGATCGATGGTCGCAAAAGTGCCGCCCTCGGCAATCGTCTGATCGGGGATATCACTCACCATCGGAGCATCGTTGACCGCCGTCACCGTGACCGTGAAAGTGTCCTCAACATAGAGCGCATCGCCGTCGGTGGCCCGGATCACTATCGTCGCCGTGCCGCGGCTATCGCCGGTAAACGACAGGTCCACCGCGCTGTCAACATCAATGGCTACCGTAACCAGAGAAGGGTTGCTGTTGTCAGAGACCTGGAAGTTCAGGGCAGAACCGTCCTCGACATCAGTTAACACGCTGTTGAGATCACGGTAGTTGTCAATGATACCGTTATCCTCGAACACCGTCGTGTCGGGAATCGGGCTGGTCACAGCAGGCGGGTCATTGACACCGGTAGTATCGCCAGTACCGAGTTGATCGTTTCCGTTAGCGGCCGGGTTGTCATCACTGCAGGCGATAGACAGAAGCAGGAAAACAGTGAGCGCGGCAATTATAATTGCGATATAACTTTGTCTGTTCATCGTTGAAATCTCATCATTTTCAGTTGTTAGTTGCTGTTTTCTCCTGTTATCGGCTCAGTCGGTGACGGCTGAAGGATCATTTCGGTAGAGAGCTACCGGCTGCGCTTCAACAATTGTGCTATCCGGCTGGTGGAGCGACCGGTGGTCAGCCGGGCTCGTTTCACCTGACCGCCGTATGATCTGACGATGTCGGCGCCGACAATCTCGGAAATCTTATAGTCGGCGCCTTTGACCAGAACGGCCGGTTTGATCTGGCGGATAAGTTTGTCGGGTGTGTCCTCACCGAAGATGACGACATAATCAACCGTCTCCAGCGCCAGCAGAACGGCCGCCCGGTCGCGCTGACTTTGCAGGGGCCTTCCGGCGCCTTTAAGCCGTCGCACGGAAGCATCACTGTTGAGGCCGATGATCAGGACGTCACCGAACGAGCGAGCCTGGCGCAGGTAATCGACATGCCCGCGGTGGAGTATGTCAAAAACGCCGTTGGTGAATACGATCTTCCTGCCAGTCCGCCTGAGACGGGCCGATAACCGGCCGATACCGGTTCTGGCTATGGGTCGATTGGATTTCATCGAACAGATACCGTGCTGCTGACAACGCAGTAACCCCGACCGGAAATACCGGTCCGGTGATCTTTACACTTGCTGAGTTTGACGGCCGGTCGCTGCCAGGTTGCCGTTTTTGACATTCCGCTGAAGCTCTTTTTTCAGATTCGACAACGTTACCGTGGCCGTGCCTACCTCGGCTACGGTGATACCGGCGCCTACATTGGCGACGATAGAGGCCTCCACCAGGTCGGCTCCGGCACAGACGGCAGACACAAAACAGCCGATAACGGTGTCACCGGCACCGGTAACATCAAAGACCTGGCGGGCAAAGGTCGGAATGTGGGTCGGTTCCGCCCCTTGCTGAAACAGCGACATGCCGTCCGGGCCGCGCGTAATCAGGATCGACCGGGCCTGAAGTTTTTTCAGCAGACCGTTGCCGACTTCCAGCAGGTCGGCCTCGGAGCTTATTCGCCGACCATAGGCAAACCCGGCCTCATGGTGGTTGGGCGTGATAAGCGATACCTGGCGATAGATATTGAAACGGGTATCCTGCGGGTCGACAGCAATGAAGATATCCTTTTGCAGGCAGACTTCGATGACTTTCTCCAGCAATGGTTGCGTAATAACGCCTTTGCCGTAGTCGGAGATGATTACCGCCTGGATACTGTCAGCCACCGCCAGAAACTTGTTGAGCACCCTTTGTTCGGTTTTGTCGTCAAGTTCGTGCCGGTCCTCGCGGTCGGCGCGTACAACCTGCTGGCTGTGGGCGATAACTCGAGTTTTTATAGTAGTCTGGCGGGATCGATCATTGACGATATATTCCGGGGAGATACCCTTCTGTTTGAGCAACTGGGTCAATTTGATGGAAGCTTCATCCTCACCGACAGTACCCAGCAGCAGCGGCTGATCGCCCAGGGCGCGTATATTAGCCGCCACGTTAGCGGCCCCTCCCAGCAGTTGGCGGCCGGAAGTGATTTCCACTATCGGCACCGGCGCTTCCGGGGAGATACGGTTGACAGCCCCGAACAGGTACTCGTCGAGCATAATATCACCCAGAATCAGGATTCGGGATTGCCCTATCCCTTCGGAGATGGTCTGCATTCTGTCAGTCTGTAACGTCATGTTCTTTCCGGTTACTCATTTGTACTCAACCGACAGCGAAAACGGTTGACTTAGCCGATAAATATATTAACATCCATTGCTCTAAACAAGTAGAGAATTTGACACTACCAGGCTGAAGGGATCCGGAAATGGTACAAGGCTCACCACAACAGCAAATAAACGTCGAGTTGCCCGAAGAGCAGGCCGAGGGGATTTACGCCAACCTGGCCATGATCATGCACTCGCCGACAGAGATTGTCATGGATTTTGCACGGGTTATGCCCCGCATGCCCAGGGCTAAGGTACTGTCGCGGATCATAATGACCCCCATGCATGCTAAGCTGATGCTGCAGGCATTAACGGACAACTTAAAGAAATTCGAAAGCCAGTTCGGCGAAGTCAAGATACATGGCGGGTCGCACGCGACCGGCAAAAATATCGGTTTTGAGTCCAATACCGCCAACGGCAAAGAAGAAAACTGATGCCCCGGGGATATTTCGCTTTTGTCCTGCACAGCCATCTTCCCTATGTCCTCTCCCACGGACGCTGGCCGCACGGAACAGACTGGCTCAACGAGGCCGCCGCCGAGACCTACCTGCCGATCCTGAGAACACTCAATGACCTGGTGGCTGAGGGTTGCCACCCCAAACTCACTATCGGGCTGTCTCCGGTGCTGTGCGAGCAATTGGCCGACAACGCCTTCAAAGACGAATTCGTGCAGTATCTCAACCAGAAAATCAAGGCGGCCCAGCACGACAGCGAGGAATTCTACAAGTACGGGCAGCAGAACATGCTGGCCAACGCCCATTTTTGGGAGAGTTTCTATGGCCGGACGCTGGAGTATTTTGATGATATCGGACATGATCTCATCTACGAGTTCAAGAAACTCCAGGAGGCCGGTCATCTGGAGATCATCACCTGCGGCGCTACCCACGGGTACTATCCGCTGCTGTCACGCGATGAATCGCTACAGGCTCAGACTAAAGCTGCCGTAAAAAATTACGAAAAGCATTTCGGCCGCCGGCCGCGCGGGTTATGGCTGCCGGAGTGTGCTTACCGACCTCGCTATGACTGGCAACCGCCGGTGCCGATAAGGGGGCAGCAGCAGTCGTATCCGAGAAAAGGCACCGAAGAGTTCCTGACCGAAAATGGGGTGGATTTCTTTATCATTGATTCGGTGTTGCTCAAGGGTGGCCTATCGGTGGGTGTGTATATTGACCGTTTCGAGGCGCTGAAACGTCTGTGGGGGCAGTTTGAAAAGCAATACCAGCCGCGTGATGAAGAAAAGAACAAGACGCCGCGTGAAGTATACCTGGTTTCTTCTTCTCCCGAGGGTAAGAAACCAACCGCTATTTTTACCCGCGATCCCGAAACAGGGCTTCTGGTCTGGTCGGGAGAACACGGTTATCCGGGCGACGGCAACTACCTTGATTTCCACAAGAAGCGTTTCCCCGGCGGGCATCGCTACTGGGCGGTAACTTCCACCCAGGCGGACCTGGCCGACAAGGTGGAATATAACCGGCAGTCGGCGCTGGCTCGTATCCCGGAAAACGCCAACCACTTCGCCGGCAAGGTCACACAAATTCTGACCGACTACAATCAGGACAGCGACCGTTCGGGTATCGTGGTCGCCCCCTACGACGCCGAGCTTTTCGGGCACTGGTGGTTCGAGGGTCCGCACTTCCTCAAAGAGGTACTGATCCAACTTAGCCGCAGCCCGGAAGTTGAACTCACTTTTCTGAGTGAACATCTCGACCGCTGTCAACCGTCAACCGTGATTTCAATTCCGGAAGGAAGCTGGGGACAGGGCAACCACCATTATATCTGGCTTAACCAGGAAAACGAATGGACCTGGAAGCACATCTATGAATGCGAAGCGCGGATGTGCGAACTGGCTCGTCACTGGCAGGAAAACCCCGACGCCAGAGACGACGAGATGGAACGAATACTCCAGCAGGCGGCCAGGGAGTTGATGCTGTTGTCGGCCTCGGACTGGCAGTTTCTAATTTCGACCTGGGCGGCCCGTGACTACGCCGAACTGCGCGTTAGCGAACATTACCAGGACTTCAAGCTGCTGGCATCGATGGCCGAGCGGAAAATCAAGGGAGAGCCGATTTCAGACGGTGACTGGCAGCACTTCGACGACTGTTGCCGCCGCGACCGGTTATTTGAGGAGATCGAACTCGACTGGTTCGCGCGGGTGCAATTCCCGGCGTAGTAGTGTGTCGTTGCGCCACTCTTGTGGGCGGCAGATGTTTGTGGGCGGCAGATGTCCACATCTGACCCGTCTTTGAACCTTGGTTACGACGTGTGGCCCCTACAAACTTGTTTGGAGGGGAATCTTTTGTGTGGCGTCAGGTGACCCTGCCTGACGCCTTTTTCATACAGCGGGATTGCTTATAGCGATTTAGAGCTGTCGGGCAGAGTCGCCCGACAGCACAACATTCCACAACCGACCACCCCTACAATCCGGTAATCGGTGCCGGACTCTCTGTCAATACCTGCCTAGGGCTGCTGTTTCCGATAGATGGCAGCTATGATGATACCAGCCAGGATCATGATAACTGAATAGCCTACAATCCAGCTCAGAACTAAATTCACGGGTATCAAGCATACTGCGTATCCGATCAGGATGGAGGAAACCGCAAAGGCAAATGCGATGTACAGACCATACCTGATGCCTTCACCGATACCTTTGTTCTCATAACCCCTGGTGAAAATAAAACAGAAACCAAAGGAGAATATAAGGTATCCGAGAAACAACCAGATTGCATACCAGCTGCTTAAGAACCCGGTCCGGATAAGGGGAGTGTAATCGCCATAACACCCGCCCAATATGAACCTGTGAAATACCAGTTCAGCAGCTAAAAGGAAGACAAAGACGACGATACTGCCAATTACATAGCGCTGGACATTCATGTAGCACCTCCCTGTGCTCGAATTTTGAACCAATTCCTATGAAAGCCGAACCAATAGCTGCAATTAGCTGAAATCTTATTAATCGCTACGCCCGTAAGCAACTTAAAAAACAGATGGATTCATTGGCCAAAATCGCCAATCTGGGTGTGCCTGTGGGCGGCAGATGTCCACATCTGCCCCAATGTCCGCCCGGCATCGGTACCGCAGCCCCCTTCGGTGGGCGGACATGCGAAGAGTAGGCACTGGTGGTGGCGTAATTGGAATCCTATCCCATGGTTCAGACTTCCCACAGCAGAGCTGTGGGCGACCCGGCCGGATCGCATTCCGCAAAAAAGGTCTATACCACTCTTGACGAATTGCAGGATGATGTCGATAATTGGATGTTAGAGTACAACGAACAACGACCCCATATGGGGGAGTATTGTTTCGGCAAAAACTCCCATGGCAACGTTCATTGATTCGGTGCAATTGGCAAAAGAGAAAATGCTAAACTCGACCGTACAGACAGAACAGGCGGTGTCAGGTTAAGTATTAACTACTACAAATAATTGCGATTATGTTAGCCAAATACCTTTAGCACCCGCAGGAATAGCTTTTCAGCAGTCCTGACACCTTTGATGAGCTTCTTCGCTCTCGTACGGAACTTGCGGTTCCTTTCGATCTCTGTCAGAAGAGAGTCAATCGGCTCAGGTTCCGGCATCGATGCAAACTGTGATTCTAAAGCGGCTAGGTCTTCGCGAAACTGCTCTATGCCTCTAGGGGACATATCTTTACGCTTGCTAAGTTCTTGCAGTCGTTCTCGTTTTTTCTCGAGCTTCTCAGCAAGCTTTTCTCGCTTCCAACCTCGTTCAAGATTTCGAACGACTAATGTCCTAATGGCCTGATAGATGACCAGCACATCATCTTCAGAATGGCAGTGGAGCAACGACACTTCCCCGGTCTTGCGATCGATGAACGCAAGGCATGGCAAATCGTCCTCCGACAGTTCCAGTGCGCGCTTCAACTCATCGGTCTGTTGAGTCATGCTCTTCAGATAATAATCGTCATCGAAGTACCCCTTGAAATGCTCCTGTGTTCCAGTTTCATAATGAGGATTAAGAAGTTTGTAGATCGAATGCTCGCTACCCTCACCGGGCTTCTCCCAACTTGCCATTTCTATTGTTAAGCGCATCTTCAACTCCCTGCAATGGTGGTAATGAAGGCGCTCCATCATTTCGGGATCGGTTTTCCAGAGGTCCTCTCTGGTTTCTCGGATAGCATCGTAACTGTTCGGATCACCATAGAAGAGCACCAGAAGCATCATGTTACTGCTGAGGCTGTCAAATGACGCGATTTCTCTATACAGGTCCAGCAACAGCTTTTTTCCCGTTATCTGGCGCACAAGAAAAAAACAGACTACTTGGTATTCTCTTTCATAATTGTGCTTACTCAGAATCCGTATAAGGTGTCCAGCGGGGATAG
Organism: bacterium; assembly: GCA_043811375.1. GTDB lineage: Bacteria > Zixibacteria > MSB-5A5 > GN15 > FEB-12 > JBDRNJ01. The sequence continues at coordinate 699 of JBDRNJ010000084.1, read as the reverse complement.
ACGTGATAATCATCAGTTCTGTCTCACTGACAGTAATGTATTTCGCATTCTCCCTGTTGTCAAGAAGAATCTCCATGCGTGTTCTACCGGCTTATGGCATATCTGTTGGCAGGTCTGTTCCAGACCTGCCCTACATTTCTGCGCACATTCGCCTTACTTCCTCCCCAGCATCGCCTCGTGCAGGTGGTCGTAGATCGGCGGGTGGCCCCTTCAAACTTGTTTGGAGGGGAATCCGGACGCGTTACGCTCGCATCCACACCGCAGCATCACCTGATCATTCTCCCTACAACTGCCGTGTTGTTACGGGTGCCCTTCACATTAAGTGAGGGTAGATATCGTCGCTTACTGGTGTAGACAAATGGCAGCAAAAATCATCCAAAGACAACTCAAGGCCAACGGTCGAAATGCGCAAACAGCAAACGATGGGGGTCCCAAAAAGAACGAAAAAACATAAAATTACGAAACAAACCCATTTTGGCCTGACCACCGGGATCGCCTGAAGGTAGTAGATGGGAAGATCTCGGTGATGCATGCGGAGTTGTCGGAACCGCAGGGGGTTTGATCTTGCCCCAATAAAGTGGACACTTTACGAAGGTCGTGTTAGATTGACCTGAGGAGGTGTTTTTAATGTTACGACGTCATTTTGACCGAGATTTCAAGCTCAATGCGGTGCGCCTGCTGGAGAGTTCTGACTTGCCA
>JBDRNJ010000083.1:0-71735 GCA_043811375.1 bacterium | reverse complement strand
GCTCCAGCGATAACGTAAATCTTTGTCTGTAAACCACAAGTTTACCACGGGTTTGACTCCTTTCATTTGGTTCGAAAGACTCAAAGTCAAACCCGTTGTTATTTCAATCTACCAATTTACACAACTTAGTTTACACTACCCGCTATCACTCGGACTGGACTTTCACGGGGTGAGACGTTATATTGTGACCAATGGAACTGGCTCTCAATTGCGTGCCAGTCATCAGTCTCTATGTGGGGGAACGTTATGAAGTCCTTGATAGTTTTTGCGATTGTAACGGGTTTAGTCCTTGCCCTTTCTGTCACCACCAATGATACGGTTGTGCAGGCAGTTGCAGACCAGTATACCAGTCTGCGTGGTGATTGTGTTGGTGTTGTTATCGAAGACTCGGTGGACATTTGCCCGTATGACTACAATCCCGATCAAATCGACTCTGACCTTGACAGTGTTGGCGACTCATGCGACAACTGCCCTTTCGCTTTTAATCCGGATCAGGCCGACTCAAGCGGTAATGGTATCGGTGACATCTGCGATGTCGATTGCGGCAATGTCAATAATGACGACCGTGTCTGTGATGTTGATGACCTGACCTGGTATCTGGGTTGGCTGTTTGAGGACGGCCCGCCACCTCCGGTACTGATGTCGGCCAACACCGGTGGCTGTCTTGGTATCAACGTGCATGACTTAGTCTGGATGATAACGTATATGTGGGGTGGATATCCGCTGAGGTGTGAGCATCAACTGGAGTGCGATCCCATTGTTGACAGTAGTGCAATCAGCCTTGATCATGTCGACGGGTTGCTGAGTAATGATACTATCCCGACCGGTCACGTCATCACCTTCCACTTGCGAGTAGCCAATCTTTCCGACTATCGACCCAAGGGGCTTACCAACGGGTTCCGTGTCTATTCTCCAACCGGCGCCGGCTGGGACACGACCGTAATCGAGGAAGTCTATGATCTGAGTCAACACCTCGATCTGACTGTCGGAACCAGAACATTCTCTGTCACCGGCAGTGGAGCCGATACTGTCGGGTTCTATGGTGTTGCCCTCGCTCAGCAAGGGCTACCCATTGGTTTTGACTCTGTTACCCATATGATCACTGTTGGTCCTATTGATCGTAGTTTCTCCGGTGGCGAGATATGCCTCGACTCATGCTGGTTCCCACCCGGCGGTGACTGGCTCTGGGCGAAGCAGCAAGGTGGCATGGGTAATATTTTCATCGACTTTCCTGCATGGGATGGCCCGCACTGTTTCCCCATTCTGTATTGCTGTGATATACGGGCCGATGTTGACCGCAACGGCGCAATTGATGTCGGCGATCTGACCTACCTTGTTGCTTATCTCTTCCAGGGCGGTCCGGTGCCACCGTGCCCGGAAGAGAGTGACGTTGACGGCAGCGGTAGTATTGACGTCGGCGATCTGATGTATCTTGTTGCGTATCTATTCCTCGGCGGCCCCGCGCCACCGCCATGTTAGTATAGCATTGTAGGGCGGGTCCGTCTTCGAACCCGCCAGCAGGAATCCATTATCGATTGACGCGGCGCACGAGGACGTACGCTGAGCACAGGATAGGAGCGGCTTGCCGCCTACCCGATTACTTTCAGCCGTCCGTATTTGGCCATGATCTTTTTGACGCCCAGGCCGGTGAACATGATCTGCAGTATCAGCGACTCGCCGTAACCCTCGGTTTTCACGATCTTACCTCGCCCGAAGGTCGGGTGCTGCACGATCCGTCCGATCTTCAAGACCTCGTCGGCCTCGAATTCATAATGGACGCCGTCGACTTTGGTGTCTGCGGCTTGTGATGAGCGTGCGAACAGCGATCTCGGTCGATGGGAATCAGCCTGTTGAAAACTCCGACGGGTGCGGCGGTCGACTCGGTCAACCAGTTTGGTGGGTATCTCTTTGAGGAAGCGCGACGGGATCGTTTCAACTTCACCGAAACGATGTCGCACGGCGGCCGATGACAGATGCAGCATTCGCTTGGTGCGGGTGACGGCGACGTAAAACAACCGCCGTTCTTCTTCCAGTTCCAGCGGTTCGGCCAGAGCCCGTTGCAGGGGGAACAGACCATCCTCCAGCCCCACCAGAAAAACGGTGTCGTATTCGAGTCCCTTGGCCGAGTGGATCGTCATCAGCGTGACTTTGTCGTCGATTTCACTGTAGTTATCCAGGTCGGTAAACAGTGATATCTCGGCCATGTAAGTTGTCAGGTCGGCATCGGGATGAGTGCGGACGTACTCGGCGACACCTTCGATGAAGGCCTCGATGTTCTCCACCCGGGTCTGACCGACAATTTCGTCCTCGGCTCGCAGTTCCTCTATCAGGTTCAAAGCCTCCACCAGGTCCTGCGTCAGCAGGTCGGCGGCCTGTGTCTCGGCTTTGGTCCGGAAGTCATCTATCAGGGCGGTGAACGACTCCAGCCGTTTACATGCCCGGGACAACTCCGGATGATCGGCGGCATGTTGCGCCACCTCATAGGCCGGTATGCCGTCACGCCGGGCCAGCGATCGGATGTCATTGATCGTCTTGTTGCCGATACCCCGCCGCGGGAAATTGACAATGCGTTCAAACGAGATGTCATCGCGAGGATTACTCATCAGTTTGAGATAGGCCAGCAGATCCTTAATCTCTTTGCGCTGGTAGAAAGCTATGCCACCCACTATCTGGTAGGGGATATTCCGTCGCCGCAGTTGCTCCTCGAACGGTCGTGACTGGGCGTTGGTGCGATAGAGGATAACCATGTCGCGCAAGTCAGTCCGGGAGCGTCCGTGATCTATCTCATCTACGATGTGGGTGGCTTCGTCGGCGGCTGAGTCGGTCAGCAGCAGTTTCAGTTGCTCACCGCCCTGGCGGTCGGTCCAGAGTGTTTTGACCTTGCGGGTTTCGTTGTGGGCGATAACGGCTGCAGCCGCCTGCAGGATAATGCCGGTCGAGCGGTAGTTCTGCTCCAGTTTGATAATCCTGGCACCGGGGAAATCCTTTTCGAATTCGAGGATATTGCGTATATCCGCTCCGCGCCATCCGTATATTGACTGGTCTTCATCGCCGACCACGCCGATGTTGCGGTGTTCGCCGGTCAGGTATTTCAGCAGCAGGTACTGGACGTGATTGGTGTCCTGATATTCATCCACCATGATATATTGGAAGCGCTGCCGGTATCGGTTGCAGATTTCGTCCTGGTTCTGCAGTAACCAGACCGTATTAAACAGCAGGTCATCGAAATCCATGGCGCCGCATTCGCGGAGACGCTGCTGGTAACGTTTGTAAATTTCGGCAGTGCGGGTTTCAAAGTAGCCGCCGGCATCAGCGGCAAAAGCCTCGACTGAAACCAGGCGATTCTTGGCGTCTGAAATCTTGCGCAACTGTGCCCTGGGTGCAAACTGGCTATCGGTCAGCCCCAGGTCCTTGATACAGTTTTTCACCAACGTCAACGAGTCGGCGGCATCGAAAATAGTGAAGTTGCTGTCGTAACCCGTTAATCGGAACTCCTGCCGCAGGAAACGGGCGCAGAAAGAATGAAATGTGGAGACATTCAAACCGGGGATCTCGCTACCGAGCAGGCGGGCGATGCGAGCCCTCATTTCCCCGGCGGCCTTGTTGGTGAATGTGACCGCCAGAATCTGATGCGACTCGGCCATCCGTTCGGTCAGAACATAAGCCACCCGGCGAGTGAGCACGCGCGTTTTACCGGAGCCGGCTCCGGCTATTACCAACAGCGGCCCGGCGATAGTGGTGACCGCCTGGTACTGTGCATCGTTTAGGTCTTCCAGAAGTCTGGTCATGATGTCGTGGGGAATATAGGTGCGACAGACGGTGGCGCAATCAGATTCCGGAGCCAGGGCCGGCCACAAGTGGCTTTTATGGCAAGTCCCATAGATCAGCCTTGTGGGGAAGGTTTCTCAGAGACCTGCCGAGCCTCTGTCGAGACCACAGGGGGAGTTCGACCTGCCAGACTCTCACACGATTGCAAATCTAAAAAGAAGGCCGGGCCATCGGGCCCGGCCGCAAAAGTCTTTACCACTCAGACTGGCTTGTGAACACTTAGTTGTTGATGTACTTGCCAAGAATCGTGTTCATCCGGGAAGTCATCTTGGCATTGGGAAATACCTCCGTGGCCCCGGCCGTCTTGGCTGCTTTCATCTGGTCCTTGAGAACTATGGGCGAATAACAGACGATGGGTATTTCCATGGTGGCCCCGTAAGAGCGCAGTTTGTTGATCAGCGACGGGGCTTCGATACCGTTAAGGTTCAGATCGATTATGATCAAGTCCGGGTGCATTTCCCGAGCCTTGACGAAAATATCGTCGGAGCGAATCGCCTTAATCCCTTCGGCCGACATTCTGTCCAGGACAGTCATGATCTTGGAGGTGAAGATCATGTTGTTGGCTGCGATGATTACTTTTTTGCTCATCAGTTCCAATCCATTGATAACGATTCATCCCTGCTCAAAAAGAAGCGCAGCGATTTTTCCTTCGTATATATGAACTGAATATAATCATTTCGCACCCGAAAAGCAACTAATCCCTATAAATAATCACACCTCGGGACATTAAGGCATTACAATATAACTGCTTACAGTAGAATGCCGAGGGTGTTCCGCTTACCCCCGATAATGGCTACTTTTTTAATCCGATTGTGGCTATTCGCCGGGATTTAAGCGTAACTTTCCCTCCCTCAGGAGCTTGCACCAGACGAACGGAATCGAAACCGGCTTCGCCACTGGATACCCTTTTGGGTTTGTTGAAAAAGTCCCATTCTCATCATTGCGAGCAGCGCAGCGACATGGCAATCTCATATCACCGTTTTCAACTGCAAGACTACTGTTGGTTCTACTTAATGCCAACTACGGGCACGGTGCCGGGGCGGTGCCGCCCTGGAATAAGTACGATACCAACGCGGTCAGGTCGCCAACGTCGGTGAAGCCGCTGCCGTCTACGTCGCCCTCTTCAGGGCACGGCGGTGCGTCGCCACCTTGGAAGAGATATGCCACCAGAAAAGTAAGGTCACCTACATCGAGAGTTCCGGAGTAGTCAGCGTCACCGCGAATACCGTCGTGGTTGCAATACGGTTCAACGAACTTCGCAATGAAGGCATCATACGAGTTCTGATCGGTCTGGTACGGGTTCTCAGTTGGGAAATCGGTGGAATATGTCTGTCCTGTCACATACGCCGCTCCTGACGCATCCACCGCGATACCGTAGCCAAGATCGCTATTACTTCCCCCCAAATAGGTGCTGTAGACCAGACTGCTCCCGGCGCTGCCCAGCTTGGTAACAAAAACATCAAAATGACCCTGGTACGTCTGAAACGGATTTTCAGTCGGGAAATCAGTGGACAATGTTGTTCCCGTCACATACGCCACCCCGGATGCGTCCACTGCGATGCCATGGCCCTCATCCACACTGCTTCCCCCAAAATAGGTGCTGTAGACCAGGCTGCTGCCGGAGCTGCTCAGCTTGGTGACAAAAGCATCAGGGTTAAAGTCACCGGGGGGTGACTGGTAAGGGTTTTCAGTCGGAAAATCAGGTGACAATGTTTTTCCCGTCACATACGCCGCCCCTGAGGCATCCACTGCGATGCCATAGCCAAGATCGCCATTACTTCCGCCCAAATAGGTGCTGTAGACCAAACTGCTGCCGGAGTTGCTGAGCTTGGTGACAAAAGCATCTGTATGACCCAGGAGATTTGCCTGATACGGATTCTCAGTCGGAAAACTGGTGGACCATTTTACTTCTCCCGTCACATACGCCGCCCCTGAGGCATCCACTGCGATGCCATAGCCACGTTCGTCGATGCTCCCCCCCAGATAAGTGCTATAGACCAGGTTGTTGCCGGAGCTGCTCAGCTTGGTGACAAAAGCATCACTATAACCCCGCAGATTTGTCTGGAACGGATTCTCAGTTGGGAAATTGGTGGACTCTGTCCGCCCCGTCACATAGGCCGCTCCGGAGGCATCCACTGCAATATTAGAGCCATTATCAGTATCGCTTCCCCCCAGATAAGTGCTGTAGACTAAGCTGTTGCCCGAGCTGCCCAGCTTGGTAACAAAAACATCACTCTTCCCCTGGTCTGTCTGGTAAGGATTTTCAGTAGGGAAATCAGTGGACCCCGTAGATCCTGTCACATACACCGCCCCGGAAGCATCCACGGTGATGCCACGGCCATGGTCTCCGTCGCTGCCCCCCAGATAAGTGCTATAGACCAGGCTGTTGCCGGAGCTGCTCAGCTTGGTGACAAAAACATCACTGCCCAACTGATCTGTCTGGTACGGATTTTCAGTCGGGAAATCGGAGGACTTTGTTACTCCCGTCACATAGGCTGCCCCGGAGGCATCCGCCGCTATACCATAGCCATAATCAGTATCACCTCCTCCCAGGTAGGTGCTGTACTCAAGGACCGGGTCGATAACGACAGGAAGGTTGCGGTCGTATCCGCTACCCAACTCAAATCCGAACGTCCTGTCACCCTTCAGGACGTACTCGCCGACAAGTGAAACATGATCACCGCCGGACACTTGATACACAACCGGTCGCTGCTCGATAACTTCGCCCCAGTCGGTCTCGACCACCAGGCGGCCAGCCGCATCTACTGAGAGCGACTTCGCTCCCTCGTAGCGTACCATAATCTGCGACGGGTCACTGCCGGGCGAGACAATGAAATCGTACTCCATTTGCTTGCCGTTACCGTAGTATTTGAGGTCGATGCCGGGGTAGACGCCTTCATAGAGTATGGCGCTATAATTGGGTACATCGGTGCGCCATTTGGCCGGGTCGTTGCCGAGGAAGTAGTTGCATTTGTATTCCAGCATGTTCTCACCGACCATGTGGGGATTGGGATTAGAACCGACGAAGTTGGCTTTGATCATTATGGTTTCTAGGCTGTCGGGTTGATTTGGTCGCCCTTCGACTCCGCTCAGGGTGACGTTTAGTGAGTGTGGGAGATTGCCACGATTCCTGAGGTCGCTCGCAATGACGGAACTATAGTTACTTGTGGGGATGTGCCGGGTGAACTGGTAGTAGGCACCATCGCGTGAGAACCACATGGTTGCGCCTCCGGCGTTGGCGCGAAACAGCACTTTCTCATCCCACTGGCCCTGGTTTTCAGTGAAGGCCAGTGGCATTGATGATAGTCCCTTCATCACTGTTGCATTGGTTGTTGAGTTGTCACTGCCTGCTAAGCCAACGCTGACGGTGATAAGTGTGACAAGCAAACCGGTGAAAGCTATACGTGATAGACCAGCCATAATTCCTCCCGAGATATGTAGTTCCTGCTGTCGCGCCCAGGTGAGTATGCCTTCCTATAGCTACAACATAGTCCACAATGCGGCTATTGTCAAGGCGAAACACGAAAGATGTAAAACCACAAGGGTTCATAACCTACAGTCGGGTGGCACACCTTTTTAGGGCCTGTTGAAAAAGTCCTGTTCTCGTCATTACGAGCGACAGCGTGGCAATTTTGGATACCATACCCGGTGGTTATCCGGGGAAAAAAGAAGGGACAGGCGTCGGGCCTGTCCCTTCGATAACCGCTACCGGTGTGAAATGGCGGCGCTATTTCTCGGCACGTTGCTGAGTGTACTGGTCTGCTTTCGATACCAGGCTCATCAGTTCGATCACCTCGGGCGAATCGTTGCGAAGAGAGATTTCTTTTACCAAAGCCAGCACGTCGGTCAATTTCGACTCTCTGGCCCAGTAGGAGTCACGCAGAATCTCGGCCAGTTCAGCGGCTGCTGCGGCCAGTTTGAACTCAGGTGAAGCCTGTGCGAAATCGCGACCGAACATGCTGCCGGTGATAGTGTGACTGGTTTCAGTTACTTCACCCGAGTCAGGGTCTTTGTACCGGATGAAGACAGTACCGACTTTCGTCGTTGAGACGGATTTATGGAACTTGATTTCATAAAGTGCCGTGACTTCGTGTCCCGACCCGATTTCACCCCCGTCTTCCTTGTCATCACGGAACTTGTCATCAGCCACGTCACGGTTTTCATAACCCAGCAGGCGATAGCTGCGCACTACCTTCGGATTGAAATCAACCTGTATCTTGACGTCGCGAGCAATCACCTGCAGGGTGCCGGTCAGGTTGTCGACGAAAATGCGCCGCGCCTCGGGCAGATTGTCGACATAGGCATAGTGACCGTTACCTTTGTCGCCCAGTTTTTCCATCAGGATGTCGTTGAAGTTGCCCATGCTGAAGCCGACCGTCGTCAGTGTGATGCCTTGTCGCGCGTACTCTTTGATCTGCTTGAGCATTTCGTCAGGACCAGTGCGGCCGACGTTGGCGACGCCGTCGGAGCAGAGAATCACCCGGTTGATCTTACTCTTCTCAAAGCACTTTCGGGCCATTTCGTACCCGAGGCGCAGGCCTTCCTCGGCGTTGGTGGAGCCACCCGAACAGAGGCTTTCAATGGCAGCCACGATATCATGCCGACGCTCGACCGAAGTCGGTCGCAGTACCTCACGTCCACGCGAGCCGTAGACCACAATACCTACCCGGTCGTCGGCCCTGAGTTCATCTACCAGCAGCCGCAGAGCTTTTTTGACCAGGCTTAGCCTGTCCTCGCGGGCCATCGATCCGGACACGTCAATGACAAACACCAGGTTGGCTGGTTTCCTGTTTTCCGGCTCGATCCGGCAACCCTTGATGCCGATTTTCAGCAGCCGGCAGTTTTCTCCAAAACGCGAGGGGGCGCCCTCCAGGAAGACTGCAAAAGGGTGTTTGTCCGGGGCGTCGTAATTGTAAGAGAAATGGTTGACAAACTCCTCGGTGCGAACAGCGTCCTCAGGCGGCAGATACCCCCGGTTGAGGTAGGAGCGGGTCATCACGTATGAGGCGTCGTCCACGTCGACAGCAAACGTGGAGAGATGGTCGTCCTCGGTGTCGACGAACGGGTTGACCCCGTGATGTTTGAAGAACATGGCGTCAAACGGCTCACCGTTGACAATCGAGCTTCCGCCGTGGGCGGGCGGAAAGCCGAGAGAGGTACTGCCGCAATATCCTCGCATGCTCATCTCGTTTTTCTTGTTAGAAATGTTGGGTGAAGGCAGGCAGGGAATCGTTAGCGTCGATTGCGCTTCATTTGACTTCAGTGCATCGCACTCGGCTCTCACAACGATCTTCTCATGTTCGGTACTGCCTTTCTCAAGGGAGAAGAGCACTTCCGTCGTCGAATCCGATGCCACCTGCACAACCGCGATTTCGGTCCTTTGATAATGTACGTGGGTCACGCGAAGCGTATAAATACCTGGTTCGACACCTTTGATGTTGTACTTGCCGTCGGTATCGGTCATGTCGCCGAGCATGGTGCCCACTATCTGTACCGACGCCCCCGAAACCGGTTGCCCGGTTTCCCCGTCGGTGACGATACCCTCGATACGGCCGGTGGTACCGGCCCAGATCAGGGCGTTGACAACAATCAGAGACGCTACCAGGAGAAGCAGCGAAAGTCTGGTTCTGGTGCGCATAATCCACCTCCAGGTCTAATGGTTCTTGTTTCCTTCTGAAGGGATTACAACTTATCGATGCTTTTCTTCCGGGAAATGTTCAATATCTGAACAGCGTTGGATCCACAGATGTCCTGGAGCGTTTTCCGTTGACGAGTGCGGCAGGTGAATCATTGTCGCTGTTGGCCGACAATTAGGATACTGGCTCATTCGAAGAGACACAGGTTTTACACAGAGAAGCTGCGCTGGCTCTGAGTCGGCGATCGAGACAGGGTCATTCTGAAGGTAGCAGTGGTGGAAGACACGGACAAAACTCAAACCCAACCCATGCCCGGTGGTCAGCGATCGCAGGTAAGGCGTTATGCGTGGACGCTGGTTACTCTCTGGACGATCGTTATCAGCATATTCATGGTATGGAGTCTGCACCAGAATGAGCAACAACTCATGGATATCGCGAGAGCCGAGGGTCGGGCCTACCTGAACAAGGACCGGGCCCTCCGATTCTGGGCAGCGTCGCATGGTGGTGTCTACGTGCCCACCGACGACCGCACCCCTCCCAACCAGTATCTGTCTCACATCCCCGACCGCGATATTGAGGCTCCATCGGGGCAACTGCTGACACTAATGAGCCCGGCTCACATGATCCGTCAGATGTATGAGCAATACTCCGAGCTTTGTGGTGTTACGGGTCACATCACCTGCCTGAAGCCGCTTTGGCCCGAGAATGCACCGGACGAATGGGAAAAGCGCGCGCTGGAGTCGTTCCAGCGGGGAGAGACCGAGGTGGCAGAGTTCGCTACCATTGACGGTGAGCAGTACCTGCGTCTGATGCATCCGGTTATCGCGGAGAAATCGTGTCTCAAGTACTACGGGCATCAAGGCTATCAGGCAGATGATATTATCGGAGGTGTATCGGTCGCTGTTCCCATGGCTCCTCTCAGGGCTGCTTCCCGCAACCATATTACCGGCCATATATTCGCCCACTTGGTCTTGTGGTTGTTGGGTGTGCTGGGCATGGTGGTGGGGGCTTATCACGTCTCACGGCGCATCGCCGAGCGAGATGAGACCGAGCGGAAGTTCCATCAAAGTGTTAAAAGAAACGAAGCTCTGCTTCAAGCTGTGTCTGACCTCATGTTTGTCCTGGACCGCAATGGAACCTACCTTGATTATCGGGCTGATCGGGAGGAGGACCTGGCTATCCCGGCCGCGGAGATCGTGGGGAAAAACATCCGGGACACTGGTTTTTCCGATCATCAGGTCAAACTGATTCTTGAAAACATCGACCGAGCGTTAACCACCGGCGTGACACAAACGATGGAATACGAACTGGAAACACCAAAGGGTCTCAGTATTTGGGAAGCCAGGTTGGCGGCCCTGGACCGCGATCAGGTTCTGTGCATGGTTCGCAACATTGCCAATCGCAAACAGGCTGAAAATGAGACAGCGAAATTCAAGGGAATTGTCGACCATGCCGCCTACGGGGTGATGATCGCGGATCTCGACGGACATATTACCTACGTTAACGACTGGTGGGCTCTGATGCACGGCTACTCCAGAGATGAAATCCCGGGCCGGCACCTGAGCATGTTTCATAACGAAGAGCAAATGGAAGAAGTAACGGAGATCGTTCGGGAACTGCAAACAGCCGGCAGCTTCAGCTCCCAGGAGATCGGACATAAACGCAAGGACGGAACCGTTATCCCAACCCTGATGAGCGGGGTTATGATCAGGGATGAACAAGACCACCCCTGCTACATGGCCGCTACGGTTATCAATATCACTGACCGCAAGCGCGTGGAGGATGCGCTGAGGGTATCAGAAAGACGCTTCTACGACGTAGCAATGAGTACCGCCGACTGGATCTGGGAAGTTGATGTCAACGGCAGATACACGTATGCATCAGGAAAAGCAGAGAAATCTCTTGGCTACAGTCCCGAGGAACTGATAGGTAAGACACCCTTTGACATGATGCCCGATGAAGAGGCCGAGCGGATCGGTAAAATCTTCGCGACCATAGTTGCCGAGAAGAAACCAATTGTTGATCTGGAAAACTGGAATGTGGCAAAAGACGGCAGGAATATCTGCATGCTTACCAACGGTGTGCCGGTTTTGGATGAAGATGGTGAACTGGTGGGTTACCGAGGCGTGGATAAAGATATCACCGAGCGTAAGCAGGCGGAACAAGCCCTCAACCGAACTATGTCTGAGCTGAAACGCTTCAATCAGTTTGCGGTCGGTCGGGAATTACAGGTGACAGAACTTAAGGAAGAAATCAACCTGCTTCTCACCCATGCGGGACGGGAACCCAAATACAGGATCGTCCGCGAAGAAAAAGCAGACGCTACCTCACCATAGAGTACCGGGGCTGCCGGGCTTGTTGAAAAAGTCCCATTCTCGTCAATGCAAACGACAGCGTGGCAATCTCAGATATTGAATGTCAACGAGATAGCCACATCGCTACGCTCCTCGCTATGATGTTTGTTATGTTGCTCCGTAGGGTGGGGGCTTGTCTCCCACCGATAAAAGTGGCGATGCCGCCTATTCCACCAGCTTCTTGATAAACTGAGGCAGCAGGAATGACCCCCGGTGGGTCTCGGCGTTGTAATAGCGTGTTGTCAGTTTCAGGCGGGCGTAGCGCTCTTCATCGAAGTCCCGCAGGGGATCGTACTTCTTACTACAGAACGCGAACGACCATATTCCCGAGGGGTAGATAGGCATATAACAGGTGTACATCTTCACCACCGGGAATATCTGGCGCAGGTTGGTGAATATCGTCCGCACCGTTTCATGGTTGTAAAATGGCGACTCCGATTGCGCCACCATAATACCATCGTCATTGAGCCGATCCCGTACTTTCTGATGGAAAGCCTTCTGGAACAGATCAGCCGCCGGGCCGACCGGGTCCGACAGGTCCAGCAGAATGACATCGAAACGTTGATCGGTATTGCGGATGAAATCCTGGCCGTCCTGATATACGACCGTGGCCCGGGGATCATCCAGCCCGGCGGTAAGATAAGGGAAGTGCTTGCGAGCCGTCTGCACGACCTGCCGGTCGATCTCACACATGGTGCACGCCTGAACTTCCGGATGCCGCATCACTTCCGTCAGGGTGCCGCAGTCACCGCCGCCGATGATGAGCACTTTAGCGGGAGCCGGATGGACAAACAGCGGGACGTGAGCCAGCATCTCGTTATAGGAGTTGTTGTCGTTGTCGCACACCATCAGCGAACCATAAAGGGCCAGCATTTTGCCGAAATCCTTGGTCTCCAGCACGTCTATCCGCTGAAACTCCGATTCCGTTGATTCTATGATACGCTCCACTTTTACTGTGAGCCCGGACAGTCCGTTATGCAGTTCGCTGTACCAGACGTTCCACAGGTCGTGCATCCCATCTTCCCTGACGTACATGTCCTCGATTTTTTTTTTCATAGTGCAGCCTACTCGATCACCAGGTACTCGGGCCGGCGCAAGGCGTTGAAACCGGAACCGGACACGTGACAGTAAGCCCCGGTGGCGGCGAAGACTATCCGATCACCCACTTCATGCTCGGGAATCATCAAACCGTCATACATTACATCAAATGAATCACAGGTGGGACCGGCCAGCACCGAAAGCTTACTAGAGCCGTCGCGGGTGGTGATGATTGGATACCGGCACCGATCGTACAAGATGCCCGAGAAAGTTGAGTAAAGGCCGTCGTCAAGGTAGTACCAGATTTTGCCGTCCCGAAGCGATTTGCCCACCACGGTTGTAATCAGTGTTACCGGGGTGGCGGCAATAAAGCGCCCCGGTTCACTGATAACCCGGATCCCCGGTCTGATATGACGGTGCAGAGCTTTTTCGATTGGCTGACAGAATTCCTCGATGGGCGGCACCGGCTGGACATACTCGACCGGGAAACCGCCGCCGATGTCCAGTAGTCGAACATTGAGTCCGACCAGATCAAGTTCATTAATAAGTTCTTGGGCAGCCTTTATAGCTTTGACGTAGTTCTCGCTGTGGACACACTGGGAGCCGATATGGAAACAGAGTCCGTAGAATTCGTGACCGGTCTGCTCGATCAGTCTGGCTAACGGCAGCACTTCTTTCATTGTACAGCCGAACTTGTACTGGAGATTAACCACAGCGCGGGTGTTGATGTGAATGCGGAAACGCACCAGGATTTTGAGCCTGCGATCGGGGTAGCGCGCTAATTTGCTTATTTCTTCGACGTTGTCTACCACAAATATCTCAAGATCCCTGCCGACGGCGTAATCGAACTCATCGGGTGATTTTACCGGGTGGGAATGAATCAGCGTAGCCGGATTGATCCCGGTTCTTTCAACGATGTCAATCTCACCGGCCGAGCAGACATCGAAATTACCTGCCTGTTGATACACCTCCGCCAGCACCGCGCTATGGTTGTTGGGCTTCACCGCGTAGTGAATTTCTGCTCGCGGCAGAGCCTCTTTGAGCGCCCGGTAGTTGCGGCTAACTTCGGAGCGTGACAGCAGCAGCAGTGGAGTGGTCAAATCCCGCCGGGATAACAGGTCCCGCAACAGTCCGGGTTGGATTCCCCGCAATGGGAAACGCCGCTCAATGGCTGAGAGATTTATTGAGTAAGTCATGGCAGGTTCTTTCTCAGGTAGCCGCGCCGGCCTGCTGCGGAGCGGGCTTATGGCTGATTAGCTGATCGGTCGGGGAAGGCATCCCGCGTTTGATCTCCCTGATCTGCGAATTGACGGCGCCGAGTCGGTCCTTGATGAAGGTGAAAGCCTTGTAGGGATCAACACTCTCTCCGCAAGTGAAGAAATCAACAGCGGCGTAGCTGTATTCTGGCCAGGTGTGAATCGACAGATGTGATTCGGCAATAAGCACCACCCCGGAGATGCCATGTGGGTTGTAGCGGTGGAAAACCGAGTTCACAATTGTCGCTCCCGATAATCGGACCGCCTCCTTGAGGTATTGCTCCAGCAATTCCTGATTGTCCAGAATTCCGGTGTCACAGCCGGTCAATTCTACAATAAGGTGCCGTCCGAGTATCTTCACAGTTGATTCCTCCTTCGATCGGTCAAAGTTACATGTGCGGCGGCGAGGTTACCCACAGGAAGGATACGGTGCTGCCGCTGTTATTCATAATTTGATGAGGCCGGTCGGACTTGAAGTAGAAACAATGTCGCCGTGGTACTTTAAGTACTTTCTTGTTCACCTTCAGAGTCATAGTTCCTTTTATGACGTAGCCAAACTGCTCTCCCGAAAGAGGCCCGCGACCCTCAAGGCTCTCACCCGGTTGCAGTTCCACCAGGATAGGGTCCATCAGGTTGTTGGTGGAACCCGGAATCAGCAATTCAAAACGGCTGGCCCCCTGTCCGTCAACGGAGACCCTCTGAGCAGGATGGAACACCACCTGTGCCTCGGCTGAATCAGAAAAAAACTCCGACAGGCTGACTCCCAGGGCATCGAGAATGTCAGCCAGCGAGTCCAGTGAGATCGATGTCTGGTCGTTCTCCAGTTGGGAAATGAAACCCTTGGTCAAGCGCGCCCGGTTGGCCAATTCCTCCTGGGTCAGTTCCGAAGCCAGGCGTAGCGACCGTATTTTGCTGCCAATTCTCAGTCTCACCAGAAGTCCCGTTGGATTGAGTGCCTGTTTAATAAACACTACTATTTTGTTTAATAAAGTATTGCGAAAATAAACCATACGACCGGGATGTCAAGCGAAATCTGTAAAATATAGAGCTTTTCTTGATTTTGGCTTGACAATTCACCCTTCTACAGTAAATATAGTGATTAGTTTACTGATATTTTACATACTGTTATTTTACATCTGGAGGCTTAATGGGTAAGCAGTTAGGAATGTTGGTGTTGCTGATCCTGATCCTGATGGCGCAGCCGGTGGCGGCGGGGAATATGCAACTGGGACTCGGCACAGCGATTGGTATGGACTTTCCGGTTGTCCAGGAAGACCAGTCGCAGGGTATGATTTTCGGATTCCGCGGCCGGGTGAAGCTGATGAAGGCTGTGGCGCTGGAACCGAATGTCCATTTCACCAGCTTTGGTGAGCCCAAAGAAAAGCTCATCAAAGATTACATTGACGGCTCGAAAGTAACTGCCTACGGTGTCGATGCTACCCTGGGCGCACCATTCGGAGCCGAGGGAGTCAAGCCATACGGGCTGTTCGGCATTGGTTTCTATAATAGCAGCCAGAAGACTGTTGATGGTGACGAAGTACGTGAACCATCCACCGACTTGGGGTGGTCAGCCGGTTTCGGTGTCGAGGCAGGTGTGGCACAGTCGGTCAGTCTGGATTTCCGTGCCAAGCTGGTCGTAGTATCATCTGAGGGCGGCGCATCAAAAAAGGCTGCTTCGTTGATCGGCGGCCTAAACTACTACTTCGGACTGTGAGGAGGCGGCTATGAAGAATTATAGAACAAAAAAGTACTCGATGGCCGCTGTCGCAGTTATAACCCTCGTTTTGGCCGGTTGTCTGGTCAGCGGGACCTTTGTGCTGTCGATTATGCTCTACAAGGACAAGGACCTTGTCTACAATAACGATTTCTATTACGATGAGGTTGATCTGACCGAGGAGAGCGTCTGGAAAGACCATGGAGATAATATCAAAAACATTGATGTAGTTGGATTTGAGTTGTGGGCGACCAACAACTCCGGCACGACCAATACTATTAACGTATACGCAACCAATACAACTTCATCCCTGGACAGCTTGTCAACCAGGACCGAAGTGAGTGATAGTGCCACCCAGGTGATCAAGGAGTTGCCTCTGGCCACGAATAAAACTCACATCTCCTATGGGCAGTCGTTTAAGTATCTGATCAATACCGGGATTCTTAAAGGCCTGGTTAAAAACGGAACTTTTAAGGCTTTTGTTATGTTGAAAACACCCAGTGTCGATGTCACCGTGGATTCCCTGCGGGTGATAGTGACCTTGTCGGCGGGAGCCTGATCACCTGAAATTGACACTTCGGGCCGGCCGGATTTACGGCCGGTCTTTTTTTGTCAATCACGGACTTGCCTGGCGGTCCGGGTGTCATAAATTGTAACTGTTGAAAGACAGCGCCTGACCAAGGAGTGAAAACCATAAAAAGCTACGACATTGTGATTATCGGTGGCGGTCCCGGCGGCTACACGGCTGCCATTCGTGCCGCTCTGAAGGGCGCCGGGGTGGCCGTAGTGGAGGCCGACAAGCTGGGAGGTGTCTGTCTCAACAGCGGCTGTATCCCGTCCAAAGCGCTCATTGCATCAGCTTTGCTCTATGACCGGCTGAAAAACGCGTCCGCGATGGGATTGATCACCCCCCAACCGCCCGGTTACGACTGGCCGACCATGCAGCAGCGTAAGGATAAAATTGTCTCGTCCATGGTCGGTGGCATCGGCCAGCTATTCAAATCACATGGAGTAACGCATTTCAAGGGACGCGGCCGACTGACGTCCCGCAATCAGGTATCTGTCATCGATGATCAGGGGGAGGGGCTGGAGCTTCAGGCGGACAACATCATTATTGCCACCGGTTCGCGATCACGAGATCTGGCCGGTTTGGCGATCGATGGCCGACAGATAGTTACTACTGATCATCTGCTTCAATCCCGGCGGCTGCCGGAATCGATTCTCATCGTCGGGGCCGGTGTCATCGGCTGTGAGTGGGCGTTTATGCTGTCGATGCTGGATGTCAAAGTCACCCTGGTGGAGATGCTTGACAGCGCGCTGCCAATGGAAGACGTTGATGTTTCCCGGTTGATCGAACGCGAACTGAAGAAACGGAAGATCAAGCTGTACACCGGTACCGGCGTGACCGGCGTTGAAGTTGGCCCCGATCAGATTACCGCCCATATTTCACCTGACCGGCAGGTTCCGGTTGAGCAGGTGCTGGTGGCGGTCGGGCGCGCCTTTAACACCGAAGGGCTGGGTCTGTCGGATGTCGGGGTGCAACTCAATGACAACGGCTCGATTGCAACCGGCGAAGACATGCGCACCGACGTTGACAACGTCTATGCCGTCGGAGATGTCCGGGGAGAAATCATGCTGGCCTACACGGCGGTCCATGATGGTGAGATTGCAGTAGACAATGCGCTGGGCGGGAACCGCCGCAAGGACTACGCCGGGGTGCCATCGGTGATTTTTACCCACCCCGAAGTTGCCTCGGTCGGTCTCACCGAAGCCCGGGCGTCAGAGAATCACGATATTGCCGTTGGCCGATTTCCCATGCGAGCGTTGGGGAAAGCTCACGCTGAAAATGAAATAGCCGGTGAAGTCAAGATTATTGCCGACCGGGATACGGACAAAATTCTTGGTGTACATATAGTTGGCGCACACGCTACGGAAATCATCCATACCGCCGCCCTGGCGCTCAGACAAGGGATGACGGCGCGTGAACTGGGTGCGGCCGTTTTCGGGCATCCGGTTATCTCCGAATCGATAATGGAAGCCGCTCACGATGTGCACGGTATGTCTGTTCACGTCGCAAAGAAGCCGGATTGACGCAGAAGTTAGCGGTCGCCGCCAACCACCACCGAATCTGCTTTGTGACCGGCGGTTTTGGTAATTCTATATTAACATATTACATACTAATAGCTTATATAGGTCTTATTGCAAATCCCGGATTTGCTTGTGTGCGCAGAAGCTGCGTTACGATCTGTTACCCGTAGGCAGTTTTATAATGGCTCCCAATTATAAGACGCTGTTTGAAAGAGAGTTACGTGCAAATATGTGGCCAGTACCGACATTGGCACAACAGTTGTTACAATAAAGCGTGGAGTTAGTTACTCTGTTACATAAACATTGCTCGTGAGGCGGTGAAGGGTACTTAGCAGGTGGGGATGCTAAGAGGAGTTTCCGAAATCTCGGAAGCTCCTTTTTTTTGTGCCATGTTTTGAGCTGTTACCTGTGTGCCCGGTTTGTATCCCAGTAAGAACCCACCCGACCGTTTACATGAAAATGGGTTTGTTTCGTAATTTAGCTTTTTTCACCTCCGAAAGTGGTTGCCGGACTCAAATCCGTGTATGGGGACGAAGTCGTGTACAATTGCGGGACGGACCGGCGGAAACCACAGGTTTTGTAGCAGATGTGTTCCGTCAGGTCACGCTCGGTTTACGAGTCTGGACGTGTCGGGGTGTCTCGCCTCACTTCGTTTCGTTCGGAACCCGACCTACTTTTTCTCGTGTTGTTCCCCCTCCAAACAAGTTTGAAGGGGCCACCCGCCGGTTTGTACTGTTACCAGTCTGGTTGGAACTGATCTACGGAACTTGTCATAAAAGCCACTTGTGGTCTGGCGGGTCTCTGTGAGACCTTCCTTCCTTTCTTATACAGGCGACAATGGCGACCATTTTCGGTTTGCCTATATCCAGGGAATTCCAGTAGAATTGCCACAACACCGGATTGTGAACTATGCCCACCAGAGTCACATCTCGTCCGGGGACGAGCCAGATGGACTTCCCGGGACAGCCTTATTCCGTGTGACGACACATTTTTCCCGAATCCAATGGAAAATAATTCTGGTTGTTGATCGTGCGGCTGTCTGCGCGTGAAGGCGCAGACAATGCCAACCATCACTCACACAATGACATACAATGCGCTGAGCGAGGATGGCACGGACGTTGCTTAGCAGTGCGATGGGAAAATAGTATTGCGCGGAGTATATGCGTGACTGACGAAGAAAAAAACAAAGAAGCTGCTGACGCTGCCGAGCCCGAAGAGGGCAAGACCTCATCCGGCAAGAGCAAGAGCGGTCTTATCAAGTACATCATCTTCGGTATTGCCGGGTTGGTACTGGTAGTGGTGATAGCATTCGGTACCCTGATGCTGATGGGTGGCGAGGAGCCGTCTGTACAGGTCGACCAGGACGATTCAGAAGAAATAACCGCCGTCGAGCAGTCGGAACACCCGCATGAACCTGAACCTCAAGACGACTCTCAGACCGAAGAATTAAGCCAGGACGTACTTGACAAAATTATGGAAAACCTGGCCGTGCTCGACTACGAGCCTGATCTAAGTGAAGTTGAGGGCGAAGAAATAGTCATGTCGGCTGAAGATTCAATTGAAGCCGTCAACTGGCTGGAGCAGGAAAAGGCTGCCCTGGCGGTCAGGGAGGCAGATCTGAGTTCTCGCGAGAAGGAACTTCAACGACTGGATTTGCAGGTTACCCAGAAGATATTGCGCATCGAGCAGGTCGAGTCGTCACGAATTGCCAGTTTAGCCAAGCTGTATGACGGCATGGATTCCCGGTCGGTGGCGCAACTGATGGCCAATCTCGATGACGAAACGGTTGTTTCGATCCTGCCCCGCATGAAAATCAAGAATGCTTCGGCGGTGTTGCAGTTGCTGCCCCCCCAACGGGGAGCCAAACTTTCCAAACGGATGATAACGATTGCCGAGAAGTAAATGCTCAATCCCGGCCAAAACATATTCGACCTGCTGCTCGGTGGTAACAATCTTACCGGATTACCCTCGTCGTCGACTACGGTCGAGCCGGTTGCCGATGTGCTCTTTGATGATGTGCTGGCTGGTTTAGCGACGACCGTTGGGTCCAATGGCAACATTATTGATATACCTGCCGGTGCAACTCCGTGTCAGGATCAGGAAGTTCTGTTGCCGATCAGATTTGTTGAGAACCGATCAGGGGAGATTCTTCCCGAGTCGCAACGCCAGTTTTCCATGCCAGTGCCCGGTTTGGTCCGGGAGGTTTCGAGTGAATATTTATTAGGCTCACCTGGGGAAGTGACGATCCCAACCGAATTAGGTATGGGGATTGTCAAACCCCGGGTAGCCGAACACTTGCAGATGCCGTTGGTCACTGTCGAAAGTGAGTCGGACACCGGCGTTGTGGAGAAACCGGTTGTTGTTTCAGAACCGCGCAACGCTGAGAATCCCCTTGTTTTTGCACGCGTGGGGCAATCTGCGAAAGATATTATCGTTCGGGACAGACGGGCAACAACAGGTCAACCGCGACTGGATTCGTTTGTTTCCCGTCTTAATTTGACTGAGATTGAAATCACACCCGCCAATGACAGCCGGCTGTCTGCTGTCGCCGGCGAATCGACTCCGAAGGCTGCGGTGCCCGATTCCGAAAGTCAAATGCCTATCATTCAGAGTTTCCTTCCCCGGCTGATTCCGGCCCACCAGCGCCTCATGAAAGTAAAGGAAACGTCTCAGGGAACGAAGGAAGACGGAGCCGCTGCCAGAGCGGTCACCATGAATGATACAGAATTGTCGATACGTCCGGTAACTCCTGCCGACGCTGTGCGGCTGGTCTCCGTCGATAACGGATCTCGAAATCCACTAATGAACGAATCAACGGCTGGTGGTGGGAAATCCGTGATGGAATGGAACCAGGCAACTACCGGTATGGAAAAGCAGGACTTCGCTACTATTACAGAACTATCGACGACACCTCCCGCTCGTGGTTCGGAAAGGCACGATATTCAGCCGGTGCGGTTCACATTGCCGGAAAACATTCATTCGACATTGCAACCCAATGGCCGGGCTGTAACATTGCGTATCCAGCCTGATAACCTGGGACCGGCCAAGCTGACATTGTCGATGATGGACGGTCGTTTGCGAGCGCGGGTAGTGGTCGGCGATTTCGCCGCCAAAGCGGCGGTGGAGGCATCACTTGATCGTCTGGTGGAGCAATTGTCACTGGCAAAAATAGAAGTTGACCATATTGAAGTTACCGTCGGTGGTGAAAACACTCGTGATGAACTGTTACAACGGCACCGGAACTTCCGATATCGGTCCGGCAGAGCAGATCGCTTCAACCTTAACGATGTCCTCGGCGATTCAGAATCGTCGGCAACGACAGTGCCAATGCCGCCACCGTCTTCGTACGTGGGAAGTAGTGGCGTTAATCTGTTAGCATAGGAGAATAATGTTATGGAATCCATACTACCGGTTCAGACAAGTACTGCCGAAGCCACCCCGCCCACGGGCGGGTTGAGGTCGCTGGGCAAGGATGATTTTCTGATGTTGCTGGTGACCAAACTGCAGAACCAGGATCCGCTGAAGCCGATGGATGATGAAGCATTCGTGGCGCAACTGGCCCAGTTTTCCAGTCTGGAACAAATGAGCAACATTGCCGACGCCATCACCGAAGCCAACCAACTCGACTACCTGCAGATGCGG
The DNA here is from genome assembly GCA_043811375.1 of bacterium. Taxonomy (GTDB): domain Bacteria; phylum Zixibacteria; class MSB-5A5; order GN15; family FEB-12; genus JBDRNJ01. Next base: position 50,179 of record JBDRNJ010000083.1, on the reverse strand, counting down.
TCCCTGAACAATTCCATGGCCGCCGGTTTCGTGGGTAAGGATATTCAGGCTTCATTCAGCAACGTCTACATTCAAGGTGATAATACACCCCGAATATCATACACCACGTCGGACTATGCCGGTGAAGTAACTCTGACCATCAGGGATGCCGGCGGTCATGCGGTGGCTACGTTTAATGAAGATGATGTTGCTCCCGGTGCCCACACACTCACGTGGGATGGGAAAGATGAATTGGGCAACCGCGTTGCGGACGGCAATTACTCGGTCGAGGTCTCAGCCATCGACGGTTCCGGACAAGCCTTCACGCCGCAATTGACGCTGGCAGGAACCGTGGAAGCCGTCGTTTATCGTGAGGGTCTGGCCTATCTGAGAGTTCAGGGAGTGGAGATTCCGCTGGGAGATGTCACCGCTATCGGTGAGAGAGGGATATTCTCAGATGATGGTTAGTGTAGTTTCACAAGAGCGATACCGGCCGGGACAATCAGGAAGATGAGTACCGTGGAACAAATGAGAATTGATTGCCGGGAGCAACCGGTCAACCTGGTAGAGCTGGCGCAGCGAGATAAGCCGGCTGAGTTGCAGCGGTCGGGGAAATCATCGTCGTTTAAGGAGATGTTCTCACGCGAAATAGCCACCTCACATCAACTCAGTGTTTCCCGTCATGCCCACCAGCGGATGTTCTCACGCGGTATCGAGCTGTCTGAAGTACAACTGGGTCGTATCGCCGAGGCTATAGACAAGGCCGGTCAGAAGGGCTCCCGTGAGACCCTGGTGCTGGCCGACGACATGGCTTTTGTCGTGTCGGTGGAGAATCGAACAATCATCACCGCCTTTGATCGCGACCAGTTACATCAGGGAGTAGTTACATCAATCGACTCGGCGGTAATTCTTTGAGAATTAGAATGAAACAACAAACAACAATATATTCCGGGCTGGACTCCATTGTGATGGAGAGGCCCTGCAACCATGCAGGAGGAACCAAACCATGATGGCATCACTGTTTTCTGGTGTTTCCGGTCTTAAGAACCACCAGGTCAAGATGAACGTGATTGCGAACAACATCGCAAACATCAACACCATCGGCTACAAACGCAGCCGAGTCAATTTCCAGGAAGCGCTGGTACAGACCTACAAAGGAGCCGGCCGGCCCTCTTCGATTACCGGCGGCACCAACCCGGTCCAACTGGGACTGGGTATGCAGGTGGGATCAGTTGATAACCTGTTCCAGCAAGGCGGCCTGGAAGTAACCGGCCAAATTACCGACCTGGCTATCCAGGGATCCGGGTTCTTTATCCTGGGTGACGGCAACGACAACACTTTCTACACGCGGGCCGGGGCCTTCGGTTTTGACGCTAACTCCGACATGATTGATATCGCTACCGGGTTGTACGTCCAGGGGAAAATGGCCGATTCTGCCGGAGTCATCTCATCGCTGACAACCATCGGACGCATTAATTTGCCCTTCGGGCAGCAGGACCCGGCCCGGGCCACCGAAACTGTCAATCTTGGCAAAAACCTCAACGCGGCTGCCTCCGATTCGCAGCCGACCATCTTCCAGACGGGTACTTCGGGTGTCTCCAATGTAACCGGCATTGCCGCCGATGGCGTTGGTGGTCGCCATACCATCACTATTACCGGAGCCCAGGCCCAGCAGGCAGCCTTCACCGGGGCTCGCAACGGCCTTTCGCTGTCTTCCACCCTTGGCGGTATCGGTGTCACGGCTTTTGCCGACTGGTCGTTGACGATAGACGGATCGCGAACGGAGACAATCTCAGGCCTGACGGCCAATTCGACGATTTCCGATCTGATCAGCACCATCAACCAGTTCTCCGGATTGACGGCAGAACTGACCGGTAGCGGCGAGGTTTTAATAACCCGCGACAAAGCCGGTGCGCCCACTGATTACAGTTTTGTTTCTTCAGCGTCAACCGCAGGCAACATTGTAGATCAGGTATTTACGTTTGGTTCAGCGGCCGGATCCACTTTCAGTTCCACCGGTGGCGCCGCATCAACGTTCGTGGCTATTGACAGTTTCATGCCCACCCAGGGGACCGGTCCTGCTGCAGGTCCCGTATCATCCACTCTGGATCTGGTTTTCGACAAGGAGACCGGTCTGGTCACGGGGATCGACGGACTTGGCGGCGGGGGCATTACAATTTCCTGCGGCACCGGGGGGCAACTGGCAGCTACCAGCCCCGGCAGTGAGTTGATCATCGATACTGATGATACCACCCATGCCATGTCGGTCAGCGTTTATGACTCTCAGGGCGGCAAACATACGCTGTCAATAGAGTTCTTCAAGTCAGCCGTGACCAATCGCTGGGAGTGGTCAGTCAACATGCTGGGTACGGAAAGAGTGATCTCGGGTTCATCCGGTTACGTCATGTTTAACTCTGACGGATCGCTGAACACCTTCTCTTACAACGGCGGGGTAGAGGAGACGACGATTGACCCCGGGAATGGCGCCAGTAACCTGACGCTTACATTCAACGCCGGTACGGCCAATGATTTCGATGGCCTGACCGGGTTCGATTCGGGTATGCATACCGCTTCGGTTATGCGGCAGGATGGGTACGGTCTTGGTATTTTAGAAAATGTCTCGATCGATCAGGGGGGAAACATCTCGGGCATCTTCTCCAACGGTATCAACCGGGTGTTAGCCCAGATCATGCTGGCAGATTTCACCAACCAGGCCGGACTGAGAAGAGCCGGGAAGTCGATGTACCTGGAAACCGCCAACTCCGGAGCGGCGGTCGAGGGCGTGGCCGGATTTACTGTCTCCGGACAGATAACTTCCGGAGCGCTGGAGTCGTCCTCAGTTGATATTGCCGAGGAATTCACCGGCATGATTACCGCTCAGCGCGGCTTTCAGGCCAATGCCAGAATTATCACCACCTCCGATAGTCTGCTCGATGAACTGGTGAACATCAAGAGATAGATGAAACATGATCACAGTCAACCGACAGGATGGTTCCACGGTGGTAATTAACGCCGACCTGATTGAGTTTGTGGAGGCGATTCCTGAGACAATCATCTCTCTGACGACAGGTCGAAAGATCATGGTCCGACGGGCGACCGATGATATTATCGACCGGGTGACTCAGTTCAAGCGTCAGGTGCGAATCAAGCCGTTGATGACGGATCACTCAGATATTGAGAACGGGAGTTATTATGGCAAATGATGAGGACAAAACAGTCGTACAGTCCGGCGATGAAACTGAAGGCGGCGAGGGTGAAGCCCAGTCCGCAAAGGCCGGCGGTTCCAAAAAGCTGATCCTCTTTGGTGGTATCGGAGCAGGAGCCATTATTCTCGGTATCGTTCTGGCGATCTTCGTTATCAAGCCGATGATGTCCGGTTCTGAAGGTGAGGGGGACGGCACAGAGACGGCTCAGGTTGAAGAATCCGACGATCACGGCAAGGACCAACCGTCCGAGAAGAAGAAGCTGGAGAAGCCGAAGAAGAAACCCAGCAGGAAGCAAAGCAGCCATGGTAAAGACGGTGAAAATGAATCCGGCCTGTACACGGTCAAAGATATCGTGATCAATCCGGCCGGTACCGGCGGCACCCGCTTCTTGTCGGTGTCGTTTGCCTTCGAGCTGGAATCATCTGTGGTCGAGGCGGAGTTCGAAGCCCGCGAAGCAATTATACGCGATGCCCTGATTACCATTCTATCCTCCAAGACCGTGGCGCAACTGACTGACGCCAAGCAGAAGGAGATCGTCCGTTACCAGATAAAGAAGCGGGTTTCGGAACTGATGAAAACCAAAGAACTGGCCGGAGTCTATTACACCGATTTCGTGCTGCAATAGGAAACTGTAACGTGGCCAAGATACTGACACAGGATGAGATCGATGCCCTCTTGACGACCGTGTCGTCCGGCGAGGTGGATTCACCCGATGAGGGTCTGGACGATGATCGATTACGGTCGATTATCGTCTACGATTTCCGGCATCCCAACCGTGTTTCAAAAGACCAGATTCGCACCCTGGAGAATATGCACGACAATTTCGCCGGTCACTACGGATCGAGTCTGTCGGCCATACTCCGGGCCATTGTCGATGTCGATCTGGTCTCCGTCGATCAGATTACCTACTCCGAATTCATCATGTCCCTGGTGACACCATCCTGCACCTACACTTTTGCGGCGCCGCCGCTGGAGGGAGTCTGCCTGGTCGACTTCAATCCCACCCTGACGTTCTCGTTTATCGACCGTATATTCGGCGGCAACGGCAAGCTGCTGGAAACCGAGCGCGAGCTTACCGGTATCGAACGCAGCGTCATCGGCCGGCTGGCTCAAAAGCTCTACCAGGATGTGGAACGAGCCTGGGAAAACATTGTCAGGCTCAACATTGAACAGAAAAGTTTCGAAACCAACCCGCAGTTCATTCAGATAGTGCCGCCCGGTGAGACGGTGGTGGTGGTCTCATTCCAGGTGAAGGTGTTTCAGTCTACCGGATTGCTGACCCTCTGTTATCCGTATGTATCTCTGGAACCGATAATAAGCAAACTCTCGGCTCAAAACTGGATTGACGCTACCAAAAAGAAGAACCTCGAAGTCGACCGCGAGATCAATCTGAGCAATCTGTTTCAGATCGAAGCCGGCGTAAACGCCGAACTTCTGCGCACCAGTCTTAGGATGCGGGATTTCATGCAGCTCAAGAAAGGGGATATCATTCCCTCGGATAAAAAAATCAACGAACCGATTGAAATTCATATCAATAAACTGAAGAAATTCTGTGCCCGACCGGGGCTTTCCGGGAAGAAACGCGCCTTCCAGATAGTGGAAGAATGCGACGAAGTGTCTAAGGAGAGTTGAATTATGGTGGATGAGAAGGAAATAGAGTCTCAGGACGTCGAGCAGTCAGAACAACCATCAGCGGTGTCGGCTGCAGAGGCGGAAAAACCGGAGGAGCCGGCCGTGGAGGGTGAGGCACCGGCTGTTGGCTCGGATGAACCGCAGGTCTCAGACTCCGATTCGGTGGACGCGCCGGCCGAAGAGGAACCGGCCGCCGACGATAATGCCGACGCGGCGGCGGGTGATATCGCCGGTGAAGGAGATCTGGCCGCGGATGGTTCTAAGGTCGTCAACGAAGAAGATGTGCCTGAGGGAGATGCCGAAGCCGCCATGATGGCTATGCTGGAGGATTTGCCGGAAGAGTCTCCTCAAACCTCGCCGGAAGATATCGAATTTCCGGAAGCATCGGCAGCCAAAGCTGAGTTCCAGCACCTATCCGCGCCCGCCGGCCAGGCAGACATCAAAAACATTGATCTGTTAATGGATATTAATCTCCCCATTTCAATCGAGCTGGGGCGAACCAAAATGTCCGTGGCCGACATCCTGGGAATGGGTCCGGGGTCAGTGGTTGAGCTAAACAAGCTCGCCGGTGAACCGGTGGACGTTCTGGTAAACTACAAGATTGTGGCTAAGGGTGAAGTGGTCGTGATCGATGAGAACTTCGGTGTCAGGATTACCCAGTTGATGACGCCGGAAGAAAGGTTGAAACTCCTTGGCGAAGAACAATAGACCGACGCGTCGCTCGCTGTGGCTGGTGGCTATGGTTTCCGTTGCGGTTGTAGCTGTCCTGGTGGCAATCTGTGTCGATCAGGTAGCGGCCGATCGTGACGTGAGTGTTATTCCACCGCCGTCGACTTCGAACGCGGAGACAAACCAGATGGCCGAGGAATTTTCGTCTTCGGCGTTACCGTCACTCATGCGGATGGCCGGTGCTTTGCTGGTCGTCGTTATCTGCATCTACGCCGGATTGTACCTGATGAAGCGTCTGGTAATGAAACGCAGTTCGAGCACCGGCCGCGGCCGTTTGCTGCAGGTGATCGAAACGACCGGCGTGGCTCCCAAAAAGACTCTGTCCCTGATCAGGGTGGCTGACAAGGCGGTCCTGATCGGCATGACCGACAGCCATATGTCGGTTCTGACGGAGCTTGACGCCGAACAGACGGCTCAAATCATGGCGGCACCGGATACGTGTCAGGAAACGGATAATTTCGCCCGACTCTTGAAATCGGTATCTCGCCGTTTCCGGGAGGTCGGTGTCAGGAAAGACCGGGCTGCCCTGGAAACATAACTGCGTGACCGTTTTGTTGTCGGTCTGACCGACCGGACAATTCTCGTAACAAGGATGTTGCGAGAAGCAGTAAGACATAGGATATGTGTAACGTGCTTAAGATTATTCTGATTACATCAGCTATCGTGCTGGTTACGGCGGCAGCCGCTATGCCTCAGACACTGCCCAAAGTGTCAATCGAGATAGGCCAGGTCGAGGATCCATCCCAGCTTTCCACCACCCTTCAGATCATTATTCTGATGACAGTGCTGGCGCTGGCGCCCTCGATACTGATAATGGTTACCTCGTTCATCCGTTTTGCGGTAGTGCTGTCATTCCTTCGACATGCCATGGGCATTCATCAGGCGCCTCCCAACCAACTGCTGGTGGCGCTGGCTTTGATCCTGACGTTTTTCGTCATGGCACCCATCATCGACCAGGCCTACAACGATGGCATTAAACCCTACTTGGACAAGGAAATCGACGAAAAAGCCGCTTTCGAAAAAAGTGTCGGACCGTTTCGACAGTTTATGCTGGCTCAGACCAGGGAAAAAGATCTGGCCCTGTTTGTCAATATCGCCAAGCTTGATCAGCCTGAGAATGCCGAGGAAATACCGCTGCATGTACTGGTCCCGGCCTTTGTCATCTCGGAGTTGAAAACCGCCTTTCAGATAGCTTTTGTGCTCTTTATTCCATTCCTCGTGATCGACATGGTAGTGGCTTCGGTGTTGATGTCGATGGGTATGATGATGCTGCCGCCCATCATTGTTTCACTGCCGTTTAAGATACTGTTGTTCGTGCTGGTGGATGGCTGGTACCTGCTGGTCAAGTCACTCGTGGAATCAGTGTATACTTAGAAGGGAACGTTTTATGTCACCTCAAATGGTCGTGGCCATAGGCCGGGAAGCGGTGATAACAACCCTGATGATTTGCGGGCCGATGTTGTTGTTTGCGTTGATAGTCGGACTGGTCATCTCCATCTTCCAGGCCGTCACACAGATTCACGAGATGACGCTTACTTTCGTGCCCAAAATTCTGGCGGTGGCGCTGGCGCTGCTGATATTCCTGCCCTGGATGCTCGGCAAAGCCACCGACTTCACCCGCCACATGTTCGAACTGGTGCCGACTTTGGGGGGGTAGGGGTGCCGAGACGGATATCTGCCCCGGTTGAGTGACCGATGGTGACGTCCACATGCCTGCCGGAGTCACAGACGCTTTGTTAGTAACAGACTTTTCGGGCGTTGATTAAAAGTCCACTCCCTGAACATTTTTCCAACTGCTACTGGTAAGATTTTCCACATCTCCGGTCCGCCGACCGGCCCCACCACTACGCCCTTGCCGTAACATTCTGTAACGCACCGAGATAGAGGCGCCCCGGCTACCGTTTCAATCCGGCACAGTATTTGAGATACAATAAAGTCGAATAACTCGAAGTGTGAGTATTTGGCTTTGTTTGACTTTATAAATTTCGGCGCTGCCCAGATTCAAGTGTTCCTGCTGGTGTTGTTGCGAGCCACCGGGCTTTTCGTTATGGCGCCGGTTTTCAGTCACCGGGCGATTCCTAACCTGATCAAGGTGGGCATTCTTATTACGCTCTCGATGCTTCTGGTGCCTGTCGTCAGCGACGCTGCCGTTGAACCGGCCGAGTCTTTGTGGCAACTGGCCGGTCTGGCTTTCAAGGAAATACTGGTGGGGATCATTATCGGGTTGTTGTTCCGGCTGATTTTTATGGGTGCCAAGACGGCTGGCTCCATCATCGGTTACCAGATCGGTTTTGCCATGGTAGCCCTGCAGGATATTGAGGAGGGGGGGCAGATTGCGATTATCGGCAGTTTCTGGTTTCTGGTAGCGATGCTCATTTTCCTCAGCATCGATGGACACCATCTGATGCTGACGGCGTTTGCCGACAGCTATCGAGTTATCCCACCCGGGATGGTTGTAATGGCTTCCTCGGTAGGGGAGATGATTATCAAGTATACGGCCTATGTCTTCGTCATCAGTCTGAAGATTGCGGCACCGGTTATGATAACGCTGTTTTTGACGGACGTGGCGCTGGGAACGATTGCCAAGACCATGCCCACCATGAACGTCTTTTTTGTCGGTTTTCCGATCAAGATCGGTGTCGGGCTGCTGGTTGTGGCCATGTCGCTGCCGGTGTTTTCGTATGTGTTGCAGCAGTCCATGACCTACCTGGATGGTGAATTGAGATTGATCTTCAACGCTATGGGGAAAGCGTAAAGCACCATGCCGGAACAATCCGCCCAGGAAAGAACTGAGAAAGCGACAGCGCGGCGGCGCGAGAAAGCCCGCGAGGAGGGGCAGGTAGCCCGATCGACGGAGATCAACGCCGCCGGCGTCATCTGTCTGGGATTCGCCACAGTGTACCTGATGGGACCTCATATCGGCAGCCAGATCAAACAGTTGTTGAGATACACCATGGCCAACGCTCCGACAATTGCGGTGTCGGACCCTACTTTCATCAAGATCTTCGGCGACAACATGCTGAGGTTCTTTACCATCCTGGTGCCGCTCTTTGCCGTCATGATGGCGGTGGCTTTTGCCGTCAACATTGTGCAGGTCGGTTTCAAGGTGACTCCCAAAGCCATGGAACCCAAGCTTGAGAAGCTGAACCTGGCCAAGGGCATCAAGCGCATCCTGTCTGTGAAATCACTGGTGACGCTGATTCGCGACAGCCTGAAGCTGATCATCGTGGGTCTGGTTGCATACCTGGCCATCAAGAGTGATTTTGAATCGTTTTTTCTGCTGCCGGACCAGACAATCACTCAACTGGCGATCGCGATGAGCCAGCTGGCACTGCTGCTGGCGCTGAAGATCGGTCTGGTGATTATGGTGCTGGCTATTCTGGATTATGTCTATCAGAAATACGAATTCGAGAAATCGATTCGCATGTCCAAGCAGGAACTCAAGGACGAATACAAAGACACCGACGGCTCACCGCAGTTGAAGGCGCGTGTTCGACAGATCCAGCGGGAAATGTCGCGCAGTCGCATGATGAAGGCCGTGCCGACCGCGGACGTGGTGGTGACCAACCCCACCGAGATCGCCGTAGCCCTGAAATACCAGCCGGAGAAGTCCACGGCGCCCTTTGTGGTAGCCAAGGGTCAGCGACTGCTGGCACAGAAGATCAGGGACATCGCCACCGAAAATGATATACCGATCGTGGAGAACAAACCGCTGGCACGGTCGCTGTTTGAGATGTGTGAAATCGGACAGATTATCCCCGCCGATCTCTATCGAGCCGTGGCCGAGGTGCTGGCCTATGTCTATCGCCTGAAAGGAAAGGTGCTGAGTTAGCATGGCCGATAATCTGCCACAGGGTTCGCTGCTGGAGAAGATTACCTCTCGCTCCGACATCGTTCTGGCGCTGGGCGTAATCGGTATTATTACCGTTCTGATTATCCCCATACCGACCTCCCTGCTGGATTTCGCCCTGGCCTTCAACATTACCTTTTCGCTGGTGGTACTGCTGACGACACTGTACGTGATCCGCCCTCTGGATTTGTCGGTGTTTCCCGGAATGCTGTTGTTAGTGACGTTGATGCGACTGGCGCTCAACGTGGCGTCCACGAGGTTGATCCTGGGTCATGCCTACGCCGGGGAAGTAATCAATTCGTTCGGCAACTTTGTGGTTCAGGGCAACTACGTGGTGGGATTCATTGTTTTCGTAATTCTGGTCATTATCCAGTTCGTGGTCATCACCAAAGGTGCCGGGCGCATATCAGAAGTAGCGGCTCGGTTCACTCTCGATGCCATGCCCGGCAAACAGATGGCCATCGATGCCGATCTCAATGCCGGTATTATCACCGATAATGATGCTCGCCAGCGCCGTGAACTGGTTTCTCGCGAGGCTGATTTCTATGGCGCTATGGACGGCGCTTCCAAATTCGTCCGCGGCGATGCTATCGCTGGTATTCTGATCACACTGATAAATATCATCGGCGGTTTCATCATAGGGGTAGCCATAAACGGCATGAGCATGGGTGAAGCTCTGCGCACGTACTCGTTGCTGTCAATCGGTGACGGACTGGTGACGCAGATTCCGGCATTGCTGGTTTCGACAGCCTCGGGTATAATCGTCACCAGGGCGGCATCGACCGCCAATATGGGTACTGATCTTGCCAGCCAGTTGACCCGTCAGCCGCGTGCTATCCTGGTTACGGCTTTGGTCTTATTCATGTTCGGACTGCTGCCGGGCATGCCCACGGCAACATTCATGGTTCTTGGGCTGGCCGTGGGCGGCGTGGGCTTCATGAGTAAAGAATTCCAGAAAAGGAAAACACAACAGGTCCAGCAGGAGCGAAAAAAGAAGGAAGCGCAGCAGGCACAACAACCGCAGGATCGACCGGAAGACCTCCTGAAGGTCGATACCCTGGGAGTTGAAATCGGCTATGGTCTGATCCCGCTCGTCGATCCCAATCAGGGCGGCGACCTATTGGATCGTGTGGCCGCCATCCGCAAGCAACTGGCCGGTGAACTGGGTATCATCGTGCCGCCGGTAAGAATCCGTGATAATGTACAATTGAGCCCCAACGAATATCAGATCAAGGTCAGGGGGATCAGGGTCGCCGGATATGAACTCATGCTTGATCATGTGATGGCTATAAACCCCGGCTATATCGATGAGAAACTGGACGGTTTCGAAACCCATGAACCCGCTTTCTCGCTGGATGCTACCTGGATCATACCCGGTCTGAGAGAAGTGGCCGATGCCAAAAAGTTCACCGTCGTCGAGCCGTCGGCAGTGCTGGCGACACACCTGACCGAGATTATCCGATCGGTCGCAGCGGAGACACTCACCCGCCAGGATGTGCAGCGTCTGGTTGATAATCTGAAGGAAGATTACCCGGCTTTGATCGAGGCTGTTATCCCCGAAGTGGTGTCGCTGGGCACACTCCAGAAGGTATTGCAGGGTCTGTTGAATGAGCGCGTCCCCATACGCGACCTGGCCTCCATTGTTGAGACGATCTCTGATTACATCGGCATGACCAAGGAAAGTGATGTCCTCTCCGAGTATGTGCGCATGGCACTCAAACGCCAGATAACTGAAATGCACAAGGACAAGGAGGGCCGTATCAATGTCTTCACGATTGACCCGGCGGTCGAGCAGACGCTGTCGGATGCCATTCAGAATACCAAGCAGGGACTGATGCTGGCCGTGGAGCCGGCGCTGGCGGAGGTTTTGCTGGAGAAAATCGGCCGGCAGACAGCCACCCTGGAGGCGACCGGCAAGGCATCGATTTGTCTCTGCTCACCGAATATCCGACTGGCTCTGCGGCGGTTAGTGGAAGCCAAGTATCCAAATCTGGCGGTGGTCTCCTACAATGAGATTCTGCCCGAAACCGAAGTTGTATCCACAGGCATGGTGAGGTTGCAGGATGATAATTAAGACATTCATAGCCACATCAGCCACAGCCGCTCGCAAGAAGGTTCGCAGTGAATTGGGCTGTGACGCCATCGTGCTGCAGACCCGACAAGATATCACGGCATCGGGATTGCCCCGGATAGAAATTACTGCCTGTCTGGAAAGACCGACAGTAGGTCGGGCTGAAATAGCCCTGCCCGATAACCGGCCGGCAGTGTCCGTTCATTCAGATGATGCTGAAGATGCAACATCCTGGTTGCTGCCGAAACAAGAGCCATCTTCCGACCGGATGTCGGGGGCCGTCGATCCTGCTCACGGGGAGTCGGAAGCCCATTCTCAGTTGAAGCCGACCGGAAGCAATAGCGGCCGTTCCCGATCTCCGTCAGACAAACCGCCGGTTCTCTCTGAAGTATGCCGCCGGATGGCCGATTGCGACTTCACCGATCAGTTCATCAGCAATTTTGCAGCCGAAGTCGCCCGGGTTTACAACCCGCCCCAGGATCTGCTGTCTCAGGTCCGGCAAACCCTTATCCGGCAAGTGTCCGACCTGGTACAGCCCGGCCTTGATGTGAAACCGGGTGATCGGTTGCTGTTTTTGGGTCATCCCGGAGCCGGGAAATCATCGGCGATGGCCAGGCTGGCGGTGCAACTGGTAACCGGGGAAAAGCATCGCGTGACGCTGGCCTGTATTGATTTTCAAAAGCTGGCTGCACACGACGAACTGTCCGGTCTGGCGGCAATTGTCGGCGCCGATGTCGTGGATGCCTTTTCGACTGATGCCGGACAGTCAACCGACAACAGCATTGTGCTCATAGATGGTCCGGCAGTCCCACGGGATAAACAGGAATTGAAGCGAATCAGGAAGATGGTTCGGCGGGTACGCCCCAGCCACCGTCTGGTGGTATTCTCCGCACTGACTCGCGGCGCCGATCTCATAGAATTGACTACGCCGCTGCTCGAGTTCAATCCCACCCATCTGGTGATGACCATGCTCGATCAGACACGGCGATACGGATCAGTGGTGACGGCGGCAGAGGCTCTCGGTGTCAAACTGGCGCTGGTGACCGATTCGCCCGGCGGTAAAGGACAAATAAGACCTCCACAGGTTCAGGAGTTGATCCGTGAGATCACAGCGGTTGAGGTGGATCATGAATAACAGACTCAGGCTTGAAAAGACCGCTTCAGATTCAGACACCCGTCGGCAAACCAGGTTCGTCTCGATCCTGTCCGGCAAGGGTGGAGTTGGCAAGACGGTAATCGCCTGCAATCTCGCCGAGCGTATCGCTTCGCAAGGCTGCCGGGTGTTGCTGGTCGATGCCGATTTCGGCATGGGCAACGTGCATCTGTTGACCAACACTGTGGTGGAGTACGGTGTTGGAGCTCTGGCAGCCGGTCAACTGTCATTGAAGGAAGCTGTTACCGGCATTTTCCCTCGATTGGATATTCTGGCCTCAGAATCGAACCGGCTCACTTCGGATCTTCTTGATACCGCCGCCGCCGGAGCGCTGATGAAGGTTCTTCGTCAACAAGCTCGAGATTATGATCTGGTGGTGCTGGATCACAGCTCGGGTAAGTCGACCGCCGCCACTACCATTTCTCTGGCTTCCGAACTAAGCCTGATCGTGACGGTGCCGGAATTGACGGCTCTGGCCGATGGCTACGGGTTACTCAAACACCTGGCACATTCCAGGGCAGGCAGCCGCTGTACCATGATTGTCAATCGCACTTCTTCTCCCGGGGAAGCCACCTACGTTCGGGAGAAACTGACCGCTATGGCAGAGCGCTTTCTGAACTGCCCGCTGTCCTGGCTGGAGGCATTACCGGAAGACCCGGCGGTTCGAGACAGCATATCACGCCAGCAGTTGCTGTGTCATGCGGCAGCCGGTTCAGCTATGCTCACGGCATTGGAAAAGTCGGCTCTTCAGTTGATTCAACAGTTTGACTTGCAGCGCGTTACGCGTTCGACTCAGTCGAAAATTCAAATAAATGAAAGTAAGGTAACGGCCGATATAAAGGAATAGCATTCTTATGGTTAACACAACAAAAGCCAGACCGGCAAGAAAACCACGGACGTCGGGATCGGTCTCCGGCAAGAGCACCGAGCTGACCGCTCCGACCCGAAGAACCAAGCGCTGGGATGTGTCCGAACGCGAATGGGCACAGTACCACAAATATGGGACGCCTGAGATCAGGCAGAGATTGCTGAGCAAGTATGTCCCACTGGTACGCAACGTGGCCTCCCGCATGGCGATGGGTTTTCCCCGTTCCGTCGAACTGTCGGACCTCATCAATACGGGAGTTATCGGACTGGTGGAAGCGTTCGGCAATTTCGACCCCGACCGGGGAGTCAAGTTCGAAACTTACGCCGTGCCCCGTATCCGGGGAGCGATTCTTGATGAACTACGGGCGCTGGATTGGGTGCCGCGATCGACACGGGCCAAATCCCGTGAAATCGACCGAGCTCTGACAAGCCTCGAAAACGAACTGGGTCGACTACCGGAGAAGACCGAACTGGCCAGGGAAATGAAAATCAGCGTCAAGGAGTTGCATGCCGCCCTCGATGACGTTTCCAGCACCTCTATTCTTTCTCTGGACGAAGTCATTTACCGTGAAGATGACAACCGTCAGGTACCACGAATAGAAACCATAGTGGACCATACATCCCACAGCATTCTGGGTGAGATCGAGAAAGGTGAGTTGCGATCGTTTCTGGTGGTGGCAATAGATCGATTAACGAAGCAGGAGAAACTGGTCATCGCCCTGTACTACTACGAAGAACTGACCCTCAAGGAGATCGGCGAAGTGATGTCGATTTCAGAATCGAGAGTGTCTCAGATCCACACCCGGGCGGTGATGAAACTAAGAGGCATGGTGCGGGAGAAGTTTGCCCTGACCGGTTGATCCCGGCCACGACGAAGGAGGACGAAAGGCCATGGCGACGCACATTGATCCGGTGGATAATCTGATCAAACCGCCACCGCAAAAACGGGTTAACCCGGCCGACAGATCCTCGGAGGAACATCAGCAGCGACAATTCAAAAAGGCGCTGGACGAACAGATGGATTCAGACAAGGGAGACACCGCCGATTCGACGACAGGTGATACTGTCTTGATCGAAAAGGATAGTCAGGATGAACAATCGGTGAGCAACAGGAAGGAAGCTCCCGTGAAAAAGAGTTCTGACGATTCCGTTGATGAAGCAAGCGAAACGGCGGCGGATGACCATATCGATTTGAGAGCTTAGGAAAGGATTGACACAAATGGATTTGACTCAACCATTTCTAAAAGACCTGTTGTTGAATGTGGTGGCTTCACTGGCCGCTGCGGGGTTTCTGCTGACCGTGTATTCGATGCTGCGCCGTGGCCGTAGTTCGACGGCAAAAACCCAATCGGCCGGTTCTTCGTCAACCAACGACGACGGAAGTCCGGACAACAGCGCCGACCGATCTGCGCGTCCGATGCAGTTCGTTCAGTTCGGTTCGCTCAAGCAGAACCCGACCACCGCCTCGGCGACCGACCGGACGCCAATACCGACTCCGTCAAATGTGGCCGAGGGGCGTCGCAATCTTGTCGAAATAATGGCGTTGGCGCGTAAGATGGTCGATGCCGGTGCCCCGGCACACAAGATCAAAGCGGTACTACCGGTCTCTGAGGCCGAACTGGCCCTGCTGGGTAGTGCCCAAAACGAATAACCCGCGGAGAAAAACATGGCTAATGACAACCCTTTCTTTCTGACCAGAGTTGAGTGTCCCATCTGCAAGACGATCAATGAGTTTGAGACGGTGCGTATGGGCGCCTATGTTGAAGAGGGGCGCGACACCGATTTCTGCCCGCGCGGTATCACCTGGCGCTACCCCAGGTACCAGGCGCACAACCCGCTCGTGTTTTTCATTGCCGCCTGCTCCAACTGTTTCTATGCGCGCGAGTTGAATAACAGCTTCAAGGAATGGAAGAATGACAATACCTACCGTACCTATCGCTTGAAGACCATCAAGGGAAAACATCTCGATCAACTGGCGCAAGCTGACTCGGTACTCAAAAAGGTTGGTGAAGCCATCGATATACAACGCTATCCCAACGAGTCGGCCATCCTTAAGCTGCACCTGGCTGTTTACAATGAGCAGCTTACTGAGCACTACAGCAAGCTCGACGTGGGTCGTTTCTATCTGAGAATCGGTTGGGTTTTTCGCGGTCTGGAGCAATTGAGCAATCCGCAGCAGTCGCTCCGGCAGGGTCTGGTGACGGATCTCGATGAGCACTACCGGCAACTCGTAGACACTGCCCGGCGGATGGAAGACCAAGTCAATCGGTTCACCGACCAGATGGCGTCGTATTTCGACAGGCAGGATATTACCAGTGAACTCAAGTCACGCCTCGTTCCCTTCCGTGACAGATTCGATGAGGCAATCACATCGGTGCGAGACACCACCTTACAGACTGTCAAGGGTAACGGCGTCCTGGGTGAACTGGTGGCTGAGTACAAGACAACCGCTTTGGGAGGCGATGGTTTTCAGGGCGGCATATCCTTTCACGATTATCCGTCCTTTTTTGAGTTCCTGGTTTATCTGAAGGGAGAATGGTCGTGGGCGGCTGCCAGCGAGCGCGAAGCCCTGGAGAAAGCTGTTCACTACTACAAGGAAGCGTTTACCGATGGACGTGACATTGCTCCCGGCAACCAACAGATACAGGCTTCGTATCTTATCGCCGAGCTTTCGCGACGTATCGGCAATTACGATGAAGCCCGACAGTACTTCAACAGCACTATCAAACACGGCCAGGAATTTGTCTACCGCCACCGCAACGACCGTTCCAAGGTGGCCTTGGCTCGCAAGATTCTTGAACTGGCTGTGGAGCAGGGAAAATCCAGTATGGCGGAGGCGGCTACAGCCACAGTCTGAAGAGTTATCATGGCTTATACGCAATTCTGCATACCGCGACTGAACCAGCCGTTGAAGCTGTGGGAGAAAGTCGAGATAATCGTCGGAGATGGTGAGTCTGCCGGACACTATGTCGCCCGGATAGAGGATTTCATCGATGAGGGAATCATCATCAGCAGCCCGGAGTATACTGACGGAAACACATTACTGCGCGACGGTTGCCGGATTCTGTTCCTGCTGACGCGCGAGGATGCCGTCTATCAGTTTGTCTCCACCATAACCAGGATTACCAGAGATGGGCAAACGGTTCATCTGCTGGTCCGCCCCAAAGGTCCCCAGCGGGTACAAAGACGTCAGTTTGTTCGTGTCGATCTGTTTACCGGGGTTTCCTGGGTCAATCTTGCGGATAATCCTCTGGCGGGTGCCGGTGACTCCGAAATGAAATGGAAGAAATCAAAGACCGTCAACATCAGTGGCGGTGGTGTACTGATGGCAGTCAAAGAAAGCCCGTCGACCGGTGACCTGATGCTGCTGAAGGTCGACTTATTTACGGAAATCGGCTTGCCGGATGTTGTCGCGAGTATATGTCGCCGCACTTTCCGTGATGATGGTAAGTACTTGGTCGGTGTCCAGTTCCTGCGGTCGACACAGTTAGCTGGCCACTTTACTCAGGGAAGGCTGGCCGCTTTACCGGCGACAGTGCGGGATTTCGATCAGTCGGCTCAGAACCGTCTGGTTACATACGTTTTCCAGCAGCAGATTGAATTGAGAAAGAAGGGACTATTGTAGGTATGACCGGTTCCATGGATCAGACTGACCGGACACCTGGTGTCGTTGACGCCTTGCGGCTGGATCTGTCGTTGCTGGTCGGGCGTGAGGTCACCCTGTTTTCCGAGCAAATTCCCGGTAAACCGCTGGTAGCCAAGGTGATCCTGGTCAGCGAAGGAGAAATCTCTGTTGATCGCAGCGGCGGCGTCGGTCTCATAGATAGTCTCGTCAGCAATCAAAAAGTCACCCTACAGGTAACCTACCGAGGTCAACAATTGTCACTACCGGCAATATTAAAACGCAGTGCCGGAGGCAGATGCCGGGTAATCATCGGTCGGCAGGCAATGCCTCTTTCACGGCGACGATTCACAAGAGTGACGCTGGTTCGACCGGTTCGGCTGGCTGCCATGCCACTGATGACCTTCAGCCGTGACAAGTTGAGTCGGTTGCGCTGGCTTGAAACCGAAACCATCACTGTTTCCGGGGGCGGGACTATGATTGATTTCAACAGTGGTCTGGAAAATCCCACCTACCTGTTTATGAATATCGATCTGGCCGATTTTTCATTTCCACCGCTGGTGCTGGGCCAGGTGCTTTACTCGCTGTCGGGAGACGACGGGCATTTCAACATTGGCATTGAGTTTGTCCTGAAGGAGGGGAGTGAACAGCGTTTTCCTCTGACGACTCTCAAGCAGTTGCCCCCGGCAGTCATGGACTACAGTGAACACAAAAGAATAGAAGTTAACGAAAGAATAACAGCATGGATGCAAAGCAGGTGAAAACCTCGATATGCAGGAGCACAACATGGAAGACCCGACAAGAACTAAATTAGTCTCGGATGTGGACATGAGTCAACGGGATGTCAGGATAAAGCAGCCGTTCAAGGTCGTCCGGGAGAATCAACGGCAGTATGTACGGTTGCAGATATCGTCACCGATGTCGCTAAGCAAGATCAAGGACATCTTCGGCAATTTCTGGCCCGAAGGTGACAACGATAGAATCGATGGTGACATTCTCAATATCTCCGGTGGTGGAGTGCTGGTTGAGATCAACCAGTCTATTAACGAAGGGGATATCGTTGCCATGCGCTTTTCGCTTCAGGGGACGGAAATCCTCGACAACGTGCTGGGTACCGTCAAGCGTGCGGATTACGACCAGGAATGCTGTCTAGTCGGAATCGAATTCATCGGCCGCGACTTCCTTCTGGACAAGCTATCCGATGGCGAACTGAACTTGCTTTCAAACCGCCTGTCGAACTTCTCCGAGACTGTTGAAAACGTCCTCAAGAAGTACATCTACCATGACCGGGTGACGTCCAGTGAGCAATAATCACACCCTTGACCATAAAGCAACGGTTGTCGGTCTGCTGCTGGTTATCCTGGCCGGGACCGCATCGGCTCAACCCCAGCGGGTAGCGGTCTGTGTTAACGAAGCACCGCTTGCCTGGAGCGGTTCGATTCTTCAGGACCGGTTGTTGGGGCACCTCAGTCGCAACCAGTCCGGTCGGTTCATACCTTCCGGAAGAATATTGCCGGACGGCCCTCCGTTCCCGGCCGACCGATACCATCTCGACAGCCTGGTCAACTGGGGGCTGGAAGCCGGGGTAGACCACCTGCTCATAGTGGATGTGGACAACGAGCAACTGCGCCGGGAGAAGTCATTCCATCTACCGCTGGTCTTTCACAAATATGAGACGGTCGGGGTTATTGAGGGTCAGCTCCGCCTGATCGACGTTGCCGGGGGTCGGCTCCTGGTATCCGAACCGTTTCGCGTCAAGGAGAAAGGTGCCCGTATCTTTCAGGCGACTATGGACGATGATATCAACGACCCTGATTTGCACCTGACGGCTTCGGCCAAGCTCAGGCTGTTTCATTCTCTGGAGGAACGACTGGCCGCTAAAATTACCAAGCGCGTGGAAGAGTTTATCCATTTAAGGTGAAAACCCAGTACGAATATTATGTCATGCCACCAAAAAATAAACGCCGCTGAAACTGACCGGGAAACGATCAAGTGTCCGGGTGATCCGAGTATCGCCGATTGCGATTCTCGCGAGATTCCCGAATCCGTGGCGTCACAAACAACGGCCATTAATCACCGCATCAACAATGCGCTGGCGGTGATAATAGGTAATCTTCAGTGCCTGCGTTGGGAAAAGGGCGTCACCGACCGGAAGGCGCTGTCACGGCTGCGTCGCATCGAGGCAGCGGCCCTGATGATAACCACCGCCAACGAGAAACTTCAGAACCTGACGTCACGGAAGCAGTCTCAGTCAACCACGGTCCCGGCGGGGACTACAATAAACTCGGAGTCATGTGAAGACGCTTGAGATAATGCCAGAGTCAGGAGCCGCTGTTGATGCTGCCGTCTGGGCGATAGCCGATTGCCTTCAATGGGGTATGTTCCGGATCAATCAAGAAGGCTACATTGTACAGTACAATAATGTAGCGGGTGACATCATGGCGTTTGATGCCGGAGTCCCCTGGGAAGATCGGCATGTCAGCTCCGTCGATCGAATCCTGGACATCGGACTAGCTGAACAATGCCCGGCGATTCTTCAGGGTGACTCACCATTCCTGCGACAGAATCTCAATTGCACCAACAGCCACGGTCGTTTTATGGTACTGGACCTGGCGGCCGTACCGGTCAACGGCAGTAGCGCCGGTAACCGCGAGATCATGGGCTTTGTCCGGGACCGGAGTGTCCACAGTGAACACCCGGACCACAGTCAGGGCGAGCGTCTACAGTTAGGCATAATTTCGGAAGTTGCCGCAGCGCTGTCGTCATCCATCGAGTTGTCGCAGGTTCTTAAGATCATTCTTACCGGAGCCACAGCGTCGCAGGGATTGGGATTCAACCGCGCCTTTCTGTTCCTGTATGATGTAGCCGGAAACAAGCTGCGCGGGCACCTGGCTGTGGGACCCCGGTCGGCCGAGGAAGCCGGACACATCTGGAATCGACTCGATTCAATGCGACTTTCTCTGAGCGAATTGCTGGATACCGATCAGGAAGAGACCGGTACCCGAATGGACAGCCTGACCGACCTGATTACTAACCTTGAGATTGATCTTGAAGCTGATTCTCTCATCAGCAGAGCTTGTCGGGACGGTGTCTGGATCAACCTCGAGAAAGCCGGCAGCCTTGACGCAGTGACTACGACCGTAGCTCAATGTTTGGAAACTCGCTGCCTGGCACTGGTACCCATGATCAGCAAGGGCCACCTGAGGGGTCTGCTGGCCGCTGACAACAGCATTACCAGACAACAGATATCAGACGACGCCGTTCATCTGCTGCAGGTACTGGCCAATCAGGCCGCAGTGGCCATGGAACGGGCTCGTCTGTATGACGCCGAAAAGGAACGTGCCGAACAACTGGAACTGATGAATGCCCAGTTGGCGGCATCGCAGGATCAGATCATCAAGATTGAAAAAATATCGGTCATCGGGGAGTTGACGTCAGCCGTCGCCCACGAGTTACGCAATCCGCTGACTATCATCGGTGGTTTCACCAACCTGTTACTGAAATCGGAACTCAACGACGAACAGCGCGAATACCTGGGAATAATTGCCGGTGAGGTCAAGCGCACCGAGGCCGTTGTGGATCACGTTCTGGATTTCTCGCGAGCCAGCCGGGAAGAAAGCCGCCCACTGGAATTGTCTGCCCTGGTGCAACACTGCCTGGATCTGCTGGCCGGTCGTTTGCGGCAGCGTCAGGTGGAAATATCGCTGTCTCAGGCTCGCGACAAGCTGATGATCTATGGCAATCACGACCAACTGGTACATGCCATCTACCACCTGTTGAAACTTATCGGTGATGATGTTATTCCTCCGGGCATTGCCGAGGTCCGAACCGAACTCAGGGATGGCCGGGCATCGGTATCAATCAAAATCGTCTGTCCCGACAACGGACGGGAGAAGGCGATTAAGGCTCTCAAGCAGTTGTTCACCGGTAAGAGGTCATCTCAGCACCTGACCATACTGGTAGCCCTGGAAACAATCAAATATCATGGTGGGGATTACGATCTCGCTATTGGCAGCGATGGTCTGCCTTTGCTGAGTATCGAATTACCACTGACTGTGGAGGGTCAGGACGATGCGACGCCTGCTGGTGGTTGATGATGAGGAAATGATCCGGTTTCTCTACCGCAAAGAACTCAGTGACAGCGGTTACCAGGTAGATACCGCCGCCTGTGGAGCCGAAGCGGTGGACAAGGTTTCACGGGGCGGGCTGGCTTTGGTGATTCTGGATATTGAACTGCCCGACATGTCCGGACTGCAAATCTTGCAGACACTGCGCCGGATAGCGCCGGAAACCCCGATCATTCTTAACTCCGCCTACACAGTGTACAAGTCGGACTTTCAGACATGGCTGGCTGATGACTACGTTGTCAAGTCGTCCGACCTTAGCGTACTCAAGGAGAAAATCGATCGACTCGTGAGGATGTCATGAATATGCCCCCCAGACGTACCCGAGACCTGCGTCTGGTCGATCGGGTTGATTCCCTGAACGAGGAAGTCAAAGTCCTGGCCCTGAACCTGGCCATATACCTGGCCAGGGCCAAGGGCACGTCGGAGCACCTGACCCGGATGGAACCGGAGTTCATCCGCCTGGTCAACGGCACCGTCAAAGTTGTCCGGGAATTGGCTGTGGTTATCAGTTCCGCTCGCAATCCCGAACAGGGTCGGTTGGAAACACCGACGGGAACCACACTTCCGGATCAGTTGGAGATCAAGCTGCAATCGATTCTCAACCAGTGTAGCCGGATAATCAAATCTCTGTCGGACACCGGGGAGACAAGCCGGTGATGGTTTGGACGGTGATACTCGGTGGAACCAATTGCCTGCCGGCAGGGCTCGAATTTCCGGAAGAAACCGTCCACTGGAGAAATAGTGTTCCCAGACGATAATAATACTGAAATAGTGGCCGAGGCGAATAACCTTCACAACTCAGCCGGCCGGACAGGAGTTGATCGATCCGGGAGGTTTGCTCAATCGAAAACAGCCTTTTGCCGCAGCAGTAGTTGTCATAAGCAGATACTGTGTTTTAGCTGAGTGCGTAGGAAAGGAAGAAGTCCGATGCCCACAATCGACAATGACCAGCTTCGATATCTGGCTCAAAGGCGGGGAGAACCATTTCGGGTGTTGATCGTGGATGATGAGCAGTGGGTTCGCGAGGTATTCCGGGACTTCTGCCGGCTTACTGAAGCCTTCTATGTCGAATTGGCCAACACCGGGGTGGAAGCGATCAGGAAGGTCAAGACCAACCGGTATGACTTGATCACTCTCGACCTGATCATGCCTGAGATGTCGGGAGTTGAGGCGCTCGGTACCATCAAGGAACTGGCTCCCGGCACACCAGTAGTAGTCATTACCGGCAATGCCACCGAGAAACTGGTTCGCGAAGCAGGAATCCAGGGGGCCTGCCGAGTGATGTACAAGCCGGTTATGTTAGAGGAGTTCGTGACCGAAATAACTTCCACGCTCGTTCGTTGAAGTCGGTTGCCGGCCCTGCCTGTTGCCTGTGGGAGCACAGAGTGGCGATCATACATACAGGAGTTGACAGATGAAAAGTTCTGTATCCATTCTGATTGTCGATGATGAAGAGATGATGAGGAACCTTCTGGGTAAGATACTCTCCAGGGAAGGCTACCAAATCAGCAGCGCCGAGGACGGGCAGACGGCGTTGGAGACGATGGGCCAGGAGAAGATTGACATAGTTATTTCTGATATGAAGATGCCCCGCATGAACGGGTTTGAGTTGCTCAAGGTTATCAAACAGGAGTACCCGGAGGTGGGCGTTATCATCATGACGGCCTACGGGGACACCTATACCGTCAAGGATGCTCTGTTGCTGGGTGCCGACGAATATATCACCAAACCGTTTAAGAGTTACGAAATCTCACTTATTGTGGAACGTGCTTACTGGAGAATTCTGTCGACCTCCAGTAAGACTATCGACCATTAGGAGTTGTCGGGGCTATGGATACCAACGGTACTACCGACACACAGGCAGCGATAATGCGGCGTATCCGCGTGGTCATTTCACAAGACCAATTAATTGCACGTATGATTGTTCAGAAACCGGATCCGGGCGAATCGGACATCACCCAGGAAGATGTAATAGAGGCTCTTAAGCTCGCCGGAATTGTCTACGGTATTGACAACGAGGTTATAGCCCGCATAGTAGCAGAAAAGGTCTGCGATACGCCGGTGGAGATTGCCAAGGGTGACCCACCCGTAAAAGGAGAAGATACTAAATTTGAGTATCTGTTTAATACTGATAGTCGGGGTGTACCCAAGGAAGATAAAGACGGACGTATTGACTACCGGGAACTCCATTTCATCCAGAACACAGATAAAGAAGCTGTCCTGGCCAGACGGACCGCCCCAACAACGGGAGTCAACGGTAAGTCAGTTGACGGCAAGGAGATAAATGCTACGCGCGGCAGAAATGTGCCCTTCAAGTTTGGAGACAATACTAAGGTGTCATCGGATGGGATGACACTGACTGCTACCGCCGCAGGCGCTATTGTTTTTCGTAGCGGTATGATTACTGTCAAAGATGTCATGACCATTAACGGTGACGTCGATTTCAATACCGGCAACATCGAATGTAATGGGTCGGTGATAGTGAGGGGGGATGCACGCACTGGGTTCAAGTTGGATATTGGTGGTAATCTTGAGGTGGCTGGAAACGTGCAGGACTGCCACATTAGCTGCCGTGGCAACATCCTTGTCAGAGGGGGCTGTTTCGGGGAAGGTGAGGGAAGTATCCAGGCTGATGGCGATATTACCGTCAAATATGCCCAGGGACAGAAACTTATCTCCGGCGGACAGATCAACGTCGGCGGCGAATTGATCAACTGCCGGGTCACGGCCAAGGAACGGGTGCTGGTCGTCGGGAAAAGGGGCAAGATTGTCGGCGGAGAAATCAACGCCGGCAAGGAAATACGGGCACCTTTTCTCGGATCTGAGGGCGGCACACCTACGGTACTGACGGTTGCTTATGATGCCGATCTGATGCGACAATACCATAAAACGATCCACGAGATGGAACGACTGGATGCCGATCAGGAGAGGGTCAAGGAAGGGCTGACCGGACTTTATCGTCTCCAGATGGATGGCAAACTGTCCGATGCCAAAGTAGCCGCAATAAAACAATTCGAAGATTTCCAGCGCAATGTCCCCGATGCGATCAGGGAACTCGAGAAGAGAAAAGCCGGGATCGAAGAAAAACTCAGAGAGTACCGTGATGCCACCATCATAGCTGAAAACACAATGTATCCCGGGGTAGAAGCCCACTTCGGTATCGCTTCTCACCAGGTGACAGAAGCTATGCAGGTGTGCAAGCTTACCATTGATGGTAGCCAGGTCTTGTTTTCCGAATACATTCCGGGAAAGTAGCCGGAACCACCGGCGGGAAAATCCTTGAAAACCGGTCAGATTTCTGCTACATTCGGTGTGTGCCGCTGTGAGCATGTTGACGGAGAGGTGGCCGAGCGGCTGAAGGCGGCGGATTGCTAATCCGTTATGGGGATAATGTCCCTATCCAGGGTTCGAATCCCTGCCTCTCCGCCATATTTTTCTACAATTCTGTAACTTCAAACTTGACAATACCTTAAAATGTGTGATATTGGGGGTGTAAGGTAGCTGTGCCCAATCTGTGCCAAGTTGGAGACACTTTATATGGCGCGAATCTACAAGCGAGGAAGAGTCTGGTATCTGGATATACGCGTCAGTGGCCGACGTATCCGGAAGAAGACCGGCCACTCCAAGAAGATAGCACAGCTTGCGTTACAGGATGCAATCGTCAAAGCCGAGCGTGAAGAGTTCGGGTTTGCCAAGAAAGATATCTCGATCAACAAGTTTGTCGAACAGTTCCTGGAATACTCCGCAGCCAATCATCGACCGACCACCACCAACCGTTACCGGGCTGCTACCGATCATTTCCGTGCTTTCCGTGATGCTCGCCGAGCCGACGTTCAGTTCATCTCCCAGGTAACAGGGGAAGTGATAGATCAGTACAAAGTACACCGCAAGGGGGAGTGGGTGAACCCGAATGGATCAGAGGTTGCGTCTGATAACGACATCAAGGACTACACCCGCAAAGGCGCCCGCGCCCATACAATCAACTTTGAGATAGGTACGATCAGGACGGTTCTCAACCAGGCCATCAAGTGGGGCTACCTGAAGGAGAATCCGACCAAAGGTGTCAGGAAGCTGAAGGTCGATGACGCCAAGCCGGTCCGTTTTCTTACTAACGGAGAGTGTCAGCAACTGCTGGATGCCTGCCCACCTGATCTATATCCGATTTATTTCACTTTTCTCAACACTGGTATGCGTAAGGCAGAGCTTGAGTACTTGGAGTGGGCTGATATTGACCTCAAGCGACGCAAGATCAAGATACGCCGTAAGGAAGACTGGCAGCCCAAGACCGGTGAGCGAGAGATACCGATCAACAGCCAACTCCTGAAGCTTCTCACTGAACTGAAGGACAGGAACAAGAATGGTTTGCGGTCACGTTACGTCTTCCCTCATAAAGACGGCAGCAGAATCAGGACTAAGCTGCGTGAGAAGATGATCAAGATCGCTGAGCAGGCCGGAATTGAGAATCTAACCAAAGTACACACCCTGCGTCATACCTTCGCCAGCCACCTGGTCATGAGCGGTGTCGATCTGCCCACTGTCAAGAAGCTGATGGGTCATTCGGATATTCAGACTACAATGATCTATGCCCACCTGGCTTCGGATCATCTGGCTGATGCCGTGGATAAGCTGGAGTTCTCGTGATTGCACGTCAAAGCAGTTCATTGCTGCTGTAGGAGGAGGCAGCGTGGCAGTTTTTCTGCCACTTCTCTCACCCGCCCGTCCGGGTGATTCTTGAGCTTTTTCTTGTCATAGGTGATGAAATCCGGGTGGACGGAGATGCGATATCGCTTTGACCCGTCGTTCTGGATGAAAGCTCCGCCGTCTTTCTCCAGAAGACTCCCCGCAAGGGCCGTCCTGAGTCTGCTGTAAACCTGGAAAGTACCAGCATTGGACACGACACCTTCGGACTCCAGCGTATACCTGTCTACCCAACCACCATTCTTTCTCTTCAATTCTGCAACCAGCCGCAGAAACAGAAGGAAGAGTGAATCTCCGAGCCGAATCCGGTGTGCGTTGAGTTCGATTTCATTGCTTCGCTTCGCAGGCGTGATGCCGGGAATGTGGACCTTATCGCGACACCGATACTCATGCTTCCTGTAATCAGCAACTTGTTTGTTCGTGAGTTCAGTGATCGTTCCCGACTTAAACACCTTTGAGGCCAGCTCTGCGATAGGCAACTCGAAGGTCTGCGGATTCAAGGAGTCTGCCAGTGCAACGCCATGCCTACTTTACATCACCGCATCGATGTAATCCTGAGCGGCTTGCTTAGGGTCGGCGTATTGGTTGTTGCTGAAACGTACACGGTGGCGCGTGCCGGGCGGGTATCTGAAGTTCACGCACCAGCCACGTTCGTATGTGATCGGGCGGGGCATAGTTACTTGACTCAGTTAATGTGACCAAACGAAATCACGCTTCACAAAACCGGAGCGTCCAGCGCGACTTCCATCGAGGATGCGCACCTCGAACAACGTCCAGTCTGTACCAATCACGTGGACACGTGTGCCGCTCTCGACCGACCAGAGGCTTCCAGCCATTATGAGCTGTTGTATTCCCGTCTCGTCCCCGACATCGGCGAGCTGTTGGAATCGTTTCAACACTGCCTCACTAACGCATATCGGCACAATATCGCTACCGCCCGCTCGCAGCACACCCTTTTCACCGAGGGTTGGGTGTTCGGTTGATTGAGTCTTCTTCGCTGGTTTTAACTTCTGGGTCGTTGCAGATATCGAAGGGTCTGTCGCGACCTCCCGTGAATTACGTAATTCCCGTCCGTCCGTAAGAGAATCGATAACCTCTGAAAGTGGTTGCCCTCCGAGGGGGGTAGTTTGTGTCTGACGCGAAGATGAGCTACGGGGCTTGTCGCCCCTGTCTTCGATAGCCAGCATGATGATTCCAGGCACGAACAATATCCCTACAATCAGAGCGACTTTCTTGCCGGTTGACATATTTCCTCCTTTCGCTCCATCTCGGCTCTCATCAGTTTCAGTATTTCATCCTGGGTCTTTTCATTCAGCCAGACGAATAGAATCGCCAGCACCAGTATGTCGTCTGATTTGTTGTCAGTGTTATTCCTGTCTTCTGTTTTCGGCCCTTGGTCACCGGGAGCCAGATTCCCGTTCCCTGTCTTAGCTGTTCCTGTTGTGGTCCCCGGTTATTCCAGTGCCACCACAACTAAGCGAAAACGGTCCCAAAAAGCCAACGAAAATCTTCTCTGCGCTTTGCCGAGCGCGAAGTGTTGGGTGAACGAACCCGGCCCAGTCTCGTCTAACGCAGCAGCAGTGCCAGGCTCTTGCGGAAGATGTCCATCTGCTTGTTGTGTTCTTTCTGACAGCGGTACGTTAGATTGTGACAGTGCCGGCAGCCGAAGTAATCACTGTCCGGCGGAAGGTAGAGCTTGCCTACCCTCCGCTGGCAGGACCGGCCGTTGACAACAAGAGAGCAGATGAACCAGTAGCGAAAACCGCCAAAATTACAGGGAGTCGTCACCAGATCAACAGTGTAATCATGACGAGTTTTCTCTTCGGTCATACGGTCCGTCATGGTGTACATAAACCGGAGGTAGCCCGTATCGGAGTTGGCCTCAGGCACTGAAACTTCAATGCTTATGCTGCCGGTCAATTCACCGGCCGAGTCTCTCCATTCGATACCGACCGCTTTGAACTCACAGAGATAGCCGTGCTGGGACAGCCAGGAAATATCTATGATCTTACACTGCTCAACTGTGTGCCGGTATGACCAGGAATATCTGCCCCTCACCTGATCCTCACAGCGAAACAGCTCATTTCCGAATTACCTAAATCATTAGCAAATTGCAACCTTGTTTGCTTCACAGTTGTCCCTCATAACCATTTGGAGTCCATGAGCTTCTGCGTTTTTGTGCCCGCTTCTTTACTGAGGGAGACATCGTACGCTAAGAAAGGGGGGAGTAAACACCTCAGAACGGTATCTGCGAAACGTCAGTATCGTCAGGATCGTCAGATTCACCGGCCGGGTCAGTTGACGTTACTGACCTAACTGACGTTTCTGACGTTTTCCGCAACCCGTATGTCTGCTCCATTCTCCTTATCTTATCCTCATCCCAGAAGATTGCCGAGGCACCGTCACCGGTCCGGCCCTTTCTCAATCCCATAGCGGATAATCTCTTGCCGACCCGCTGATAAGTGATCTGGCTTCGTTCCGATTTGCCATCGTTGAACGTGTCGGTGATAACTTTGACCGGCAGGATTCCCTTCTCCACTTCATCCTCAAGTGAGATTATGGTCAGCAGAATCTGAGCCTCCAGGCTGTTGGCTTTCTCGTTCAGCCTCTGATGCCCGAGTTCCCCGACCAGTCGCAGGAAGGCTGGTTCCCGCTCCGGCCTGACCAGACGGATAATCTGTTGGAGAGGCTTGAGAATGTCACCCAGTCTGCCAGCCGCGGGCTTGGGAATGTCCGGCAGGGTTTCTCCAAGGTGTCTGGCCCGAAAGGCGATCAGGCGCTCTTTTAACGGTAGGGATAGTTCGGGCGTGACGTCGTTTTCAAACCGCCCGGCAGTTTCGGGCATGTTGATAGGGACAGTTCTCGACTCCAGAATCTGGTGTACGCCTTCATTGCTGCCGATGATGGTCGGCCCGAATATGGCGTAATAGACAATGTCCCGATGTGCCCCGCGATCCGGGTAGAGGACTCTCGGTACGTGAGCGCCCTTTTCGAAGCGGTGCAGGAGGATATCCTCACTGCTGTTCTTCTCCGCCTTCCTCCAGATATCCTTCACATCAAAAAATACCGATGCCTTGAGATCGTTGGCTATCCGTACCAGATAGGGGTCTCTCAGCGACTCAACGTGGATGCCCCGGTGGGCGACATGGATCATGCCTTTGCCGGTGCGACTCTTGCCGCGTTCCGGGACCGCAAACAGGTAGATGATTGGCGAATACTGAACTGATTCCAGCAGGTATGTATGGAGATCCCAAGCCGCAATCAGGTCATAGTACTCCCCCCGTGCCCGGGAGTTCAGAGATCGCTTTGTGGTAGGCCACTAGAGCGTCGTACAGGGTAGCGTCACATTCAGTGTGAGACAGACCGGCTGCTGCGGTCTTACAGTACTTGAGGACTTCCTCTCCCCGGGGCAGTAGCCAGGGAATCTGGGTCTTTTTGGGTGGGATGTAGACAGTGCCTTCTCGTTCAACCTGCTCCGCAATCGTTAGATTGTCCGCTTCTTTGATCAGGAAAGCTGGACTGCCATCGTGTTCGACCAGATCGACCAAGCCGTCAAAGTACGCCGTATAGACCGGTTCAGTGTCAGAATCGGAAGTCTGAGCTTTGACAGATTCAGCCTCGGCCTTGCGATGCTTGTTTACTATGTCCCGATAGCCGTCAATATCGGTTTTCTTCAGATTGAAGTGATCCTTGATCTTATAGCTCAGGTAGGCTTCAGCGGCGGCCTTATCCATTCGAGACAGCCTGAGCAGAATCGGTTCGAGTTTTCGGGGAAGCTCGATCTTGTCCGTATCAGATGGAATCTGGCTCAGCTCAAACTTGATGATCCCCGTCGCGGAGGCAACCAGGCTGTCGAAATCGTCTTTGGTGTTATCTCGGAAGTAGTCGTTCAGATCAAGCCCCTGGGGAAGCTGGACGATCTTTGCCCGCTCCCCGATGATCTCGCCGATCTTCAGGGCTCCTTTCAGTCCAGCCTGGTCCCCATCGAGGCAGAGATAGACCGTTTCGCAATAAGAGAACCTCTCGGCGTATTCCGGCTTGAAACCGTATGAACCATAGGTTCCAACCGCGGGATATCCCTCTTGAACAGCGGACAGGCAATCCGGTATGCCCTCGGCGATGTAGACAACCTCACCGGACAAGGCATCCTCGTTGTAGAGGTAACGGATTCCGCCCGGAAGATGGAGATACTTGGGTTTCTGCTCGTCGAGACTGCGGCCGGAAAGATGCACCACTCTTCCGCGTCTAATGTTGGGAAAGATGATCCTGTGATAGAAGTAGTCCCTGATCCCCGAGTCAGTCCGTGTGAGCACCCCGGCCTTGAGACAGAGGTCCACCGATTCGTGACGCTCGTCAAGGAGGTGTTGTCGCAAGCTTCCGTTGGCAAAGCCGATCTGGAAGCGAGCTATGGTGTCTTCGGACAGCCCCCGTTCTTCGACCAGATACTGCCTGGCCTTCGGAGTCAGACTGTGGTGGTAGAATTGGGCGGTTTCGGTCAGGATGTCCTCAATTGATCGTTCCTCATGCAGGTCTTGCCTGCCTTCGTCGGTCAGTGTGGGGACCGCAATCCCGGCTTGCCCGGCCAGGTCGACCAGAATCTGCCAGAATGGTCGGTTCTGGTAGAGTTCAAGAAATCTGAATACATCTCCACCTACGCCGCAGCCAAAACAATAGAAATACTGTTCGCGGGAATTGACAGAGAAGCTGGGAGTCTTCTCTTTATGAAAGGGACAGAGGGCTTTGTTTTGGTGGTTAAGAGTAACAAACTGGCTGATGACGTCCACAATGTCGGTGTGCAGCCTCACCGTCTCAATCAAGCCCCGTGACCGATCACTACTCATTTCCGGATTCCTGTCCCACCTTGCCGTCTATCCTGTCGACTATGAACTGATCCTCGCCCAACTGGCGGATCATCAAGCCGGTGAAGACCTGAGCGATATGTTCTCCAACCTCGGTGGAGACGTCGATGACTACCCGGGGTTTCTCTCCAGAAACACAGTAGGCAGCGGCAATCCTGACTCTTGGCTGGCCAAAAGTGCACTCCGCAGCGATGACAGCCAGAGCCAACTGGGTCTCGATCGTTTCCCGGTCAATTGCGTCCGGGAATCTGAATCGGCATACGGTCGCCATATTCCACTCTCCTGATAGTTGTAAAAATCGGTGTCTTCATATGGCGTACATACGGAACGTTTCGAAGATGTGTCGGAGGCGCTACTGAAGGTATTCCTTGAGTCCCTCTTTTTCAAAGATGGTCCTGATACGCTCTATCTCGTCGTAGATCGTGCTGCGTGGGGTCTTCAGGCACTCGCTCGCCTCTGTCACAGTTAACCCGCTGTCGCCAATCAACCGACAGAGCCTCTCCTGCTGCGGCGTCAGTTTCCGGAATGCCTTTGAGAGATCAGCCTTCAGCAGCACCTTGTTAGTCGGGTCAGGCGCTGCGGTTTCGGTGGGGCCGTGGTCGAGCTGCTCAAGCCAGGTTTTGCCATCCTCTCCGTCTCTAACAGGATCATCAAGGGAGACCGTGAGTGAGGCTACCTTCCTCTTGTCCGCTTCGCATTCCCGAACGATATCCATGAGCTTGTTGCGTATGACCCTACCCATGAAGGTCTGCAGCGAGGCCCCTCTTGATCGATCATACTCACCTTTGGCTTGATACCAGTGGATCAGGCATTCTTGTAGCAGATCATCGAAATCCTCCCGGCCAAGACATGTCCACGCATTCTGGAACTCATGTACCAGCCTCTTGGCAACGGCGATCTCCCAACTCTGAAAGAGCTTGTCGTATCCGGAACTCATTGAGCCACCTCGGCTTAATTTTTTCGAGGCGGCTCAAAAGAGCCTTCAATGAATGATGCAGGATCGCTGCACTTTGGTAAATCACGGAGGGATCACGGAGGTATCGCGGAGGTCCGTGAGGCGAGGCCCTCCGACAGATTGGCGGACAATCCCGTATGTACGCTCTGGAAGGAAAGCCCGGAGTTCTCATGATGCTTGATATTGCGGAAACGGATTGCTGACCGATGGATCGGTTGCTAACAGTTCAGGAGATCGCCGACCTGCTGGGCATTCAGCCCTCAACTGTCTACCAGTGGACTCACGAGGGTTTTATCCCGCACGTCAAGTTGGGGCGGTTGGTCAGATTCCGCGAAGGCGAGGTCAGCCAATGGATCGAGAAAAAACTGACACCAGGCAGATTAAGAAGACGGATCGATGTCGATACCAAGGGCGTCTGATTGTGGGAGAGTCAGAATGGAACCCCTCATCAAACATGAACAACGATGGAGTAAGCCCGGCATCACGGGTAGTGACCAGAAGACCACTGGCCCACAGTATTAACTTACTTTACCCTCCCTCCGCCCGGCTTTACAGGATACTGCACAATTGAGCAGTTGTCAAGAGAAAAGAGATTTCAACTCCACTTGTCCGAATTGTTTGAAGACGTACACCTCATTAACTCTGAATAACGTACAACCGGTTCGGGTTTGGTCAGGATTTGGCCACAGGACCTTTGCATGTTCAGCATCAAAACGAAGACATTGTGACGAACTGTATCCAAAGAATTTGCTTCCAAACCAGTACTGGTTGAGAGACCTAAACTGTTAGACGTATCCCCACCTCGATAACCCGATCTTCAGGAATCTCGAAGAATGTTGATGCGTCATACGCGTTTCGTGACAGAAACGCAAAGAGATGCGCACGCCATCGGCTCATCTTTCTGTTGGCATTTACGACGAGTTTCTCCCTGCCAAGAAAGTAACTTGTCTGATCAATAGGCACTTCTAACCCCTGCCCGACAGCTAGTGCAAGTACCCTGGGTACGCTGGGGGATTCCATGAAGCCGTAAGAAGCTGTGACCTGATGAAACCCGGAGCCAAGATCTTCAATGTGCAGCTTATCCTTATTGGGTACCCGCGGTACTTCGAGAAAGGAGAAGTTGAGGAGCAGCACATTCGAATGTACGATCTTGTTGTGCTCAAGGTTGTGAATCAGGGCAATGGGCAAAGTACGAGGTTGACCGGTCAGAAAGACGGCATACCCCTTTACCCGTGAGACCTTTTCCTCTGTTATCTTCTTCTTCAAATCGACAAAAGGTACCGTTAGGTTTCGCAACTCTTCGGCGAGGATTTCACGACCACGTTTCCAGGTAGCCATGACGAGCATAACTACCCCACCCAGAACCAGTGGAAACCAGGCGCCGTGCAGGATCTTGCTTAGGTTGGCAGAAAAGAAGCAAAAATCGGTGACGAGAAACAGGGCGACCGGAATACTTGCTGAAAGTCTGCTCCAGTTCCATTTCGCTCGGGCGACGACATAAAACAGCACAGTCGAGATGAGCATCGTTGATGTAACAGCCACTCCATATGCAGCCGCCAACTTGCTGGACGACTGAAATCCCAAAACTAATCCCAGGGTTGCAATCATCAGCAGCCAGTTTACCTGGGGAACATATATCTGGCCGAAATGCCTCGAAGAGGTGTGCACAACTTTCAGTCGAGGCAAGTACCCCATCTGGATTGCCTGTCGTGTGAGTGAAAACACGCCCGTAATGACAGCCTGCGATGCGATAATTGTTGCACAGGTAGCGAGAATGACCATCGGTACTACCGCCCAAGTCGGTACCGTTGCATAGAAAGGATGATGGGCCTCTGATGGATGCGACAAAAGCAAGGCTCCCTGGCCAAAGTAATTGAGTAGCAAGGCGGGCAGCACGAGATAGAACCAGACCAATCGAATCGGCCTGCGGCCGAAATGGCCGAGGTCGGCATAAAGTGCTTCCGCGCCGGTCACGACCAGAAACACAGCGCCCAGTACGGTGAATCCATGAATGCCTGACTCTACGAGAAACCTAATTCCATATGTCGGAAGGAGAGCCGCAAGTATGCCGGGATAATGGATGATCTGCCATAGTCCAAGGACTGCAAGAGCGACAAACCAAACCAGAATAACAGGTCCGAACAGGACTCCGATTCTCGCAGTCCCTCGATGCTGCAGCATAAACAATGCTGCGAGAATAACCAGCGTTAGCGGAATAACATACTTCTGAAGTTCAGGAGCAATGATCCTCAGCCCTTCTGCCGCACTCAAGACCGATATGGCTGGAGTGATCATGCCATCACCGTAAAGCAGACAAGCGGCAAATATACCTGCGCTGATAAGAACTAG
Source organism: bacterium (assembly GCA_043811375.1). GTDB lineage: Bacteria > Zixibacteria > MSB-5A5 > GN15 > FEB-12 > JBDRNJ01. The sequence continues at coordinate 16,082 of JBDRNJ010000083.1, read as the reverse complement.
ACGCCTTCGAGAAGGTGATGCTGTTATGCCCTTGATGAGGGCGGTCAGAGCTATCACCCCTCCTTCACCTCTGTTATCAGCACGAAAAATGAATGAAAGGTACTTGATGGAAACAATTAGCGTCAACGCCCAGAACATGAGTGAGAGTACACCAAGTATGTTATCCTTGGTGGCTGCAATTCCATACTCGCCATAAAAGCACTCCCGAATGGCATAGAGTGGGCTTGTTCCTATGTCGCCGAAGACAACGCCGAGCGCAGCCAATGATAGGCCTGTGAGGGAGAGCCGATCGGTTGAGACTTTGGCGTTCTTTAATCCGTCCATGTACTTATCTAGTCTCCAAAGGAAAACCGCTTCTGCAGCCGATAATCAGCTGATGAACGCTGCCACCAGAACATCAAAGCCGCAATGAATATTGTACAGAAAGATGGCAATCTCATTCTCAAAAAACTTCAGGTGAAACAAAACGTTGGCGCAATAATAGGGACAGAAAAAAAGGTCACAATTCGGTCACAATAAGGTGTAAGTCCTTGTGCAGCACCGCGAGCATGGGATTCGATACACTTCACAAAACTATATGTAAGTGTATATCCCGTTTTTGCTCCGAATATGGCACTGTCGCTTTGGTTACGATTGGGGCAATGTGACCCCGCAAATAGAACCACGAATTGCCGGCATTTACAGGCCGGTGTTAAGCAACTTCCTGATTCACTCGTACTGCGATTGACTGGTAGCTTCCAAGGGCTACGTTATTGGTCACATTCGCGCTTACGGTGAAACGGCCTGACATCAGCGCCCGCCGACAGCGTTCTATTACTTCGTTGCGCACAGCGCCCAAGTTCACTCCTTCTTCAAATGTATCAACCCAGAAGAATACTTCCAATTCTACATACTGGGCAAGCAGACCTGAAAAGATCGCGCCTGGCCTGGGATCATCGAGAACGTAACTTACGCCCATCGTTGTTTCGCTAAGTAACTGCCTGGCCTTCTCTGTGTCGTCGGCGTAATCGACGCCAACCGTAAACGACAGGCGGCGCAGACCGTCTTCAGTGAAGTTAGTCACCGCCTTGTTGAAGATCTCTGAACTAGGAATGTAGATGTCACGTCCATCGGCGGTGCGAATATGAGTTGACCGAAGTTCGATGCTTGTGACGATCCCCTGGAATTCACCCGACTGGATCAAGTCGCCGATTTCAAATGGCCGACTAAAGGCCAGAAAGAAGCCGGCCAACAGATTCTCACCGATCTCGCGAAATGCAAAACCCAGGACTACAGCGGTTATACCACCACCGGCTACAAGACTGGTCGCAAGACCCTTCAGGCCGAGAACGTTGAGTCCAATAATGAGTCCAATAATAGCAACGACCCATGTTGTCAATCCCTTGAAAAAACTACGATGTGTTGGTCCGAAATTACCGCGAGACAGGAGTCCCACAACCCCTCTGCCGATCAAGCGCCCCACAAATATCGAGACTACAAACACAAGAAGCGCCATCAGGAGTCTTGGCGATAGGCGCACCAGGCTTTGCCATTCTTCGGTCAGACTTTCAAGCAAAATGTCCATTGTCTTCCTCCTTGATATTTCATATAGTATTATCTAAATTTTATAATGTGTGCCGTGGGCATGAGTTAGGTCGGACACACAATATCAATTTAAGCCGCTGAAGCACTTGCGGCAAGGTGAAATCGCCCGTCTTGGGTGCCAAAGCTTATCGAATTCTGAGAAGTTCACCGGCCCCTGTCCGTCCTGACTCATTGTGCTGTTCTAGTTAATTATTAGGGTTGTCGCCATTTTAGAGAGGAGTCTACGCCATGGAGGTTCTCTATCCGTTGCTCTCAAAGGTAACAGACCTCGTCCCAACGGGAGTTGCATTAATAATTGTAGTATTCGTGGTCTGGGCGGTCAAATTCACCCTTAATAAACGCTATGCCGGCGTATCCGGTCATCAGTTTCGACTCCAGCTCGTCATCCTGATACTCTCATTTGTTGGGTTGCTGGCAGTGATTCTTACTCTTCCCTTATCCGAAACGATGATTGGACAACTGATTGGCCTGTTGGGAATACTTCTTAGCGCCGTGATTGCTCTTTCCGCTATGACTTTCGTAGGCAATATCATGGCTGGCCTCATGTTACGGGCAGTCAAGAATTTCCGTCCGGGAGACTTCGTGCGAGTAGGCGATCACTTCGGACGCGTTTCTGAAAGAGGCCTCTTCCACATTGAAATTCAAACCGAGGATCGGGATCTTACAACGCTGCCCAACCAATATCTCGTAACTAACCCGGTGAAGGTAATTCGATCATCTGGCACCCTGGTAAGGGCAGATGTGTCGCTAGGGTACGATGTGTCTCGTGTTGTAGTGGAACGCGTGCTTCTCGAGGCCGCGACTGATGCAGAACTCGAGGAACCGTTTGTTTATGTCATGGAATTGGGCGATTTTTCAGTTACCTACCGTATAGCTGGACTGTTGACTGAGGTGAGAAGTCTGTTATCCACACGTTCAAGACTGCATGAGATGATGTTAGATCGCCTGCATGCGGCAGGGATAGAAATAGTTTCACCTAACTTCATGTACCAGCGCGTCTTGGACAAGGATGTGCGGTTTATTGCCAAGCCAGCACCAAAAAAGGCAGCCGTGGAACCTATGAAACCACCGCCGGAAGCTGTAGTTTTCGACAAGGCCGACGAGGCTGAGTCGTTGGAGAAACTGCGGGAACAGCAGGAGGAGCTACACAAGGAGCTTAACGAGTTGAAATCTGCTCTGGCTAAGGCACCTGATGATACCTCGCGGAACTCGATTGAGGATAAAATCGAGTGGACGAAAGTTCGTTTGGAGCGTCTGACCAACAACATCGCTAAACGTGAACAGGAGGGGAAATGAGATGACTACACTCACTTGGATAGGAATCTGTATTTGTGTAGTCCACTCTGCTATGTTTTCCGGTTTGAATCTTGCCCTATTCGGCGTCACCAGGCTTCGATTGGAGGTAGAAGTTGCCGTCGGTAACAAAGTCGCCGAAAAAGTCCAGCGATTGCGCCGGGACTCGCACTTCCTGCTGACAACAATCCTGTGGGGGAATGTCGCATTCAACACATTGCTTGCCATCCTGGCCAACTCAGTGCTTGCAGGAGTGTATGCCTTTGTCTTCTCCACATTCATAATCACATTGATCGGTGAAATCGTACCCCAAGCCTATTTCTCCCGCCACGCGCTTCGCATGGCCTCACTGCTGTCGCCAGCATTGCGATTCTACCAGTTTGTTCTTTACCCAGTGGCCAGACCAACCGCGATGCTTCTGGACAAGTGGCTTGGCAGAGAAGGGATTCAGTTCTTCCGCGAACATCAATTTCGTGAGGTGATTAAGCAGCACATCGAAGCCGACGAGGTGGACATTGATCGCTTGGAGGGTCTTGGGGCGCTGAATTTTCTGGCGCTTGACGACTTGGTAGTTTCGCACGAGGGGGAACCAATTGAGCCTAACAGTACAATCTCTCTGCCTCTGGAAAGAGGTCTGCCTAAATTCCCCCAAATAACACGATCGCCAACTGACCCTTTTCTTCAGAGCATACAGAAATCGCGCAAAAAATGGGTGGTCATAGTTGATAGTTTCGACAGACCTCAACTTGTCCTCGATGCTGACGGTTTCCTTAGGGCAGCACTTTTCCAGTCAGGCCCCTGTTACCCTTTCATCTATTGCCATCGCCCAATTGTAGTCTATGATGAGAATACGCCGCTGGGAGAGATTATTCCTAAGCTTAAGGTGGAAGCTCAGAATACAGAGGATGATGTCATCGATAAGGACATAATACTTGTCTGGGGTGAAAAAAAACGCGTCATTACGGGTGCAGATATTCTGGGTCGTCTGCTAAGAGGAATAGTCAGGCACCATGATAACGAGTCAGAGCGGTAGCACCCTGCGTTACTCGTGTCGGATAGGTAATCGACATATTAGAGCAGATCGCTGTTTGTTATCGACAGAAAAGGTGATATGCTGAAACGTGCTTCGATTTCAAAACCACTTTGGAAAGGAAATGACATGCATATTATTCGTTTGGGGCTAATGATTTCCGCAAGTCTTGCTTTAATCGGGGTGCCCACTGCCAGTTCAGCTGGCTCCTCGTCCTCCGGAAAAAGCGTTGGTGCACGAGCTGGTTTCGGCATCAAACCGGACCAATTTGTAATTGGAGTCCAGGCGGTTCTCGGTCGTACTGTGAAAATTGCCCGAATTGCGCCCAGCGTAGATATCGGACTCGGCGATGATGTCACCGTACTTGCTTTCAATCTCGATGCACGCTTGTTTCTCACTCCCCCGGGTACTGCAACTGCTTTCTACTGTGGTATCGGGCCCACAATCGCAGTCTTTGATCCTAAGGAGGGAGTTGGAGACACAGAAATCGGATTGTCAATTGCACCGGGCTTTCGTTTTCCACTGGGCAGTAAGCACGCTTACAATGCAGAGGTCAGGTTTGGCATAGGGGATGTTCCCGATCTCAAGATCATGGTCGGTGTTCTTTTTGGGGGAGGCAGTAAGGGGCAAAAAGCTGGTCGCTAATGGCGCCATTGGCTTGAAACTTTATATGCAGGTTGTCCCGGAGATTGGGCAGGCTTGACACTGAAGTAACTCCAAGAAGTTAGGTGGATAGCGCATGACATTGTATATCAAAAAGGCCAAAAAGAAACTTGGGCTTAAACCAGGAAGCGTCGTCTATGTCGGAGAAAAGCGTGTCGAAAAAGTTGCCATTGACGTTATTGACTACACTGAATCTGATCTTAAGGAAAAACACGTCGACAACATAGAGGAGTGCTTCCCGTTCAAAGAAAGCCCCACAATGAGCTGGATAAACATTACCGGAATCCATGAAACCGACATTGTTGAAAGGATCGGTAAGCACTTCGACATGCATCCCCTTGTCCTTGAGGATATTGTCAATACCGGCCAACGCCCAAAGATGGAAGATACCGGTGAGTATATCTTTGTTGTCCTCAAGATGCTCTATAAGGCTGATAAGGATGGCGAGCTTGCGGCCGAGCAGGTCAGTATTCTCTTCGGCAAGAACTGGGTCATTACATTTCAGGAAAAGCCACAGGACGTTTTTGAGCTCGTCAGGCAAAGAATCAGACGCACCATGCCGCGCGTTCGCTTCATGACGGCTGATTACCTCGCTTATACGCTGATCGACGCCGCGGTTGACCACTACTTCCTGATGCTGGAGGACGTTGGAGAGCGGATAGAGGCACTTGAGGACGAGATTGCCGACAGCCCCAAACAGGAAAGCCTTGCGACCATTCGGGAGCTCAAAAAGCAGCTGATTTTCATGCGTAAAGCGGTCTGGCCGCTCCGTGAAGTCATTGGAGGACTGGAGCGGACCGAGTCCAAATTGATCAAGGATTCTACTGAGCCGTACATCAGAGACCTGTATGAACACACGATCCAGGTAATCGACACAGTCGAAACGTTCCGCGACATGATGTCGGGCTTGCTGGATCTATATCATACGGGTGTCAGTAATCATATGAACGAAGTGATGAAAGTTTTGACCATCATCGCTACAATATTCATCCCGCTGGGATTCCTGGCTGGCGTGTACGGTATGAACTTCGATACCGGTGCAAGCCCGTTTAACTTACCTGAGTTAGGCTTCCGATTTGGTTACCCAATGTTCTGGGGTGCGGTGGTAATGGTGGCGGGCGGATTGGTCTGGTTTTTCCGTCGCAGGAACTGGCTGTAAACAGATAACGATTATTCCACCAAAGAAGGCAATAGGCTTATGTGACTGATGAAGAAGTTGCTCAAAATAGTGTCGATCAGCGTTGCCTTTTTGCTGGTTCTTGTCCTCGTGGCTGTGTGGTTGCTAACGAGTTCGCAGGGTGAGAATCTTGTCAAAGGGTGGCTGGAGAACCAACTAACAGCGGAGATTGGTCTGCCCGTCAGTATTGGGAGGTTTGAGACGAACCTCTGGTCGCGCATACAGATTGAGACCCTAACGGTAAGTACAGCCACTGACACGCAGAATCAGCCTATTCTCTACGTCGGGCAGATACGCATAGGTTATTCAATCTTTCAGCTGCTGGGCAAGATAGTTACTCTGGAGACGCTTTCTGTGGACAGTGTGGCGCTTGAGATGGCACTGGATAGCTTGGGTCGCTTTGGTGTTCCACTGCTTGACAACCCGGCAGAGGTGACCGGAGACTCCAGTGAGAAGACTGGCATTGTTTGTATTGAAACTGTGTCACTCAACCGCATGAGCCTGTTCTACTTCGATCCGCAAGTGCCGTTGTCTGTCGAGCTTGCCGGGGCAGTGCTTTCCGCCCAGGGAAATCGGGATGGCGCCTTTTCAGGACGTTTGACCGCGGGCAACATATTAGCCGTCTATGATAGCCTTGCCTTGAACTTTGACACCCTTGAAATAGGAGCATCTCTGAACAGTGAGATGTTTCGCTTGGAATACGCAAAAGCTGATTGCGAAGGTCTCCATATGGAAGCATTCGGTGATCTTGGTACTGCCGATTCGATGAACATAGCTCTTACAGTATCCGTGGACGGTTCGCTTGACACACTAGCATCTGCGTTTTCAGCTACTGTCGAACTGCCATCCCTCAGAGCCGGTCACATGAGCGCCCAATGTCAAATCGAAGGCACGGTCGACGATCCAAACATAAGGCTGGATGCCATTCTACAGGACTTGATCTTACAAGATGTGGCGATCCAATCGGCTATGCTGGCTGCGCAGTATCATGATGACCTCTTACTAGTTGACACTTTCCAAGTAACAACTCTAAAAGGTGCCATTGATGGCAAGTTCAGAATGATGCTGGATACTCTTGGCTCAGCCTCCCTGAACTTAGCTCTTAACAGGATTGATCTTTCTTCGCTGTGGCGAGTCACCTATAGCGAAGCCTCACCGTATCAAGGTACGCTCAATGGTAAGATCAACGCACAAGGCCAGGGCGACGATTTGACTTCATGGACGGTCGAGGCGCTCGTTGCCGGTGATAATCTGCGTTACCTAAACAGACCCGTACCGGATCTCAAGTGCATCGTGGTATCAAATGCCGGCAAAACCAGTTTGTCGCTTATTCACGGAGCAGATGAGATACATGCTGATATTGAATTCGGAGAAGACAGTTTACAGGGTGTTTTCAATATCTCTGTTCCAGACATGACAGCTTTATCACGCTTTATCGACCAACCCAATTTATCAGGCGGTTTGTGGGCACATGGGACCATTCACGGAGCATACGCAAATCCGGTCTTCCGTTCCACCGTCAACGGATCAAGAATCAGCTACCGTGATTTCCCAGTGGACTCGATTTTCGCAGAGCTGTCTTATGCCGACAGCAGCTTAACTGTGATCGATTTTGCATGCGAAGGCAAACTGGACTCCATAGATTCTCAGCGTCCTCCATTTGGGCTTGACTCCATAGCTGGATCTGTGGCATACGCGTGCCGGCTTCGGGGGTCTTTGGACAGCCTCTCAGGTGATTTTCTTGCTCACTTGGATAAACCGCGGTACCACTCATATGCCATTGACTCACTCTCAATAAAAGCAGCCCTGAACGGGTCTCAATTCGGGATAACGGAACTTGTGGCGAGTCATGAAGAGTCGGATGTCTTGTTGACAGTCACATACGACACGTCAACTGCGTCAGGATCATTTGATATCCTACTCCGTCCCCAGTCGGTTCCTTCAGACAGCCGTCGCGAGTTGGCTCATGACTCTATGAAAGTAAGAGACAATTTCGGATCGGTCAGTGGCGAGTTTGCATTCAGATCCCCGTCTGATGTGTCCGCGACAGTTCATGGACAGGGACTCTGGCTGGGTCTTCTTGCCATGTTCACGGAGGATACGACCTTGTCGGACGGAGAGATCGAATTCGACCTAGCTGTCGACGGGCCCTTCCTGACGCCTACAGCAGTTCTCAGTACCACCGCCCGGTCTGTAATAATCTCTGAATACCAAATCGACTCTACTTCGATGCACCTGAGAGTGGCTCAAGACGCACTTACTCTTGACAGCTTGATAACCTATGCCTTGGGTCACACACTCCGGGCATCGGGACGGCTTGAGCTGGGCATTTCTCCGAACGGTTTGTTTGAGATGAGGGATAGCGCCTCGATCACCGCTGAATTGAGTACCGCCGATTTCGACCTGTCTCTTCTGCAAAGCTTGATACTGCCCGAGGGCGAGATTTCGGGCATTGTTTCAAGTTCCGTGAGCCTGAGTGGGACAATTGCAGCACCCCGAATTGAAGGGTGGCTGGTTGCCAGGAATGGTACGATCCTGCTGGAAGAAGGTTCACTACCATTAGAGAATGTTGGGCTATCCATATTGTTTGCCGATTCAACATTCACCATAGACAGCGCGACAGGCACCGTTTCGAATATAGCGATCAGAGCATCCGGATTACTAACCACTGAGACCTTTGAATCGGCGTCGGTAGATCTAGACGTAAGCGTCGGTGAGCGTGGAAAGCTCGCGATCGACGGGATGGTATCGGACACGGGCGTTCAACTTCAATTGCTCTCGGATAGTTTCAATCTTGCTGTGTTTCAGCCGTTCATAACCGAGCTTGACTCTCTCGCCGGCAGATTGGGCTGTCGCTTGCTGATTGTCGGCCAACCTGCCACACCACAAATCGATGGCTCTCTCCGAATCAGCGCTCTTTCATTCCAGGCGCCGAAGCATTACACAACGGTGTCCGATGGATACGCAGATGTTCGTTTCGATAGAAACCAGGTTATTCTCGATTCTGCCCGGTGTTCCATGAACGGCGGCAGGGTCACTGCCTCCGGCGTTATCGAACACGATCAGGGAGAACTCATAGACATCGGCCTGACACTACACGCCAACAAGATGACATTGCAGGAGCCAGGAACATATATAATTGCAGTCGATAGCGCCGTACTAAGCTATAGAAAGCGGCAAGGAAATTACATCCTTGACGGGGATATTGTGCTTGGCGAAGCACGTCTCACCGCCGGATTGCGGCCAACTTCAATCCTACCATGGGTCCAATCACTGGAAACTGTCGATCTTGAGCTTCCCGATTTAATAGCCAGATCGCGAGTCGATGTACGTATTCGTGAGAGTGACGATCTTTGGGTTGACAACAATTTAGCACGAATTCGCCTTCGGGCCGAACTGGGGGTAATCGGGACACCGCTCCGACCTAATTTCACGGGTATGATACAAGTCGAAGAAGGTTACCTGCTTTACCTCGACCGGCGATTCCGCGTGAATGAAGGCTCCGTTTACTTTAATGATCCGGCTCGCTTTAACCCGAATATCAACCTGGATGCGAGGACGGAGGTGACGGTATACAGACGCACCGCTGCCGAACCTTACACGGTATTCATCAAAGCTGAGGGATTGCTGGATCAACTGCAGTATGGTCTATATTCGGAACCGCCGCTGGAAAAACCTGATATTGTCGCCCTATTGACACTGGGTGCGACACGGACGGAGCTTGCCGGCGGCGACAACAATGACAAAGGCGGATTTACAGGAGTGCTAAGAGACCGCGCTTCCTCACTGACGAGCCAAAGAGTATCCGGGTACTTATCGCGCAAAGCCGGTTCATTTTTCGGTTTCGACGAGTTTACGATTCAGGGCAATCTATTTCAGTTTAACGAGACATGGGGACCTCAACTGGTTGCATCAAAGCGTTTATCTCAAAGAGCTGACCTCACATACTCTACCACTGTTGGGTATCTTAACGATCAGGCCGTGCGACTCGGCTATCGCCTGACATCCCGATTCTCACTTCAAGGAGAAACAGACCGTCAAGGACGTGCCGGACTTGACCTCAAATACGGGGTCACTTTCAAATGAAGAACTTGACTAAAACACTCGTGTTTACAGCGTTGCTAATTCTTGTGTTTGGCGAAGTACAGCCTGCTGAGAAGTCACAGAAACCAAAGATTAGAAAGGTTACCTATTCGGGAAACATTACGTATGAGGACTCTCGACTGGAAGGTCTTTTGCTGACTCGACCTTCCAGGTTTCTTGCACCGAGTCGATTTCACCCAGAGATATTCCAAGATGACCTGGAAACTCTAGTCGCCTTTTACAAACAGAATGGGTTCTTACAAGTCCGCATTATCGAGACTCCTATTTTAACCGACAGCCTAAAAAACGATGTAGATATAGCCATCCATCTGGAAGAAGGCGCCAGAACCTACGTGGAAGGTGTAACTGTATTCGGCAATCACTTCTTGGCAGACTCAGTATTGATGAGGTATATCAGGCTCAAGAAGGGGGATCCGCTCCGTCGTCCTGTTATTGAAGATGCCGTAGTGGCGCTGCTGTCACTTTACGCCGAACACGGTTTTCTGGAAGCCTCGGTAACTCCCAAAGTACAAGTGAATGATTCGGCGCATTTGGCTCTGGTCGATTTTGTTCTAAACGAGGGTGTAAGAAGTCGCGTTGGGAGCATAGGTATCGTCGGTGCTGATAAGACCCGACCCAACGTGATTTTGCGCGAATCCAGCTTTGCTAAAGGCGATACAGTCAAGTACTCAGAGTTGATCGGTTCACAGCGACGTTTGTACCTGACGGGTCTGTTTGAAAGTGTCTTTGTTCGACCTGCTCCTTCCGCTACGGGAGATTCAACGGAAAAGGAGATTCGCGTTGAAGTTAAGGAAAAGCAGTCAGGTGAAATCTCTTTTTCCATTGGATACGGTACTGTAGAGAAATTCAGGGGGCGAACGGAGTTGAGTATATCGAATCTTGCCGGCACTGCCCGTAAGGCGGGGATTGGAGTCGAAGCGAACTTCATCAAACAGGGTGTCTCAATGTCTTTCTCGGAACCCTGGACCCTTGGCACGCGATGGAAATCAGACCTTTCGGTGTTTGGACAACTGCGACAAGAACCAGCCTATCATGCTGAGGTCATCGGAGGAAAACTAACCGTCGGACGCAGGCTCGGATTGCGGACGAGCGTGGCTATCTCATATCGTCTCGAAAACACAAATCTTTCGAGAATAGACCTGGCCTCTCCTGTAGAAGAGTTGGATCCGAGGATTCGCAGTCTGACGCTAGTGATATCCCAAGATACTCGTGACAATCTCTTTGACCCGTCAGTCGGCTGGTATGCAAATTGGTCTAACGAAATTGCAGGTAGTTTTCTCCAGGGGTCTAACACGTTTGCTAAGTCAATTCTGACCCTGAAAAGGTTTCTGCCGCTAGGCCGACAGGCGGTGATCGGCTCTGCCTTAGAGTTTGGATGGATGGAGTCGTTCGGAAATAGCGATGAAATACCGCTAAGCGAGCGTTTTTATACGGGTGGTCCAACTTCTCTTCGCGGTTTCGGATACCAGATGGTCGGCCCTCTGGATGCCAATGGAGAACCGCTCGGCGGCCAACTCAAGCTAGTCTGGAATCTTTTGGAACTAAGGCGATCTATTTACCGCATGGTTGGAGGTGCGGTGTTTGTTGAATGCGGAAATGTGTGGTCAAAACCGAAGCAGGCACAGATATCTGACCTGCGAGTGAATCTGGGAACCGGACTCAGAGTCAACTCGCCGCTGGGCATTTTAAGGCTGGATTATGGAATCAACCCGGATCGACGGGCAGACGAACCAAGTACAAAAGTGTTCTTTAGCATGGGACAGGCATTTTAGTGATTCAGACGAATAATAGAATGAACTGATATGCCGGAGGATGATGATGGAAACTAAAGAGATTATCCAGTTGGCGACCTCGTGGTTATTAGCCAGCGGTCTGCGAATTCTCATTACTGTAATTCTAACGCTGATTGCCCTGCGGCTTTCCAAGGCGCTATCGAATAAGGTATTCGGTGTGTTTATTAAAAAGGGTATTGGGGAGGAGGCTAGGAAACGGGCGGATACACTGGGCTCCTTGCTGAGGTATGTACTGTTAGTTGCCATCAGCCTGACGGCATTCGTGATGATACTCGGAGAATTGGGACTGGAAATAGGTCCAATCCTGGCAGCGGCAGGCGTGGTCGGACTGGCATTAGGATTTGGTTCCCAGCATTTGGTCCAGGACATTATCAGTGGTTTCTTCATCTTGCTCGATGACGAAATTCGCGTGGGCGACTATGTGACCACCGCAGGCAAAGGAGGTGTTGTCGAGAGAGTCAACTTGCGCATGACCGTCCTGCGTGATTTTTCGGGGAATGTCCACTATATCCGAAACGGTCAAATAGACATAGTTACAAACATGACGAAGGATTACTCCAGGTATGTATTTGAAATCGGTGTGGCTTACCGGGAAGACGTGGATGAGGTTGCGGAAGTGATCAAACAGGTTGACGAAGAGCTACGTAATGACGAGAATTACGGCCCACTGATCCTTGAGCCGATCGAGATAATGGGATTAGACCAATTCGCGGATTCGGCTCTCATAATAAAGGCGCGTACAAAGACCAAACCGATCAAGCAGTGGAAAGTGGCGCGAGAGTTTAATCGACGACTGAAAAAAGCGTTCGATGAAAGGGATATCGAGATTCCATTCCCGCATCTTACGCTCTATGCCGGTCAAAACAAGAAAGGTCAAGCTGCCCCAATTCACGTTGTTACAGATCCGAGCTCGGCGGTTAGAAGAGATTAGGAAATTGTAATACGTTATAGTGCAGATTGAAGTCTCAGACAAAGAAAGTGACTACTGATCTATGGGACTATTTGACCAGGTAAGACTGCTCGATGCGCTAGACGTCGCGTTAGTATCTACACTCATATACGCGGTTTATAGCCTGTTCAGTCGCACGCGAACTGCTCGAATGCTGATCGGATTAGCAGCAATCGGTGTCGTTTATCTTCTGGCTCGCCAGTTGGAGCTTCGCCTCACACTTACAATCTTACAGGCATTCTTTGCCGTGATTATTATTGCCTTGATTGTTATCTTTCAGGACGAAATGAGACGTTTGTTCGAGCGAATTGGTAACCAGCGATGGTTCGGCAGACCGGGGAATTGGAAAAAGGGTGCTATTTCATCCGTTGAAAGGCGAATCCAGACTCTGGTGGACACGATCGCTGACCTAACGGGACAACGCATCGGTGCATTGATCGTAATAGAAGGGACCAATGATGTAGCTTCCATGTTATCCGGGGGGATAGTATTAAATGGTCAACTTAGCGAATCAATAATCAAGAGCATCTTCGATCCCCATTCGCAAGGTCACGATGGTGCGATTGTAATCTCGGGCGATCAGATCTCGCGATTCGCCTGCCACCTTCCCCTGTCTGCGGAAACAACGAAGATATCAGACTTCGGAACACGTCATGCCGCTGGACTGGGGATTACAGAACGCACTGATGCCCTCTGCATCATTATCTCTGAGGAGAGAGGCTCGGTGGCCGTTGCCAAGGCCGGCGACATTGCCGTCCTGGGAAACCCAGTCGAATTATCAGGCACATTGCGTGAATTCTACGAATCGACAGAGAGAAAAACAGCGGTAGGTTGGACGAGGGCTTTGCTGACGCGGAATCTCATACCGAAATTCATCTCTGTCTGCCTGGCGATAGTCCTGTGGATTCTCGTGGTGCTATTGCCCTCCGGCGACTGAGATAAAGGAATGCCATTGTGAATTCCGAGACCCGATCAGAGCTTCGCCCCATCACCAGAATAACTAAGCCACTCATACGCTTTCTTCATGTTGAAACGGCCAGCGGAGTTATGCTCCTAGTCGCTACCGCCGTAGCTATAGCAGTAGCCAACACGCCACTGCTGGAGTTCTATACGAGCTTCTGGAATCTGAAGCTTACTTTGGGAGTTGGAGATTGGGTACTTTCATACCCGCTTTGGTATTGGGTGAATGACGGTTTGATGACGGTGTTTTTCTTCCTGGTTGGTTTGGAAATCAAACGTGAGATTGTCTCAGGGGAGTTACGAGACGTTCGCCGCATCATTTCGCCCGCTGTAGCTGCTTTTGGCGGTGCTGTAGTGCCGGCCGCGATCTACCTTTTTGTCCTTAGCGGTCAGCCAGGACAGCACGGCTGGGCCATTCCAATGGCCACAGATATAGCGTTCGTAGTGGGAGCTCTCGCGCTGCTCGGAAAGCGTGTTCCTCATGGGCTCAAAGTGTTCCTGCTCACTCTTGCGATAGTAGATGACATCATAGCGCTCTTTGTGATCGCAGTTTTCTATTCGAGCCAGCTCAGTATGATGTGGTTGGCCACAGCAATTGCCGGGATAGCAGTCATTGTCGTCATGAACAGATTGGGCGTGCGAACTGTTGTCGGCTATCTCCTCGTCGGCTCCGGGATCTGGCTTTGCACTTTGAAATCTGGAGTGCATCCCACAATTTCAGGCGTCGTTCTGGGCTTGCTTACTCCCGCTATTCCACTGATTTCGAGAGACAAACTACAAGAAGGTTTGAATCGGGCCACAGGAGCGCTCAGAAAGGCATCATCCGGCACAGAAAGCGTGAAGCCGAGAGATGTAATGGAGAACATTGAATACACCACACGTGAATCAATATCGCCCTTAGAACGCTTTGAGGCCGATGTTCATCCATGGGCGGCCTTCGTGATAATGCCGATCTTCGCCTTAGCCAATGCAGGAGTTCCTTTTTCCTTTAGTGCGATGACTTCCCCGATAGCGACAATTGTCGCCATCGCCCTACTTGTCGGCAAGCCCATAGGCATTGTACTTAGCCTCTTCTTGGTCGTGAAAACGGGACTGGGCATTATACCTGGAGGAAGTAACTGGAGAGCCGTAATTGGTGCTAGCTGCTTAGCCGGAATCGGGTTCACCATGTCACTCTTCGTTGCTTCTCTAAGTTTGGATGCAGAGCTTCTGATAGAAGCAAAGAGCGGTATACTGATTGGATCTGCAGTCAGCGGCGTCATCGGATTCCTGATCCTGTTTTTGTCGCTAAAGGAAAAAACCTAAAATCGCTGCGGTCACAATATGGTTACTTTATCAGCGACGTGTGCATGCCACCTTGCGAGCTTATTTCAAAGCTCAAAGGGTGCTGAGACCGGGAACATCTTTGGCCAGATTTTGCTGTGGGTTACGGGCTGCCTACCAGTTCCTTTTTTCCCAAAGCCACATCCAAGCTGCTCCGATTCCAATGGCAACTGCAACATCGACCAGAGGGCAAGTAGACTAGACACCAGTTAAACAAGAAGGAAAATGAGTATGAAAGTAGTACTGATGATCATGGCGGTGGCTCTGTTCACACTTGTAGTATTCACAGCAGCCAACTGGAATGTACTAAATGCTAACACGGAATTGTCGTTTGTAGCTTTTTCCGTCGAAGGTCCCATGGGTGTGATACTGCTTGGGATAATGCTTGGGCTCGTCATTTTGGTAGTCGTCTACGCGTTACTCCTGCGGACAGCATGGCTTGTTGAATCGCGTCGCCTCAATCGACAACTGGAGAAACAGCGCGAATTGGCCGAGAAGGCTGAATCCTCACGCATTGCGGCCTTGCACGAATTGGTTGAGCGAGAATTCAAAGAAGCGCGGACATCGACCGGTGCATCCAGCGAAACCGTGGTGGCGCGTTTAGAAGGTCTGGAACAGTCCGTTGCCCAAAAGATCGAGGATGCCGCCAACAGCATCATGGCCCACCTCGGTTACCTCGATGACAAGCTGAAGGGCGGATCGTGACGAATCGAATGGTATCCGCGAACATTCATCATCGTCAAGGTGTGGTTCGACATCTATTGAAGCGATTCCTTAACCCAACTTCGTTGAGTGGGTCCCATCAAAAGGGGAATGGTGGGGTGCCTTCCGATCAAAAAACAAGGCGGGTGTCGGAGACTAAGGTTCCATATTGGATATGGCGGCCCGGTCTTCTCCCCCTGTATCCCTGCTTGTCGCAATCAGCGAAGCTGCAAGTAACGATATCTGTCAGTTGCACTACCTAAATCAACGCGAACCGGCAGTGTGAGATGAAGCTTGACATGGATGCTGTCTATCGTACACTAAGGTCTGAGAGAGTGACGGTAAGCCGGCCACGTTCTACGTTGCCACCGGTCGGGTTAAAACCGTCCACTGCGGGTCGGGTTAAAACCAGCCAGGTTAATGTTCTGACATCGTAATCATGATGCCGTTTTCTCCTTTTGACAAGTCATATCTTTCTTTCCGTTCTGGTTGTCCTGGTATGTT
>JBDRNJ010000082.1:0-3562 GCA_043811375.1 bacterium | reverse complement strand
GATGGCGGAGCATGGGGCGATGAGAGATGCGATCGCTTATGCCCGAGAAAACGGATGCCTTGTGGTCGCGGCAGCGGGTAACGGTCATTCGGAGGCAACAACTTATCCGGCCAGCGACATGAACACGCTGGCGGTGGCGGCCATCGACACGGTGGGTGTACTCTCTGATTTCTCCAACTATGGAGTGAATATTGATGTTTGCGCCCCGGGAACTGATGTCTACGCTCCTTACACTAACGGTATTTATGCCTGGTGGAGCGGCACCAGTTTCGCAACTCCCTTTGTTACAGCCCAGGCGGCTCTGATATTGGCCGTTTATCCTGATTCAGAACAGCCAACTCTGGTTGAGGCCATCAAAGCAGCAGCCCGGAATATCGACTCATGGAATCCGGAACTGGTTGGAAAAATCGGGAGTGGTCTTACTGATCCTTTCGCGTCGCTCATGCAAGTACGAGGCACCGTTGCGGCTGTACAAGTAGCCACAATCGGTGATGTTGACGCGGGCGAATCGGTGGATGTTCCTATAGAACTGGTCGGCGTTTCTGCCGCCACAGGCGGGCTTATCGGATTCGACCTCCTGGTCGATTACGACCAGTACCTTCTCACCCTTACAGACATTGCCCAGGGTGAAATGCTCACGGAGTGCGACTGGGAGTATTTTCAGCATCGGACCGACACGGGTCTGGTACGGTTAACCGCGATCGCTGATCTGGCCAACGGACCGGGGCAGAGCAGTTGTACGGCCGACAGACCCGGTGAACTCGCTCGTTTGAGATTTACAGTAAACCCGGCCATCTGGGCGGCATGTAACCAGACGCCCCTTCGTTTTTTCTGGAACGAGTGCGGCGACAACGCGTTCGTGGGGGCGGCAGACCCGTCGTCGCTGCTGATTTCAAACGAAGTTTACGAGAACGGTCTGCCGATAAACCAGGACACAACTTTCCCCGGCTATTCAGGGGCGCCGGATGAATGTCTCGACGCCGGCGGAGTAAACATCCGCGGGATAGATTTCTTTCACGGCGGCATAGAGTTTTCCTGTGACGTCCCGGACGAAAACGCGCTTGTAGTATATCCCACATCCTATAATCTGACAGTAAGCCCGGATGATTCTGTGTATGGCGCCGTCACTGTCCGGGAGCGGCACGGACGTAACATCAGTTTCAATTTCAACAGCACCAACGGGCTTGTAGACCTTCCCGATCTGACGCTGCTTCCTTCAACTCCCGATTCCATATTCTTCAGCGTTAGCGCAGCCGGGTTGCTACCGGGAAATTATTACGATACAATTGTTGTGACCACTGTCGACCCGGCGGTGAACTCCCCCGCCTATGTTCCCGTCAGGTTGACCGTGCAAGAAGACCCTATCCCGCAGGATTCCGCCTTCGTTTGGCCGGATACACTGAGTTTTCGAGCAGCGTTCGGAAGCGACCCCGTCATGACCAGCTGTGTGCATATTGGAACATCCGGTGAAACCAAACCATATTACACCGGACTTGTGGGTTATCCCGTCTTCGTCTCTAATTATGCCCATTACGGCTGGACTAATGATACCACATGTGTTAGCGTTGATCCCTCGGGATTAGCTCCCGGCGTCTACTATAATCATATCTTGTATTTCATCGACAGTGTCGGGAACAATCTGGAATTGGTGGTCAGACTGCTTGTTGAGGGGGATTCGATCCTGCCGACGCTGGCGACCCTGCAGGTGGGAAGCATCGCCGGCGCTGAAGCTGGTCAGGCAATCGAAATACCGATAGAGGTGACTGGTGTTGCAGCCGATATGGAACTTTCTGCATTTGATGTCACGGTTGCCTTCGATCAATACCTCCTGACCCTCTACGAAGTTGAACAAGGAGCATGGTTGACCGGCTGTAGCTGGGAGTATTTTTCATTTCGAACTGATGGCGGCCTGGTGCGACTGGTAGGCCTTGCCGATAGGAGCGGCAATTCGACCACGCCTTCTTGTTTCGTGACCGGCCCCGGAGAGCTGGCCATTCTGAGGTTTATCGTTGAGCCCGACTTGTGGGCACCCTGCCTCAGTACACCTGTCCGTTTCTTCTGGCGAGATTGCGGACACAACGCGCTGGTCAGCAACAGCTATCCCTGGAGTTTACTGATATCCAAGGATGTCTATCAAGATGGACAGAAACTCTATCCGGATACTACCTTTCCAAATTACACGGGAGCTACGAACGAGTGTCTTGATCCCGGCGGCATAAATATCCGGGCTGTCGATTTCGTTCATGGCCAGGTGGAATTTGCCTGCCCACCGGGTGACCAACCCGTTCTGGTTGTCACCCCCACCGCTTACACGGCGCAAGTGGTTTCGGGTGACACCCTTTATAGCTCTATATTTGTCCGAGAACTTCATGACGACACAATCATGTTTGAAGTGGCCAGCGCTACAGGATTTGTCCAGGTGCCGGCCTATTTCACGCCACAGACAACACCCGACTCAACCCGGTTTTACATTCCGACCGCAGGTTTGGCTCCCGGAACCTACTATGACACGCTCATAGTCAGCGGCCCGGGTGAGGTGATCAACTCCCCGGTACGCGTACCGGTAACTATCTGGGTACAGCCAGGACCTGATCCCGGTGGTGACTCAATATACGTCTGGCCTGACACGCTGTTCTTCACTGCCTCTGGCGCCACCGACCCGACCATCACCGGATGCGCATTCCTCGGTTCTTCGGTGGATTCCATCTATTACGAGGCAGCGCTTGCCCACGACACCTTCATCCCCACATTCATTTCAGATTTCGACAGCCTGGGAATGACTAACGACACCATATGCGTAACTGTTGATCCTGGCGATCTGGACCCCGGATTCTACTACAACCACATCAGTTACAATCTCGCCGGTACTGATATCTCGACCGAACTGGTGGTAATTCTCACTGTCGAGGCTGGCGGCGGTGGTGGGCCGGATTCCGCCTTTGTCGTTTGGGACACGCTGTATCTCAACCTGCCACCTTACGACAGCACCGTAATCGTCGACTATGTACACGTCCTCTCGACTAATGCTCCGGCGGCCTATACGATTCAACCGGTCGGTCAGCTAACTTTTACGACACTCTTAAACGATAGCAGCGTCACTAACGACCCTTTCTGTTGCGAGCTGTCGGCCCGCTTTCTTGATACCGGCTACTATGCCGACACCCTTGAAGTCAGGGTGCTGGGAGTTGACAATAACCCATTGCTCCACATTTTCACGCTGCTGGTGACCTCAGATAGCGAGATCGTTGCCTGGGCAACCCCGGACACGCTACATTTCACCGCTGAGTTTGGATCGGAGCCGTACCTGGCTGATTATGTTGCATTGTACTCCAAGTGGGGACCCGTTGCCTATGACGCCCATATCCTGGCCGGTACTGACGGGTGGACATTTGCTGAGTTCCCTGACGATGGCAGCACTATTTCCGGCTCCACCAACGACACGGTGCTGGTAGCTGTTTCCAGCACGGTGATGCCTCCAGGCACGTACCACGATTTGCTGCGCTTTGACCTTAATAGCACCAGTCGGCATGTCTTTGTTGACCTTGCACTGACAATCGAGGGA
>JBDRNJ010000081.1:0-8534 GCA_043811375.1 bacterium | reverse complement strand
CAGAACATTAACCTGGCTGGTTTTAACCCGACCCGCAGTGGACGGTTTTAACCCGACCGGTGGCAATGTTGAAAACGGCTGCTGACCAGCCCCTCCCAGGAGCGACGCTCCCACCATCAGGATCGCCATTGTGGCAAAGCTAGTAATCATGTGGAACTCCTTTTTGGGAATTACACCGAATCCAACTGCCAGCAGACTTACCGCTTGACCAATCGATCCGAAACATGGGCACTACAAACTCAGTTCCTGTGTCCGTGGTTCTCTTGGCAATCGAACAAATGGAGGTGGGGGGAATCGAACCCCCGTCCGAATCTGACGTCAAGTCGTCTTCTACGTGCGTAGTCTCTTTATAATTTCTCGCCGCGGACACTGCCAAAAGACAGGCCATGCCCGAAGCCAGCCTTTGAGTTTAAGCTCGCCTTAAAGACATCAACGAGCCGAGCCTCCTTTATCGACGCCGTATCCCAACCCTGGAGACATAGAATCAGGTACAACGGGTTGCCTTAGTTTAGGCAGCCATGGCGTAATTGTATTCGCCAATTGATTGTTTGCCCGGTTTGATAACGAGGACCCGAACGACCCCGGCACGCCAACAACCCCCCGCCAAACCCGTCGAAACCAGATCACCCCCATACATGAGAAATCGGTCTCCGGGCGATTTAAGGAGAGGTCGGTGCCTCAACCTGTCAAAGAACCGCCGGTACAATATAACCTATCGGTTGCAGATTGCCAAATGCTTCCAAAGATTATAACGACTGTTTAATGCCAGATGTTCACTCCGTATTGACAAAATCGGTGAATCACGTATATTGTTGCTATACATGTGACTGTGGCGTCCGGGGCCATCGGAAAAAGGCTTAAGCGAACCCGATCACCCAACTTGCCCGAGCCGATCGGAAAGGAATCATTGAATGTTGAGTTCTTCTCAGTCGATTTTGCGACCGAAGACGTTGTTCGGTATGAGTGTGTGCTGTGCCATAATCTGTCTAATGAGCAATGTCCTGGCTCAAAGGGCAGCAACACCAACACCGGCCCATAACGTTGTCGACAAGGACCAGTTGTACCGAGAGGTTACTTTGACTCGTTGGATAAGTCCCGACGGGAGCGTTCCGCTCTCCTATCACGAGTGGCAGAATTCCATCAGTAAGGCAGGTCCTTTCCAGATAAGCCTGGTACAGGCAGCGACATCTTCGATGGCACCGAGAGCCGGTGTCGGCTTCTGCGTCGTGGTCAACTCGACGTTGTATGACTCGATTCAAACGGCACTGGACCTGTTCATTCTCGATTTGACGGGTGAAGGCTACGATGTCGAACTTTATACCACGTCGGGCGGGACGCCCGACAACCTGCGGGCGTTTTTGCAGGGGAAATATGCGCTGGGCATGGAGGGTTGTCTTCTGCTCGGCGACTTACCGGTGCCCTGGTACGAGACTGATTTTGGCGACCCGCCGGAACATGCCGAGTTTCCCATCGATCTGTACTACATGGACATGAACGGTTCATTCGACGACACCGATTTCGACGGCATGTATGACGCCCACACCGGCGATGTCGCCCCGGAAATCTGGATGGGACGCCTGACGGCCTCTCCCCTGATTCTCGACGGCGCTGATGAAATCTCACTGGTAAGAAACTACTTCCGCAAGAATCATCTCTATCGCTGCGGCCTGCTTCCCGTGAACAATCAGGCGCTGGTTTATATCGACGACGACTGGGCGCCGGGGGACTGGTGGAATCAAAACGTTGGTGAGGCTTACAGCAATCGCACTTTCGTCAAGGACCGCTGGACTACCTGGGATACCGACTACGAAAACCGGCTGCCGCAGAACTACGAGTTCATCCAGGTGTGCGTGCATTCGTATTCCGGCGGTCATTCCTTCAAGGACCCCGATGAAAACTGGGGCTGGACGATGAACTGGGAGATGAAGGCTATCGGTCCGGTGGCCCACTTCTATAACCTCTTCGCCTGCTCCAACGCCCGCTACGTGGAGGCGGACTATATGTCGGGCTGGTACATATTCAGACAGGATCACGGTCTGTCGGCTATCGGCAGCACCAAAAGCGGTTCCATGCTCTACTTCGAAGATTTCTACGGTCCTTTCGGAGAAGGCAAGACGATTGGTGAAGCTTTTCAGGATTGGTTTACGGCTCGTGCGAGCGGTGGCTTTGATGAATGGGAGATATCATGGTTTTACGGCATGACCTTAAACGGCGATCCGACGCTCAGGATACAGCAGAAGCCTTCCAGCGAATGGGTTCAATATGACAACGGAGCCGCCTCGTACATGATGAGCCTGCCCGATGGCAGTGGCTGGGACCTGTACAACGTCCGGTTCACCGCCGAGAAGGTGTGCACCCTGATGACAGTGTCGTTTGAGGGCGACTTCCGCGGCACTCCCGGAGCCAGACTGTACCTCTGGAACAGCGACGGTACTTTCCCTACGACTGTTATCGATTCGATAGATATCCCCGAAGAGGATATTCCCGACTACGGCACGGTTCAGGTGGATGTCTCCGAACGCTCCCTCAGTTTTGAACCGGGGCAGGAGTTCCATATTGGAGTGACGGTTCTGCAATCCGACCCGGAGGATACTATCTGGTTGTACATGGATAACGGCGACCCGGCCAAATATCGCAGTTGTGTGAACGACAACGGCACCTGGCGCACCAACGCCGATATCTGGGGAAACGACTACAACTTCCTCATTCGAGCCGAAATGCGTTACCCGCCGGAACCGGAAGTAGAGATAACGACACTCACACTGCCGGACGAAACAGCCGGTCAATACTATGACCAGTCACTCGACGTCGTCAACGGCGTCTCTCCGTACAGTTGGGATTTGAGTGCAGGAAACTTACCAGACGGACTGACGCTGGATTCCTCAGCCGGTAATATCGTAGGCTATCCCATTGTTTCGGATACGTTCCACTTCACCGTTCGAGTTACCGACTCCGATATGCCGGCGGCGTCTGACGTGCAGCATCTGAGTATAGCTGTCGCGCCTGCCATTTGCGGAGACATTGACGGCAGTAGCGACGATCCCGATGTCGGTGACCTGACATACCTGGTGGCTTATCTTTTCCAGAGCGGTGAAGCGCCCCCAGTCCTGGATGCAGCCAACGTTGACGGTAGCAGTTCAATCAATGTTGGCGACCTGACATATCTGGTAGCATATCTCTTTCAAGGTGGCCCCGCGCCAACCTGTGCGCCGGTGAAGTGAAGGGGCCACAGCAGCCTGCGATGAACTCTAAGGCAGGTCTCTCCTAGACCTTCCCGCACTCCGCTCACTACCAAGCAGCCCACAAAATCCGCTTGATTTTGTCGGGATTATTACTTTTCTTCGCAGAATTTGGAGCGATATGGAGGTGCCATGCCCAAAGTCATAGATAACGTTCAGATGAGCGACCTGATCTGGAAGATGCGAGTGGAGGTGCCACGGCTGGTCACCAAAGCCAAAGCCGGTCAGTTCGTCATTCTCAGGATCAACGAACAGGGGGAACGAGTTCCCATGTCGATCGCCGGTCTGGACCCCGACAAGGGTCTGCTGACTATTGTCTACCAGGTGGTCGGCAAGACCTCGGCCCAGATGACGACAATTCCGGCCGGTGGCCATCTGGCTGACTGTGTCGGTCCCCTGGGGGTGCCCTCGCATGTCGAGAACTGGGGCACCGCCTGTCTGGTCGGAGGAGGTATCGGCATTGCGCCTATCTACCCCATCGCCCGGGCCTACAAGGAAGCCGGCAACAAAGTCATCACCATCATCGGCTCACGCTCGAAGGATCTCCTTTTTTACGAAGAAGAACACAAAGCTGTCGCGGACAAACTGCATATCTGTACCGACGACGGTTCTTATGGACATCACGGTTTCGTGTCGGACGTACTGAAGCAACTGCTCGACGATGGTGTAAAACCGGGGATGATCATGGCTATCGGCCCGGTGCCGATGATGCGCGTTGTCAGCGAGCTGACCCGTGGCTACAATGTACCCACCTGGGTCTCGCTTAACCCGTTGATGATTGATGGGACCGGTATGTGCGGCGGTTGCCGGGTGGCGATCGGAGGCGAGACTAAGTTTGCCTGTGTGGATGGACCTGATTTTGACGGCCACCTGGTCGACTTTGAGCTGCTGAGTAAACGGCTGGGCGCCTACCGGGAACAGGAACAGCAGGCCATGAAGCGTTTTCTGGCGGAGCCGGGATGCAAACTGGCCAAAGAGGTCGAGAACTTCTCCTACCCGGAATGACGATACGTTACGGGTAGAATTTTTCTGAATGAACGGAGAATGACGTGGCGAAAGATATGAAACCAAGAGAGCGCATGCAGATACCCCGGCAGAAGATGCCGGAACAGGATCCCAAGGTGCGCGCCCGGAACTTCCAGGAGGTGCCTTTCGGTCTGACCGAAGAGCAGGCTCTGATAGAAGCCGAGCGCTGCCTTGACTGCCCCAAGATGCCGTGTGTTAAGGGCTGCCCGGTCGAAGTCGACATACCCGCATTTATTATGCTGATCAGGGAAAAGAAGTATGCTGCTGCCGCGCGGAAAATAAAAGAAACCAACTCCCTGCCGGCGGTGTGCGGGCGGGTTTGTCCGCAGGAAGAGCAGTGCGAGATCGTTTGTCCCCTGCATAAAAATTACGGCGCGGTGCATATCGGCTACCTGGAACGATTCGTGGCCGACTACGAGCGAGACAACAACCTGGTGGTGCTGCCTGAGATCGCCCCTCCCACCGGTCGCAAGGTGGCTATCGTCGGCTCCGGCCCGGCCGGTCTGACCGTGGCCGGTGACCTCATCAAACTTGGTCACGCCGTGACTGTCTATGAAGCCCTGCACAAACCGGGCGGGGTGCTGGTCTATGGTATTCCGGAGTTCCGTCTGCCCAAGAGCATCGTGCAGGCTGAGTGCGACTTCATGGCCGACATGGGGGTCGAATTTCAGAACTCCACCATCATCGGCAAGCTTGAAACGATTGACGAACTGTTTGAGATGGGTTACGACGCGATTTTCATCGGCACCGGCGCCGGGCTGCCGAATTTCATGGGGGTCCCCGGAGAGAATCTGATCGGCATCTACTCCGCCAACGAATACCTGACCCGCTCCAACCTGATGCGGGCTTATGATTTCCCGAATAATGACACGCCTATTATAATCGGCCGCAACGTGGCCGTTCTAGGTGGTGGCAACACCGCTATGGATGCCGTGCGCACGGGGCTGCGCCTGGGCGCGGAGAATGCTTACATCGTCTACCGACGCAGTGATAAAGAAATGCCGGCTCGTGACGAAGAAATCCACCACGCCAAGGAAGAAGGCATCCAGTTTCATCTGCTGACCACACCGATCAATTTCATCGATGACGGCGAGGGTCGCGTAAAGGCGATGGAGTGCATCAAGATGGAACTGGGCGAGCCGGATTCGTCCGGACGCCGCCGACCGGTACCGATTGAAGGTTCCAACTACATCATGGAAGTCGACCTGGTGGTGGTGGCGATCGGCAACTCCTCCAATCCGTTGATTCCCAAGACTACTCCCGGCCTGGACTGCAACAAGTGGGGCAATATCATTGCCGACCCGGAGACGATGCTGACCTCGCGCAAAGGCGTCTATGCTGGCGGCGACATTGTCACCGGTGGTGCGACCGTCATATTAGCAGCCGGCGCCGGCAAAACGGCCGCCCGCGCCATGCATAAGTATTTGATGGAAGAAATTAAGAAGTAGGCCACAGGTGGCTTCTATTATCGCATCGCTCCACATCTGGGGACTACCATCCGGCACCTCTGGTGTGTTGACACTCTTCTACTACTGACAGGCAAGTCGTTCGATCTGCTTGCAATTGCCTGCGTATGGCGCTATCTTACTGCCGATGGCTATCGCCCCCAGACATTCTCGCGGCCGGTTCTCCCCTGTATCGAAGCGCCCCTTTGTCGGGCGCGATGACATCCTCGCGCAATTCGAAAAGACACTTCGCACCCGGAAGCCGGACGAACTAAAGGTACTGGCATTCCACGGCGTAGC
This sequence comes from bacterium, assembly GCA_043811375.1. GTDB lineage: Bacteria > Zixibacteria > MSB-5A5 > GN15 > FEB-12 > JBDRNJ01. The sequence continues at coordinate 2,524 of JBDRNJ010000081.1, read as the reverse complement.
CGGAATCGGCAAAACCCGCCTGCGGCAGGAACTGGCCAGAAGGCTGGAGCAAATTTGGCCGGGCGCTATACATATGACGCTGGACTTCTTTTCGGCCCGGCACCGCACCGCCGGCGAGGCGCTGCCGTTCATGCGCTGGACTCTCAAGAACAAGTACCATATTCCCTTCCCCGCTTTTGATCTTGCCTACGCCTGGTACTGGCGCAGGAGTCACCCCCACGCCGTCCTGAACAGCCAGACATTTCCGCTCTGGGAGGAATCGGGTCTGCTGGCCGATCTGATTGCAGCCGGCGGCGAGATTCCGGTGGTTGGCTTTGTGCCCAAAGCCGGCAAAGTGGTGGTGCGTGGCGGTCAAATGGTGAAGCAGTGGTGGCAACAACGGGGCCAACAGGACCTGCAGCAACTGACCGAACTGGAGGCGGCTGATATCGAGGAACGGCTGCCGATGTTCTTCGCCGAGGATATAAAAAGATACCTCGCCACTCACGGTCTGCCGGTGGTGTTTTTCCTGGATACGTACGAAGAACTGACGGGTAAGGAACATGCCGAGGAAGCGCTCTTTCGCGCCGACGAGTGGGTCCGCGAACTGGCGGCGCAGCTTCCCCAGGAGCTGTGGGTTATCACCGGGCGCGAGGAACTTCGCTGGCAGGAACGAAACGCTGACTGGCAGGCGCACTTGCGGCAGTATGAAGTCGTCGATCTCAAGGACGAGCCGGTGCACGAGTTTCTGCAGGGCTGCGGCATCGAAGATATCGATATCCGGCAGGTGATCGCCAAGGGCAGTAGTGGCGTACCGTTTTATCTGCACCTGTCGGTCGATACCTATGAGCGGATCAAAGAGAACCGGCAGCCGACCACTGACGACTTCGGCAAAACTCAGCCGGAGATATTCGACAGCTTCACACGCCACCTAAATGTGCCTGAGATAGAAACGCTGAAAGTCCTCTCTACGGCGCGGTTCTGGGATGACAACCTGGCCGGTCTGCTGCTGGACAAATTCAAAACAGCCTATCCGGAAACGGCGCTGCCCGATTTGTACAAATTCTCATTTGTCAGGGAGGGTCCGTCAGCGGAAAGCTGGACGATGCACGACCTTATGCTCGACTCCCTGCAGCAATGGCTCATAGACAACCGCGAGGCACAGTGGCGTCAGATGCACCAGTTTCTGCTGGAACACTACGAGAGCAAGTTCAAGGGAGTTGCGGTTAAGGACATTACGGAATCACACAACACCGCTCTGGGTGAGGCTTTCTTTCACGCCACTACTATTCTCTCACCGGACGAACTGGCCTACTGGCTGCCGGATGCGGCCGATGTATTCAATGACGCTGCGCAGTGGTCTCTGCTGGTACCGATGTATCACCGCGCAATAAATCTTCTGGAAAACAAAGGTGCGGCCGGCGACCCGTCGTTTGCGACTCTGTTGAACAACCTGGCCGAACTGTACCGCGAACAGGGGAAATATGCCGAAGCGGAACCGCTGTACAAAAGGGCGCTGAAGATTGATGAGAAGACGCTGGGTAAAGACCATCCCAGTGTCGCCACAGACCTGAACAACCTGGCCGAACTGTACCGTGAGACAGGCAAGTACGCCGAAGCTGAACCGCTGTACAAACGGGCGCTGAAGATCGATGAGAAGTCGCTGGGAAAAAACCATCCCGGCGTTGCCACAAACCTGAACAACCTGGCCACTCTATACAACGATCAGGGCAAGTATGCCGAGGCGGAGCCGCTGTACAAAAGGGCGCTACAAATAGGTGAACAGACATTGGGAAAAGATCATCCTAAAGTGGCACTTCGTCTGAACAACCTGGCCTCTCTTTACTGCGCTCAGGAGAAATACACCGAGGCGGAACCGCTGTTCAAACGGGCGCTACAAATGGGTGAGCAGACATTGGGAAAAGACCATCCCAATGTAGCCATCAGGCTGAACAACCTGGCCTCTCTTTACTACGCTCAGGAGAAATACACCGAAGCAGAACCGCTGTACAAACGGGCGCTGGAGATTGATGAGAAGGCGCTGGGAAAAGACCATCCCGGTGTCGCCATTGACCTGAACAACCTGGCCAATCTTTACTACAATCAGGGGAAATACACCGAGGCGGAGCCGCTGTACAAACGGGCGCTGAAGATCGTTGAGAAGGCACTGCCGCCGGATCACCCGCATCTGGCCAAGCTACTGGAGAATATGGCTGGTTTATATGTGAAAATGGGAAATGACAGGGCGGTCAGGAAGTGCGCTAAACGGGCGGCTAAGATTCGGCTTATGCGTGAGGGTGCAGACGGTTGAATCTTGTAGGGCAGGTCTCTTCTTAGAAACCTGCCATCTTTTTTACCGGGGCTGATGTGGCTGGGTGGCCCACCTTTCAGGTGGGATTCTTCATCGGTATAAACCGTGAACATAGGTAACAGACTAGACCGTAAACATAGGTAACAGGTTAACTTACGGTACGACCCAAGGAGGTGTTCAGTGCCGTGGAAAGAGACCTGTACAATGGATCAACGGATGAAGTTTGTAATTCGT
>JBDRNJ010000080.1:0-13837 GCA_043811375.1 bacterium | reverse complement strand
CTTCTCCTTAAGCCGAATGCCGCATTTGCCAGAGTACCGGAACAAGGTGTTACCACAAATCCCGTTCTCGTCGGAGAAATGACACGCCAGTGCAAGATGGCTGGTGCAACAGATATAATAGTGACCGATAACTCCGGCGCCCGATATCCGCGGAAAGTGTTTTCTCGCTCTGGAATCAAGGACGCTGTCGAGGAAAACGGCGGAAGGATCGTATTTCTCAATGAAGGCGATTTTATCGAAGCTGATCTTAATGGCCGGCTCATTAACAATTGGCCGGTTCTCAAGTATGTCTTTGAGGTTGATCGCCTCATCAACATGCCAATAGCAAAACATCATGATTTGGCATTAGGCACTGCATCGATGAAGAATTTCTTCGGAGCGATCGGGGGTGATCGCAGGCGCCTGCATGACCAACTCGACCAGGCTATTGTTGACCTGGCTGCATTTTTCAGACCTACCCTGACGGTGGTTGATGCCACGCGCGTGCTCATGCGACATGGCCCAGTCGGTGGCTCTTTTGATGATGTTATGATATGCGATTCCGTGATTTGTGCGACGGATCAGGTAGCCGCCGATTCCCGCGCGAGTGAATTCGTGGGCAAGTCCGGGCGTGAAATTAGCTATGTCGTTTTGGCCGCTCAACAAGGTTTGGGTGAGATTGATTATCGCAGGGCGGGATATAAGGAACTGCTGTAACCGTTCCCATGTGCCGCTACGTGTTCGAGCTTGACACTCACAAAGAGGGAAAGGCGTTGGCAGTCCAGGAAACATAGGCGCAATATGGTTGAAAAAATTGGTCACAATTTGGTCATAGTACAGTGTAACTCCTTGTGCCCCAACGCGAGTATGGGGTTCGCTCCCCACTTCCACCACCTTAACTCACTATCATAGAATAAGTTACGAGACGGATGGGGGTATTATACCCTCCACCCCCACCTTCGTAAGTCTATATCTGCCAATAATACTGAATAACGTGACACCATTTTGGTCACGATTTTTCCCCTGAGCCTGTGAACTAGATCGTGACGCAAAATCAAGAAAAATCAAAGAGTCCAAAAAAAGTTCTTGACTAAACTGTCGGAATTGACGATAGAGTCGAAAAAGACGATAGTGTCAGGTTGTTGTTATGATATCTGCGAATAATGAAACAGAAAAGCCCCAGAAGACACGTCAGCAACGACGCTACGGCAAGACCCGCAAGAAGCTGTTGGTTGCGGCCAAAACCGTCATGGCTGAAAAGGGGTTGTCCGCCACAACGGTGGAGGACATCACCGACCGGGCGGATGTGGGCCGGGGCAGCTTCTACTACCATTTCGATGCCAAAGACGAGATGATTCGTCTGATGATGGAGAAATTGCTCAAGGAGCTAGTCGCAGCCTTGAAAGAGGACTGCGCTTCTCACACTGAGATCAACGAGGTCCTGGATGCCATGATCGGCACCCACATCAAGTTCTTCAGCAACCGCTGGGAGGACTTCGTGCTGTACTATCAGGGTCGGGCGGACATCATGCTTAACGAAAGTCTCGAGGGAATTGAAACCCCCTTCCTGAACTATTTGAGTTGCATAGAGGAGTTGATCGAAGGGGCATTGTCTAAACCGATTTCCAAAGAGCGGCTTCGACGACTTGCCTATGCGCTTGCTGGATTCATCTCGGGTTACTACTCTTTTGCCAGCGTGGCATCTGAAGAGGACGATCTTGATGGGTCCTTTATGGCTCTAAGAAGTGCCTTTGTCGTCAGTTTGGCGCGCTTTATAAAGGAAGCGCTACCGTAACCGTCAACGAGTATCTCAGGATACTTATTTGTCGCCAACAATGTTCAGTGTGTAAGGAGAAGCGGACCGGATAGCAGGGAAGGCGGCTTCAGGCTCAAGGGTCTGATTCACGTGTCCCATGAGCCTGGCGGAAGGTTCACAGAGGATAACAACAACCACTAGAAACTAATAGACATTGTCTGAATCCACGGAGGGCCGTGTGCCCTGTGGATCTGGAAATTAAGGAGATTCTTCAAGTGGGAAAGAATACTATGAAACCATTATTCGAGGCCGGAGAGGCTGTCAGGGACGCGGTGACGCGGCTGACCGCCTACCGGGAATTGAACCAGTTCAGTTCCGACGATATTGAGGGGGCGTGGGGTCTGGCTTGCAGCTTCGATATATACGAGTGTGATGCCGAAACAATCCGCGATGCCGAGGCAATCAAGCGCTTTGTTCATGAACTTTGTGACCTGATTGAGATGAAGCGTTTCGGCGAATGCGTGGTAGTCAATTTTGGCGAAGACGAGCGTGTCGCCGGGTTTTCGATGACCCAGTTGATAGAGACGTCTTTGATCTCGGCCCATTTTGCCAACGCCAGCAACACTACATATCTGGATGTCTTCAGCTGCAAACCGTACGACCCGGCAGTGGTTGAAGAGTTCGCGGTCAGTTTCTTTGGCGGTTCGCGCTGCAGTACGCACGTGAGCCTGAGGCGCTAGCGATGTTTCGGATCCAAACGGTAACCGACATAGGGGAATGTCGAGACCTCTGGAAGAAGTTGATGCCGGGCGAGTTGGTGTCCGATCTCTGGGAAGTGCGCGCCTGTTTTCACGATCACTATAATCACTCGCCGCGCTTTGTCGTGGCTGCGGAGGACGGCAGGGTAGTAGGGTTTCTGCCTCTTAGCTGGAACGAGGACATCAGCCAGTACAATTACTTTCCCGGTGAAACCTGGGAAGGAAAAACCTGGCTGGAGCAAAACAGAATCATCGCCGACAGCAGCGCCATCCTCTACACCATGCTGGCCAGTCTGGATGGACCCTACCAGCTCCGATACCTGCGAAAGGAAGGGTGCTGGAGCGGCCCCGACGAACTCGTAGATGAAGTAGGGTATCTCTTCATACCTGCCACCTACGGCTACGATGTAGATCGATACTTTGAAGCCTTCTCGCACAAGACCGCCAAGAAACTCCAGAAGGAACTGGCCGCCTGGAACCATCACACAGTCGAATGGCGCATCGATCAGTCGACGGACTTCGAATCGCTCTGTGAGATGAACCGCAGCAGATTCGGTCGGCTGTCGTACTTCTGTGATGAGCGCTTCCTGGAGAGTTTCCGCTCACTGATGCATCTATTACGCAACCGGAACCTGCTACGAATGGTAACCGTGATAGTGGACGGTGAACCGGCGGCTGTGGACATGGGTAGCCTTTACAACGGCATGCTTACTATGCTGGCCGGTGGTACTGATGAGAGATTTCGCGGAATTGCCAAACTTATCAACATGTACCACATCACCTATGCCTGCGAAGAGAAACTGGACAGCGTCGATTTTCTCTGTGGTGATTTCAATTGGAAGCCCCTCTTTCACCTGACGCCGGCGCCGCTCTACAAAATTGAGGGGGATGGCAGATCGGTGACCAGAGAGAAGGTTCACCTCCCCATTTACTCTTCTCCGACTGTATGGTGGCAAGGCATAAGGGGAGCCCCACATGTCTGATCGCCGTGTCCTGGTAGTAGGTACCACACCGGACTATATCGCCCACATCCATGAGCGATATCCAGGGCGAGCTCTGTTCCTGACGGACCCGGCCAAGCGAATTGGCTCGACAGAGACAGCGCCCGACCACACCAGTGAGGTTGTCTGCCATCTCGCTGACAAAGGGGATGTTCTGAACGCGCTGGAAAAGCACCTGCAAAGAACGAACCAGAGCCTTTCGGGAGTGGCCTGCTACGATTGTGAATGGTTGGGTCTAGCGGCCAGCCTGGCGCAGTATTACGATCTGCCTTTCCCCACGGTGGAATCGGTGCAAGTATCTCGGGATAAATTTCTTACAAAGAAGAGATGGGCCGAGTATGGGGTTCGCTGCCCGAAAGTCGAACTGGTGTATTCTGGATGGCAGGTAATCAGGCTCATCGAACAGTTTGGTGGTCCTGTCGTGCTCAAGCCGCTCACCGGAAGCGGCAGTGAACTAACGTTTCAATGCCACGACAAGAATGATTTGGGAGCGGCCTTTCGAACGATCAAGGATGGTCTGCAAAGCCGACAACAGTCACCGCTGTATGCGTCCGGTTCCGGGCATTCGGGCGGGTCCGTTGTTGACCAGCCTATACTGGTAGAAGAGCTCATCAAAGGACGAGAGTATAGCGCTGACTTTATAATAGCTGATGATAATGTAAGTGTGATCCGGGTAGCAAAAAAGCTTCACGGCGATGCTCTGCCGTTTGGAACGACTATGGCTTACGTGGTCCCCGCAAAGCTACCCGCAGGGGTGACCTGCGGAACACTCACCGAGAGGCTTCGGAACGCAGCAAAGGCACTTGGGCTCACGCGTGCCATTTGCATGGTAGACTTCATGGTCAACGAGAACGAGTTAGTCTTTTTGGAGTTAACACCAAGGGTCGGTGGTGATTGTCTGCCTCCCCTGATCCGATGCAGTTGTGGGCTTGATACGATTGGACTTGCTCTGGACTTTGCCGAAGGAGGCAAGTGCGAGATTCCTCCCGCGCACCAGTCGAAAGAGCATATCGGCATGCGTTTTTTATCGATGCGCAGCGGCGTGCTTGCTGATGTGAATTACAGTGGGCTCTCAGAGGATTTGCGGGTGAAGGGAATTTTTATTAAGTACGCCCCGGGACATGTGATATCCGTCCCACCCGAAAACTACGACTCCTGGTTGCTGGGACATGTCATTTTCGAATCCCGAACCGACGTTAATCATCGCCGGCAGTGTGACGATATTAGACAGAAGATTATTATCAATGTGGAACAATACCATGACCAAAGGCTCGCTGGGTACCATAATGCAAGCCGCCGAGCTGCTCCATCACCAAATCCCACGGCTTGACGCCCAGGAGCTCAGACACTTTGTTCGATCATTCCTTGATCGACGAGATGCCTTCCTGGCGGCCATTGAGAGCAATGGCTCGCCGTTGTATGTAATTGACTCGGAGGCTATCAATAACAAGGCTCGACAATTCCGGAATGCTTTTGCGGCCGTTCTACCCGATCTCCGGATCTACTATGCTCTGAAGAGTAATAGTCATCCGACTATCGCGACTACCCTGGTGCAAGAAGGGTTCGGACTGGACGTTTCAAGCGGCCTGGAACTGGAGACCGCTCTCGAGTGCGGCGCCCGGGATATTGTGTTCAGTGGTCCCGGCAAGCGACCGGACGAACTGGAGCTCGCCGTAGAACACGCTGACAAAGTAACCGTTCTCCTTGACAGTTTCAGCGAGTTGGAAAAACTGGAACAGACCGCGAAACGGGCGCAGGTTCTGGTCCGCGCCGGGGTGCGGCTCGCGGCGGATGACACCGGCATCTGGAGAAAATTCGGTATACCGCTCGCCAGACTGCAGTCATTTTTCCACGAAGCACGCAAGTGCGAACAGGTTGACCTGTGCGGACTTCAGTTTCATCTCAGCTGGAATTTCAATCCTGAAGCGCAAGTCGTTTTCATTGGCCGTCTGGGTGCCGGGCTGAGAGGCCTGGACAAAACGGATCGGAACAGCATCAAGTTTCTCGACATTGGGGGAGGTTTTTGGCCGGAACCGGGTGAATGGCTCCAACCGGGGGCTACGCCCTCGGGCGTACTTCAATCGGCACTGGGTGAGGCCACAATTGAAGGCCTTAGTCACTATAAGAAATCGGCTTGCTTCATCTCCGATTTCGCGGCCCAAATCTCTGCTGCGTTGAAAAGACACTTGCCCAAAGACATGAACTGCACTATCTGCCTCGAGCCTGGCCGATGGTTGTGCAATGACGCCATGCATATTCTCCTTACCGTTACCGACGTCAAGTCGGCAGAAATAGTCATTACCGACGGTGGCACGAATGCCGTGGGATGGGAACGGTTCGAGACAGATTATTTTCCCGTAATAAACTTGACCCGGCCGAGCCTTTACGAACACGAATGTCTGGTGGCCGGATCGCTATGCACTCCACACGACATCTGGGGATACGGCTACTTCGGTGAGAGTTTAGGGGAAGGCGATGTCTTGCTCATTCCGAACCAGGGAGCATACACTTATAGCCTCCGGCAGGAATTTATCAAACCACTTCCGGTGTGCGCGGAGTTACCCATGCTACCAGACAGTGGTATACAGAAATCATGAACAATTCGACAAACCTTAATCCGTCATAGAAGTGACGTCAGGAAATTAACAGTTTCAGAGAGGTGTAGCAATGGGACGTTCAAAGAAGAACAGAAAGTGCCCACGTTGTAACAGCAGCGATGTGCTGCTTCAGGACTCATTTGAGGAAGGCATCGATTTATACGTATGTGCTGACTGCGATCACGAATTCGAGGTCGGCGGATCCATTTCACGGAATAAAACCAGTGGCTTTGACTTTGAGGACGATCTCGATTCGGATGCTTTCGAAGAGGAATTGGGGTATTGAACCGCTTTGGCTTTGAATATCGGGGTGATCACCTCGATTCTTTGTAAGATTCCTTTTCCCGCCGGTTGGTGTGACCTCGTCCGACGCCAACCGGCGGCCAGAAAACGGTCACAATGTGGTCACAATAGGATATAAGTCCTTTTGCCACAACGCGAGTATGGGCGTCAGGCAGGCGATGCCTGTTCGATTCCTCCCACCTCCACCATGTAGTCCAGTTGTAGGGCGGATCCGTCTTCGAATCCGCCTTTTTGGGGAAAACGGCAGGTTTGAAGACAGACCTGCCCTACAGGGCTAACGCTTGAGTACTATCTTTTGAGTCTCCACATAATCCCCTGCTATGAACCGGCACAAGTATGTCCCCGGCTTGGCCGGATTGCCGTCGGCATCCAACCCGTCCCAGGTGACATGATATATCCCGGCGAGCGGCATACATTGAAGTAGGTTGCGGATCTCGCGCCCGCGTTTGTCCAATATCTGTAACTGGACTTCATACGCTTGCGGGACCATATACTCGATAATAGTCTTCTCGGAGAATGTTTTGGGATTGATCTCGTTCAACTTGGGTCCCATGCCGGGGATGGGAACTTGCCCCGGCGTGTCCCATGTCATCGTCACAAAGTTGTAGCCCATCTTCTCCAGCTTGCGTACATCCTCGATCTCGTAAAGGTTAAAGGTCCCCTGTTCCCCATCAGGGGTCTGGGTATGCATTACCGAGTTATTCAGGTATTGATGCCAGCCACAATCATCGGTGGACGTGCCAGCACGCTCGCCGACGATTTGGATGTTCGTCTTGTCCCCTTGCCTGTCCAGCAATAGACCGCGCAGGCTGTCACCTGCTTGATCGCCGACCGGCATCCACAGGATGAAGTCGTCCTTGAATCTCTTTTTGAGGTCAATGGTAGCAGAACTAGCGCGTTTTTCGGTATGAACATATATGGGTGAGGCATCGGTTGCAGGCCGGGAATCGTTGAGTAGTAGTTGCCAGATTGTCCGGTCCTTGGATTCGGTTGGCGCTACTGTGCTCCGAACCCGCCGACCTCCGAGCGAATCGAGCGCCGCAATCAGCCTCCGCACCTGGGCGGAATCCTTCAGCGGCGCGATTCTATACTCGATTTCGGAGTCGGCTTCGCTGACCTCTACAAGGGCATCATCTATGTCCAGCGCCGCCAGCATCTTTTCGGCGTTTTCCTGAATCAGCATCAGGCCGCTGGCTGGCGCCGCGAAGGCAACTTCATATCCGACCGGCTGCTCCGTTCTTACCGGCACCAAGACACTTGCCAGCAGCAGCATGAATAGCGCAGCTGTCGCCAGACTGAGCCGCGGCTTTCTATAAACTGTGTCACTAACTTGTCGCATGATTCGTACTCCTATATTCGTGTTCCTAAGGTTTCTCTCGCGAGCGGCGATCTCTTCACGAATCTGGTTAATAGTCATCGGATGAGGCACATGCACGGCACGAATCTGCTCAATGTCGTGCGTTAGCAACTCTTCCGCCAAAGCCAATCGCGCACAGCTCGGACACTCCTTCAAGTGCTCTCGCAGAGCGTTCTCTTCATCGGTGGCCAGAAGGCCATCCGCGAGCCTAATCAGCTTCTTCTTTGCTTCACGACAAACCATTTTTGGCGTACTCCGATTGTGAATGAATCCTCATTCGTTCGTTCAATATGCTTCTGCAACGTCTCTCGCATCCGGCGTCGGCAGCGTGTAAGTCGCGTCCGCAGCGCTCCCTCGTTGCTGCCGAACATCATTGCTAGTTCCGAATATGACCATCCTTCCAGTTCATGAAGTGTCACCAGCGCTCGGTCTGTGGCCGACAGGCATGTCATTGCGAGGCTCAGTCTGTCGCGAGCACTCTGCAGGCGCGACTGTGCTTCGTCTGGGACATCGTGAGTCAGCGGCAGAGTCGAGTCTACCCGCTTCTTGAACTTCCTCAGATTCGTCCGGTACCGGTAAACCGTGATCTGATAGAGCCAGGACTTGAAAGCCATGGCCTGTCGAAGGCGTCCGAAACCCTTCCAGGCGTCATACAGGGCGTCCTGCATGAGGTCATTACCTGTTTCAGGGTCGCCGGTCAGCTTCTGACAAAACGCCTGCAGGCGCGGCAACTCCGGCTCCAAAAGTTCGTAGAAGCGGTTGTGTTGCTGGTTATAGCTTCTCATCTAACCTCTAAGACTACGATTCTTGCTGATTGTTACATTGTGACAGCAATATAATGATACCATGAAATGCATGATAATGGAATTCAGTCGTGTGTTCAGCAGGACCACGATACAGGGGGGAAGGTCAATCTACTCTGAGAAGGCCGAAAAACGGTCACAATCTGGTCACAATACGGTGTTAGACCTTGTGCCACAACGCGAGTATGGGGTTCGTTTCTCCACCTCCAGCAAATAAACTTGTTGCATATTATCGCACAGGGAAACAATCACAGTGTCCATGCGTATACGCAACCAAGTCCATGTTGTCTTGGTATTCCGGGCGGAGTTTATTCACCCGACTTCCTACAGGAGTAGACGTATGATAAGATATCTAGTTTTGTTCCTGGTTGCAGCGTGCAATATGACGGCTGCCGGCCAGGCCTCGGGGGTTCAAAATAGCCTTCACGTGAAGCTGCCAGCCGACACTCTGAGAATTTCCTCAGGCAGTCAGAGCAACTCAGTTCCACTGAGTGCCCTGAACAATCACGACACCCTTCGGATTTGGGACGCCAAATTGCTGACTCTCTATACAGCAGATGATTCGCTGGTCTTATACAACACCATTCCGTTCGTACCCATTGTCTTAGAGGGTCCGTCGATAACTCTCGACCTCATAATGGCATTTCTTAGGACTGACGACAACCTGGATGAGAGAGTCGCCATACTACGTGAGTTCGCATCATTCGGCGATACTCCGGTGACCGAGATAGGACCGTTCGAGTATTCATCTCCTGATGATTCCAACCTTGTACGATTCCGCGAAATGTACAATCTCGATAGTATTGCCGGTCATGGATCCGATGAAAGCCGCGCGATCAACTTGACTCGATGGGTACATACGGCAGTGCGTCACGACGGCAGCGCCACGGGTCCATTACCGCGTAACGCACTCAACATTCTCAAAGTCTGCGCCGATTCCGGACGTGGCATTAACTGCCGCATGATGGCAATTGTACTCAACGAGGCCTGCCTCGCGGTGGGGCTGAAGTCACGCTATCTTACTTGCCTGCCTCAGGACAAGCAGGACACGGAAGCCCACGTAGTGAATATGATGTGGTCGGATTCACTGGAAAAGTGGTTGTACATGGATCCAACCTATGATGGCTATTTCGCGAACAAGAGTGGGGTACTCTTAAGCCCATGGGAGGTGCGTGAAGCCCTGGTGAACGGTGATTCGTTGGTTGTGAACGACGACCTTGATTACAACGGTACGCCTCATGACCCTGTCCAGTACAAGAGCTACATGGCAAAGAACCTTTTTCGTTTTGGGGCGCCTTTGGTAAGCGAATTTAACTACGAGTCCAACGATGATGAAATTGTTCAGGTATACTTGAATCCGGTGGGTTACGATTCGGTTTTGACTGCAACAGCCGACTCAGCGACCGGCACTGCACGTTATATCAAATACTACACAGACAATGCCACCTGGTTTTGGGAATGGTGATCAGACAGGTTCATGGCTGTTGGCATTGGAGAACACTACGATTTCGTCACAATAGGGTGTAAGTCCTTGTGCCACAAAGCGAGTATGGGCGTCAGGCAGGCGATGCCTGTTCGATTTCCCCACCTCCACTTCATGTGATTTATTGACAATTAAGCAGTTACGAGAACGGCCAGAGGGGTCTCTTTGCTTGAACCCCCGTCCGCCCTGCAATAACTCCCAATAACACCAAATAACGTGACACCATTCTGGTCACGATTTGGTCACAAAGAGATAGGGGCAACGAAGTTCCTCCAATCCGTTTTCGGCTTGCGAACTGGACTGAAATATGGTGGGTACGTCATCAGTATTAGCAACTATTTCATGTTCTATTCTCTCTGTTCCTAAAATTCCTTCTTACAACAAATTTCTCTACCTCCACCACAAAGAACACTACCGATGAAAGAGCAAGAGTGATAATCAGTTCTTTGAGTGTCAACGGTGCCGTGTGAAAAATAGGATTCAGAAATGGTATGTATATTATTGCCATCTGTAAACCAAAGGTAAATATAAGCGCACTCAAAAGAGGTTTATTTGATAGTAGCCCCCGCTTGAAAATGGATTCACTATCTGATCTGATAGCAAGGACATGTCCCAACTGACTCAAACACAGCACAGTGAGCACCATCGTCTGCCAGTTATCAATTCCAGCGCTGATCGCGTACTTCTGAGAACCTATGGTTACAAGACCCATCAGAAGTCCAACCCAGATTATGTGAACTCCAAGACCATGGGCAAATATGCTTTCCTGGGGATGTCTTGGAGGTTTCTGCATGACTCCACGTTCTGCCGGCTCCGCGGCGAGGGCAAGACCCGGAAGACCGTCTGTTACGATATTGATCCACAGAATGTGAATGGGCAATAGAGGAATTGGCAGTCCTAAGAATGGAGCAAGGAACAATGTCCAAAGTTCTCCTGAATTACTCGTCATTGTATATTTTATGAACTTGCGGATATTGTCAAAGATGCGCCTCCCTTCTTTTACTGCTTTTACAATCGTCGCAAAGTTATCATCCAGGAGAATCATATGGGCGGCTTCTTTTGATACGTCTGTTCCTGCGATACCCATCGCGACACCGATGTTTGCTCTTCTCAGGGATGGTGCATCATTAACCCCGTCTCCGGTCATGGCGACATATTGACCCCTATCTTGAAGAGCCTTAATGATCCGTAATTTCTGTTCCGGAGCTACTCTCGCGTAGACACGAATTTGTTCCACGCGCTCGTCGAACTCTTGATCAGAGATTTGTTCGAGTTCGGAACCTGTTATAACCACTTCCGATTCATTATCCACGATTCCGATTCTTTTGGCCACAGCCATGGCCGTCGCCGGATGATCGCCGGTTATCATCACGGGCTGGATGCCGGCAGATTTACACAGGGCCACCGACTCTTCCGCTTCCTCTCGAGGCGGATCCATCAGCCCCGCAACTCCCAACATGGTGAGTCCTGACTCAACGATTTCCGGAGTTAAGTTATCAGGTAGTTTGTCCCAATGTCGAAAGCAGAAGCCAAGCGTTCTCAGACCATCGGCCGCCATGCGTTCACCACTCGTTAGAATTGCGCTCTTGTCGAACGGCTTGAAGCCGTCCAGCGTCAGAGTATGGCTGGACAGTTCACAGAGAGACTCCAAAGCTCCTTTCGTTAAAGAAATATACGTTCCGTTTTTCCATCGGTGAATGGTGGTCATGCGCTTTCGGTCAGAATCAAATGTAAATTCTGCGATTCTTGGGAATGTTTTCTGAAGAATCCCTTTATCGAAGCCGCACTTCCGTGCAAGCGAAAAGATCGCCGTCTCTGTCGGATCACCAATGATATTGCCATCTTTATCGATCGATGCATCGTTGCTCAAGGCCATCGCCGTTAATAGAATACTATCATTGCCCAGACCATGAGCCTGTTTATTCAGTTCACTTTTTGTAAATGTACTCCCTTCCAGGTACAACTCTTCTACGGTCATTCTGTTCATGGTTAGCGTACCGGTCTTGTCCGAGCAAATATAGGTTACCGAACCGAGGGTCTCGACCGCCGGGAGTTTTCGAATTAGCGTATTTTGCTTCACTAATTTGCGGGCACCAAGCGCCAGAGTAATTGTTACAACCGCAGGAAGAGCTTCAGGGATTGCCGCTACCGCGAGAGATATTGCTGTCAGGAGCATGAGCATAAGCTCCTCACCTCTCAAAAGTCCGGCAATAAAGAAGATTGCACATATGGCGAGTATCGCGATGGCGAGATTTCTGCCAAATTGAGCCAGCCTCTTTTGAAGAGGTGTTTTTACCTCGTCCTCGTCCTGAAGCATTTTCGCGATCTTTCCGATCTCAGTAGCCATCCCGGTCGCCGCAACAATTCCAGTTCCGCGACCATAGGTCACAAAAGTGCCCTTGTATGCCATGTTCCTTCGGTCGCCTAGCGGGAGACCTTTCTCCAAAATTGCGCTGGTATTCTTTTCAACCGGGACTGACTCTCCGGTAAGTGCGGCTTCCTCCATTTTCAGGTTGACTGCCTCGGTAAGCCGCAAATCGGCAGGCACAATTTTCCCAGTATCAAGAAAGACCAGATCCCCGGGGACAAGGGAGGACGCCGGTACTGTAGCCATCAAACCATCTCTCAACACTGTGGCTTCGGGTGCGGCCATTTTCTTGAGCGCAGCCATCGCTTTTTCCGCGCGGAACTCCTGGACAAAACCGATCGCGGCATTCAGGATGACAATTACCACAATGGCAATGGCATCCGCCGCATCACCGGTCAGACCGGCGATAACTGCGGCAACAATGAGCACGATAATCATGAAATCCTTGAACTGATCAAGAAACATCGCGAAAAGAGTTCTCTTAGGCTTCTCTACCAGTTCATTCGGACCTTTTTCCAAGAGGAGCGTGGCCGCTTCCTTGGAGGAAAGACCTTGAGCGGAAGATTTTGTAACACGAAAGACCTGTTCTGCAGACAAACAGTGCCAGTCGTTCTTCATAGTTTTATTTTCACTCATACACTGTTTCAATAAGATATTCCTCTATTATACCACTAGCAGGCTGTTGAAAAACTCCTCATTTTAGCTGAATTTTATATATCATTGGGGTATTGTTGGGGATCAAAACGATCTCCATATGAGAGGGTCCAGCAATGCGCGGCACCGATGATGATCAGCAGGCGATGTTCAGTTATGTATCCTTAGAATCCCGGGGTCCCGAGGACCACCCATTACGTTCGATTCGTCGGATGGTAGACCGGATTCTGGCCGGTTTATCAGGTGAGTTGACCTCAATGTATTCCCATACTGGTCGACCTTCGATAGCGCCGGAACGTCTTCTTCGGGCCTTGCTTCTTCAGGTATTGTACACGATTCGCAGTGAGCGGATGCTTATGGAGCAGTTGGATTACAACATGCTTTTTCGTTGGTTTGTGGGTTTGTCGATGGATGATGTGGTTTGGGATCATTCGACATTTACGAAGAACCGTGATCGTTTTCTGGAGTCTGATCTGGCGGGTGCGTTTTTTTCGAGTGTTGTTTCTCGGGCGGAAGAAGCTGGTCTTTTATCGGACGAGCATTTCACGGTAGACGGGACATTGATTGACGCCTGGGCCTCGATGAAGAGTTTTCGTCCGAAGGACGACGGCCACGATTCTTCCTCTGAGGGTGGTCATAATCGTTCGGTAGATTTTCATGGTGAGAAGCGTCGCAATGATACTCATGAGTCCACGACTGACCCGGATGCCCGGTTGTATCGTAAGGGGAAAGGCAAGGAATCCCGGCTGGCATTCATGGGTCATGCTCTGATGGAGAA
>JBDRNJ010000079.1:0-15259 GCA_043811375.1 bacterium | reverse complement strand
CCGACGAAGAGTCAGATTAATCGACTCTTTTCGGGATGAACAAAGCTGTGAAAGGATAGTATACACTCAGGTAATTGAACTGAACCAAAGACTCAGGGAAAACCACATAACTCAATTTACACAATAATCCTTGCACTACCTGATAGCGTCTACCCCGGCTGCTGGGAAGAGGCTGATGTAAACGATGATGACGATGTGGATGCCGATGACATATCATATTTGAAGGCTTACCTGTTCCAGGGTGGCTCGTCCCCGGCGGCCTGTCCGTAGCAAGGTCAAGCCAACTTGCAGCGTGACAAAAATCTTTTACGCGCGGTCAGGAATCCTTTCCTGACCGGTGGCATCGCCACAGTTATTGGCATTTCCACACATTCTCTTCTGTGCAATGGATGTGAGACTGAAGTTGGAAACCTCATAAATCAGCCGAAGGCTGCCGTCACGAAAGGATTCGTGACGGCATAAGAAGTGGCCTCGTCAGCAGCTAAGGCACTGTAATCAAATAACTTAGCTTTCAACCGTCCTGTTGTCCCATAATACCATAAAAAAATGTACATTTTTTACTGAACCTCTTGACATATTCTGTGTTCAAGCTATATTGAGACTGTTAGCACTCACTAAGGGTGAGTGCTAACAATTTGAATGTTATTGACCGATAGTAGGTTAAAAGAAAAATAGAAGCACGGTCACACGCGACAGCAATGAGAAAACAAGAAAAGAAATATAAACAAAGTTCAACCACTATGAATTCAGGAGGATTCAAATGAAGGTAAAACCGCTTGCGGATCGAGTCGTGGTCAGGCCTTTCGAAGAGTCGGAGACCAAGAAGGGTGGGATCATTATCCCGGATACGGCCAAAGAAAAACCGATGCAGGGCGAGATCATCGAGGTCGGTCCCGGTCGGATGTCCGATGACGGCAAGAAGATACCCCCGGAAGTCAAGAAGGGCGACAAGGTGCTCTATGGCAAATACACCGGCACCGAGGTTTCAATCGCCGACGAAGACTATCTCATCATGCGTGAGTCCGATATCTTCGCCATCATTCAGGACAGCTAATTGGGAACTGCGAAGGAGAAAAAACAATGTCAAAATTGATTGAATATGGTACTGAAGCCCGCACCAAGCTCAAACGCGGTGTGGACATCCTGGCCAATACGGTCAAGGTTACGCTTGGTCCCAAGGGCCGCAATGTAGTGCTTGACAAGAGATTCGGTTCGCCGACCGTCACCAAGGACGGCGTTACCGTGGCCAAAGAAATCGAACTGGAAGACCGGCTTGAAAACATCGGCGCCCAGATGGTCAAGGAAGTCGCTTCCAAGACCTCCGATGACGCCGGTGACGGTACCACCACCGCCACCCTGTTCGCCCAGGCAATCTATCGTGAAGGTCTCAAGAGCGTCACCGCCGGTCACAACCCGATGGCTATCAAGCGCGGTATCGATTACGCTGTCAAGATAGTCACGGAGGATATCAAGAAAATGTCCAAGCCGGTCAAGGGCAAAGATGACATCTCCAAGGTCGGGACCATCTCGGCCAATAACGACAAGGTTATCGGCGATCTGATTGCCGAGGCGATGGAAAAAGTCGGCAAGGACGGCGTTATCACCGTTGAGGAATCCAAGTCAACCGAGACGTCGCTTGAAGTTGTCGAGGGGATGCAGTTCGATCGCGGCTACGTGTCGCCGTATTTCGTGACTGACCCTGACGCTATGGAAGCCGTCATGGAAGACCCGCTGATTCTCATCCATGACAAAAAGATTTCCAGTATGAAGGACCTGTTGCCGGTACTGGAGAAGGCCGCCCAGGCAGGCAAGCCGATGCTGATTATCGCCGAAGATATCGAAGGCGAAGCTCTGGCGACGCTGGTGGTCAACAAGCTGCGCGGTACGCTGAAAGTCGGCGCGGTAAAGGCTCCCGGATTCGGTGATCGCCGCAAGGCAATGCTTGAAGACATCGCCACCCTGACCGGCGGCAAGGTTATCTCCGAGGAAACCGGCTTCAAGCTGGAGAATGCCATTATATCCGATCTGGGTACGGCCAAGAAGGTGACCATCGACAAGGACAACACGACCATCGTCGAGGGTGCCGGTGATAAAGCAGGCATCAAGGCCCGTATCGGCCAGATTCGCAAACAGATCGAGGACACCACTTCCGACTATGATCGCGAGAAGCTGCAGGAACGTCTGGCCAAGCTGGCCGGCGGTGTGGCCGTTATCAATGTCGGCGCCGCTACCGAAACCGAGATGAAAGAGAAGAAGGCTCGTGTCGAGGATGCCCTGCATGCGACGCGGGCGGCCGTCGAGGAAGGTATCGTTCCCGGCGGCGGTGTGGCTCTGCTGCGCGCCATGAAGTCTCTCGAAGCGGTGAAGATTGCCGATGATGAAATGGTGGGTGTCAAAATCGTCCTTCGTTCACTCGAAGAGCCGATTCGCCAGATCGCCGAGAATGCCGGAGTTGAGGGTTCGGTGGTTGTCAACCGGGTTATGGCCGAAAGCGGCGCTTTTGGTTACAACGCCCAGACTGACACCTACGAAGACCTGGAGAAGGCCGGTGTCATCGATCCTACCAAGGTGACCCGCATGGCTTTAGAGAACGCCGGTTCTATCGCCGGATTGCTGTTGACCACCGAAGCGGTTGTGGTCGACAAGCCCGAGGACAAGAAGGGAGCTCCTGCTCCCGATATGGGCGGGATGGGTGGCGGCATGGGCGGCATGTACTAAGCCGACCAGTCACTTCCTTTATGAAAACAAAGACCCGGTCGTTTTGGCCGGGTCTTTTTTTGTCCATACGGCAACTCTCACGGGAGGCTGCATGGTTCGACTCCGCTCACCATGACGAATGAACTGAGGAGTAGGTTCGGACTTCTGCTACACTCGCAGTAATCACCTCCACTTAGCACCCCGGTTGTCGTTGAACCCGCCCCCATTGTGAAACTGATCGGCCCCCGGTCCCCCGTGTCCCGGGTCGATATACACATCGACGATCTGCGTGTAACCGGTCTGGGTGGAGATGGCTGTTAAGCTACCCACAAGAAGGGCCAGCACCAAGATTCTATTAAAGGAGTATTTCACTTCTCCTCCCTATAGATGATGTAAGCCTTGTAATCATCACTATCAAGGAATGCTATCTTCCTTCCATCTGGTGCGTAGGCTGGAACCGTGCAACTACTGATCCCAATGAGCGTGTCGAGAATGGTGAATTCGTTAGTTGTATAATCAAACGTCCCTATCCGCAACACCTCATTCATGTGACCATCATCACATGCAATAAGAAACAAGATTTCAGGGGATTTTGGATTAAAGGATACAAAACTAAGACCGCAACCTGTAGTTTTTGGTGGTGGTTTTCCTACAAAGCTATTCACATTGATCTCTGCTGAATCAGCGACCCTAATCAGCATTCCTCTTATGAATACGTAGGACGAATCTGGACGTATAGCTGCCCAAGAGAATGCTCCTGGATGAGGGCTTTCTACCGGACAGATTGAGTCAGTTTGATTTAAATTGACCAAATAAAGGCCGCCAGTGTTCCAGCGAATAAAGTGGTTGTCCTCCACGGCAGGAGCTTTGTCAGGAAAGAACCAATGGCTCTCGTCAATCGTCTCCGTTACCCTGCCAAGGGGTATCTCCTTCGACCGACCGGTCATGGTCTTAAAGAAGTAATAGGCATTCCCTTCCAGCGACAGGAAGGGACCCTCAAAGTATGTGTTGCCGGCTCTGTTGGCTACCGTCTGCCATTCAGCGACAATCGTCTCCTGGCCGGTGTTGACATCGACAAGGGTGATGGTTTTGTACAAGGTCGAGTCAGATTCTCTGCGTTTGGGCATGTTGATAGCAACCTTGTCATTAGATACCCACTCGAATCGTCGTGGTGATATGCCAATATCAATGCTCTTCACCTCGCGAGTATTGCCCAGGGTGTCCGAGATCATCAGGTAATTATTGACAAAATATGCCAGCATTGTGCCATCAGGCGACCACCTCAGCGGCCCTGTAAATGGCACCCAGGCCACCGGCCCCACTTCGATGACTTTCGTAATCTTGTAGCCACTTGCCGGCACCGACCCGACGATAAGCCCGCCCAATAACATTATCACTGTCAGAAACTTACCCATAAGACTCTCCTTCCTTGATGTGTTACTTATTCTACACTCTTGCCTGTCCGTCAGACAAGAAAACAACCGCTACCAGTGCTTCTCTTCTGATGGTCATTGTCAGTTTCAGACATAATATATGAGAAGGAAGTGACAAACTACTTCAGAAGAAATCAATACCACGTGCCGGAACACAGTTGCTCACCGACGTCGCCTTTGCAGCCCTATCAATCGGAATATGTATGGGGTACGACTGCGATATTATGGGAATTACACTATAGTATCAGCAGTGTCGGCAGGGAATCTACTGTTCGTCGTCGCTTTGGTTCTGCTGACGCTCAGAACTGATCATGTCGAGCATTTGAAAACCGATAGCCGAGTCGACATCGAACAGACGATACAAAATACTGTCGGCCTCGGCAATTTTCTGGTCCAGGGCATAAGAGGAACCCAGCAGTATCCAGGCGGCGTGATTGGTCGAATCGATAGCAATAATCCGGAGTGCCTGATCGGCAGCCTGTGGGTAACGACCGTCACCGAAGTACAACATGCCCAAAGACTGCAGACAACTTACGTTATCAGGGCTCAGTCGGAGTGCCTGCTTGAAACTGGCCTCGGCCTGGTCGATCTTACCCAGGTGGCTCTTGACCGTTCCTAAAAAGAAAAACAACCGGGCGTGGCCGGCACCGGCGCTGATACTGCGCTCGAAATAAATCTCGGCACTGTCGAAGCTATTGGCGGAAGCAAAACAATTTCCCAGTGAGTAGCTGATCTCGGCGTCGTCACTGGCCAACTCCAGTGCCCGGTGCAGTGCCGGTAGCGCCAGGCTGATGCGACCCACTTTGGAGTATTCCTGTCCCAGGTTCTTATGATAGACAGCCTTGCCGGAGTTTAGTTGCGCCGCCTTTTCGAAGTACTCAATGGCCTTAAGGCGGCTACCCTCATTGCTGCAAAGCACGCCCAGGTTATTTAGGACTTCGGGGTCATCCGGATTGATTTGCCGGGCTCGTTCAAGAAAAGTCCGTGCTTGTGTCTGATCACCCAGAGCCGAGTGAGCCACGCCGGAGTTTCTGATCGCTTCGTAGTTGTCCGGGTCAAGCTGCAAAACTCTCTGGTAATGCTCCAGAGCCTCGGCGTAATTATGCCGCACCATCTTCTGGCCACCGCTGGCCAGGTAGACAGACAGCGAATCTTCGGCCGCAGGAGGAGTGGCGACCACAACGGCTGTCATTACCATCAGGCTGACTATAACCATCGTTGTTTTTCCTGGGGTACACATATTCATCATATCGGTTATACCGAGCTAAAAACAAGTGTTTCCAATAAACTCGCCCATCTTGTGATCGCAAGCGAAAAAAGGCGACATCGCCCCCGGGGAGGAAACAAGCCAGGCTCTGATGCCCCGGCCCGCAAACAGAACTCTATCATAGCGGTTCGATGTCTGTAGAGTCAACGGAACAAATTGCCGTAGTGCTCTTTGATGTTTTCGTAATTCGACCGATGAGCACCATGCTTGATGTACTGTTGAAAGTGATACCTGGCTGTAGCATTGTCGCCGGAGGTTAGGGCTACAATCATTTTGAGCAAGTGCCCGCCGGGTGAGTTATTATCGGCCATCAGAAGAGTGTCTGCAACAGCCACTGCTGAATCAAGATGACCCAGGTGGTAGTAGGCCAATCCCACACCCTCCGCCCAGGTAGTGATGAAGTCAGGATCATACCGGGAGGCTTCCTTTAGCGTTGCCAGGGCATCCCGGTATTTGCCTTGCTGTATGTACAGGCCACCGAGTTCATTTCTGATCTCGAGGTCGAATGGTCTGAGCGCCAGACTCTTGAGATAGTACTGCTCCGCCTCCTCTAACCGTCCGGTTTTAACACGCAGCGAGCCGAGGATCTGGAAACAGTATGCTGGTTGGATGTTTTGCTCCAGAAGTTCCTGCACCAACTCCTCAGCCCTGACATAGTCGCCCTTCTCGAGGAAGTAACTGGCGAATAGGGGCCAGCCGTTGTCGTCCTGGGATCCATGTAACCGCAACAACGAATGGAATCTCTGCTCCGAAGCAGCGACATTGACGTTGGCTGCCAGGTAGGCTGTTGTTGCCAGTACGCACACTAACAAGTACGGAATCACCAGCCGGGCAAGTCTACCCCCGGGTCGATCGTGCAACTGCCGCAACAAGAGCAGGAATGGAGCCGGCAGCGTCCAGGACATCAGATCCCAGTCTCGCGCCATGCCCAGCAATGGGTCAATCAGGAACAGAAACGCCAGTGAACCTGACGACAACCAGCAAAGGTACGCAGTTGAATTGTCGTTTCTCACCCAGCCTCTCCGGGTAAGCCACAGGGATAGGACCACCAGGCACCCCGGAAATATGAGTAAAACCAGGTTGCCAATATCCGCAAGATGTTTAAGACTGAAAACAGCATAGTCGGGCGCGTGGGCAGAACCGGTAACAAGCGGCAGGAACAGGTTGGCCGGTTGCAGCTCGGCACGGTAGAGGAGAACGAACATCGCCAGACCGCCGGCGGTAACAGCAGTTGCGATTGTGTATAGCCGCTTGCCCGATGACGCTGCCGGTACACGTCCGAAAAACCACCGAGTTACCAAATACGCCACTCCCCCCAGGAGACAGACGGCCTCAAAGTGCATCAAGACAGCCACACCAAATGCAACCAAAACAGTCCAGAGCCTGGTACGATCTTTCAGGAATCCCAGTGACTGGTTGATAAAAACGGCAACCGCCGCCCAGAGAAGTGGATAATGTTCAACGTAACCGAAGAAAAGCAGGCTGCCACCGGAGAACAAAAGGGAAATCAGACTGATTATTCGGACCTGCGGGTGGTCGGATAGTTTCTCAGCGATAGATATGAATGTGTAGATGGTAACAAAGCCGGAAACTATCGACAACAACTGGAAGGCAGTAAAAGCAGTTTGTCGCGAATAGCCACCAAGTAACCACTGCGTTTTCCGTATCAGAAACGAAGAGCCCGGCACTACCCATTTGGGAACGAACGATTCATCAAACGCAAAAGCGTTCATCAGAAGGTTGCCATCTCCAAGGAAATGAGTCGACATTCTGAAAATTACAAACAGGGACGTGAAGATGACGGCAATCAGCAATCTCGACAGCGGTCCCCTGGTGAAAATGAAATCAGCTACGCTGTTGATCTTCCGTTCCTCGGGCGTAAACCTGCCCGGAACAAGCACCATGACCAGAACCACAACCGCTACCACCCAGAAGGCATAGGTGAAAGCCCGGGAAAGGAAGGCCAGATGGTTGGCTCCCCACATTGACTCAACGGAATAGAACGACGCGAACCCCAAAAGACCGAGGGTAAGGAGCAGAGCAACAGTTGGTGGATCAAGTTTCCTGAGCATCGCTATCAGGGTATCCTTGACAGAGATGAATGTCAACAACGTCCGTGTAAGAGATTGCCACCCAACCGACCTATTACACCTTGCATTCCCTTGAGCGGTAGTCCTCGATAGCGGCCTTGATGGCGTCCGGGGCCAGGTTGGAGCAAGCCATCTTCTGCGGTGGCAGGCCGTCCAGCTTGAGAGCAACTTCTTCACGAGTCAGTTGAAATGCCTGCTCAATCGATTTGCCCTTGACCAGTTCCGAAGCGGCTGAACTGCAGGCAATCGCTGCCGCGCAACCGAAAGTCTTGTACCTGATATCAACCAGCCGACCGTCGGCAACCCTGATGTAGACCTTCATCACGTCGCCGCAGGCCGGATTGCCGACCTGACCGATTCCGTCGGCATCGGCAATCTCGCCGGTGTTACGAGGATTCTGAAAGTGGTCCAGGACCGTCTGGTTGTACATACAGCTATATTAGTCTGTCCGTGAGCGGTGGGCAAGGTTGTTTTCAGGCGGGCAACATTGAAACCCGGGACGTTGATATCATATAGAAAGGCGGAGTATCCTTACTCCGCCTTCCACACGTGGATACAGTGGGTTGCATTCCGGTAAACCATCCTGGTTACCAAAGGAGGTTCCACCTATTAATACGCAGCAACCGGCCGGATTGTTCACTGTCGGGGTGTTTTTTCCGGGTCATAGCGGCTGACCCGCAATCAGCAACCAGCCGGTTGTATCACGATCCGATTGCCCCTATATTCAGTTTATGCAAACCGCGTTGCACATCCTGGCTCTGGCTGAAGAACTAAAGTGTGAGATTATCGGCGGCATCGTTACTTCGGTCGAGTTCTATCGCAAGGAACGGGCGGTCTACCTGTTTATCAAAAAAGATCGGCGGCGGCAAGCCTTCGGTTTTCTGTATCATCCGGCCGGTTCCGGAGCGTTTGTAGTCACGGCTTCGAAGATCACAATCGACACGCGCGAAAAACCACGACCCGCTTTCAGCATAGATGGCGCTGTAGTAACCGGCGTGCGACAGGTCGGTTTTGACCGGCAGCTTGAGCTGTCTCTAAAGAAGGACGGACAGCCGTTGATCGTCATGGTCGAGGCTCACGGCCCCAACGGAAACCTGTGGCTGCTGGACGGCCGGGGCTGCCGCCTGGTGTCTCTGCGCAAACGAACTTTCACCGTCGGCGACAAGTACCTTACCGCACCACCGCTTGACAAGCTGTCGCCTTTGACGCTGACCGCCGAACAACTTCGCGATTGCCTTACCGCCGACAAGCAACCGGGACCGTCAGTGGCTGCCTTTGTCCGAAGGCATGTTCTCGGATTCGATCAGCACCTGTCTCACGAAGCTGTCACCCGCTCGGGTCTCACCGCTGACCGGCAACATTTGGGAGACGAACAACTTCCGGCTCTTGTCGATAGCGTTCGCCAGATAACGGCTCGCTTCGAGCAGCCGGATGTCGGCTACCTGTATCAGTTGCCGGACAGCACCGCTGCCTACCCGTTGCGACTGTCGTCGGTAGCTCAACAACCGGAGAAACTGAAGACGCTCTCCCTGGCGGTCCGGGCCATGACGCGCACTCGACGAACAGAGGTGCAGACAGCCGACATGGAGAAACGCATCAGGGATGCCGTCAGCAGGGCGGCCAGGAAACTTCAAAGACGATTGGAAAAGGTAGAACAGGACATTACCGAAGCGGCCGAGTATGAGCATTACAAACAAATGGGAGAGCTGCTGCAGATCAATTTCGGTCAGATTCGCAAGGGCATGGTGAAGATCAGGCTGCCGAATGTCTACTTGTCGGAAGGGACCGAGATTGACATCAAACTCGACCCGTCCCTCTCCCCCGCCGACAACGTGGAAGCTTGCTTCCGCCGGTATCGCAAGGGCCGTCAGGGACTGCAACTGTTGCGGCGGCGAATGACTATCACCGAAGAAGAACTGGCCAACCTGACCCGGATGCAATCGGAACTGAAGCAGGATTTCGAATCAGCCCGCAACCGCTATGAATCAGAAATTGCGACCTTGATGCCTCGCACGGGGGTCAAGGGAGAAACCGCGCCGCGTCTTCCCTACCGCGAATACACCCTGACTACCGGCCTGCGTATCTTTGTCGGACGTGACGGCGCTGATAACGATCACACTACTTTCGGACATGCCAAACCATACGAACTCTGGTTCCACGCCCAGCAGTGTCCGGGATCACACGTGGTGATCAAGTTCCCCGGCAAGACGTTTCAGCCATCGAAGCATGAGATCGAGGAAGCAGCGGCAGTGGCCGCCTGGTTCAGTAAAGCGCGTCATGACGGCCTGGTGCCGATTATCTACACCCAGCGTCGTTACGTGCGCAAACCGCGCAAGGCCAAACCGGGGCTGGTGACGGTCGAGCGCGAGAAGTCGATCATGGTAGCCCCGCAGAAACCGGAGAGGTGAGGTTGACAATTGCATCGTAGTTGTAGGGCAGGTCTGGTACAGACCTGCCAATTCCACCATTGTGGGCGGCAGATGTCCACATCTGCCCCATCTATGTTTTGTCAGGTCTTGCGGCGCAGTCGTGTGATCGAAAAAATGCAGCGTCAACTAACAGTCAGGAGAGAACCTCTCCTTCAAGGTAGCCCTCATTGGCAGAAGTGATCCTGGCTCTGACAATGTTCCTTCCGGAATTGATTCCTTCCGGCAGCTTCAGGCGCAAGTAGTTGTCGGATATCGCCCTGTAGAAACCTTCGCCCTGCTGTTTGTGTTCAGAGATGAACTCCAGCACCCGGCCGACCTGGCGCCGGTGGGAATCAAATAAAGCCCGGTTTGAAAAACCAGTCAGCAGCTTGTTACGCTGACGGATGATTTCAGGTTTGACCTTCTCCCCCATTTCGGCGGCAGCCGTTCCGGGACGATCGGAATAACTGAAAACATGCAGATAGTCAATCGATCCGGATTGGCACAAGTCTAAGGTCTGTTGAAAATCCTGCTCGGTTTCGCCGGGAAACCCGACGATAACATCCGCCCCGATAATAGTATTGGGCACCGCCGCTTTGGTCTGGTTAATCCGTTCCAAAAACGCCTGCGGACTATAGGGTCGACGCATCTGTCTCAGAATGCGCTCGGAACCGGACTGAAGCGGCAGATGGAAATGACGGCAGATACGTCCGTCGGAGGCAGCGTAGATATCGAGCAGTTCATCGGTCAAGGTCTGTGGTTCAATCGACGATAACCGCAACCGATACAGGTCGGTGGTATCGATAATCAACCGGCACAAATCGGCCAGGTTCTCTATCGCCGGACTGGCGGTACTATACTGGTAGTAGCCCATATTGACGCCGGTGAGAACAACTTCCTGATAGCCACTATGGACCAGCCGGTTGATTTCGTCGATAATCTCCCCGGACGGACGGTTGACCAGATCGCCGCGGACAATGGTTACGATACAGAATGAACAGTTCTGATTGCAACCATCAGAGATTTTAATCCAGGCCCGGTTACGTTCATGGAAATCAGTAAGCTCTCCAGTAAACCGGTGGTCAATCCGGCCGTTAAACAGTTCGGGAAACCGGCGGGACAGGATTTCGCTGATGGCTTCTTTCTCGCTGTTATTAATGATAAGGTCAACCTGCTCCATGCCGGCAATTCGCTCCGGCTCATGTTCCACGTAGCAGCCGACCACCACAATTCGAGCTTCCGGGTTGGCCCGTGCCGCTCGTCTGATAAGGTAGCGGCAGTCGGAAGCAGCCCGATGGGTTACGGTACAGGTATTAATAATGTAGAGATCAGCCGGTTCGCCTTTTTGAGCGCGCCGGAACCCGTACGGTCGCAGTTGCGCCGCCATCCGCTCGGTTTCGTACTGATTGAGCCGACAGCCGACCGTCTGGAATGATACGATTCTGGTAGAGTGATTATCCATCAACAATAGTATACATCAAAGTATGAGGGAAATCATGCCCGAGTGACCACCAAATCGTCCCTTCAGGGCTGTCAGTCCAATAGCTTGCGATCACCAATAAATACTATCCCGGTCACTCCAGCACCCGGAAACTCTCGACGCGATCGAGCCGGAAAGTCCGCTCGGCACGGGACCGTTCACACCAGGCGGTGATGTAGTATTGCGAGCCAAGCGTGTAGACCTGACGGGGCCGGACTACACGCTTGTGAGCCGGCTGCGAGGCTGACCGATATATGATCTCCACCCGCAATTCTTCTTTCAGGGCTCGCTGCAATTCAGCAAACTCCGGCGGCAGTTCCCGGCACTCACCGGGCCATTCAGCCATCGTGGACGTCGTGAGATGAGACCTCAGGTCATCAAGGCTGTTTACCGACCCCAGATGCGGGGCAGCCTGAAGAAATAGCAACCGCACCAGGTCGGCATCCTCAAGTGCACGATGTAGCTGTGTCTGCGCAATCCCGAACCTGCTGGCCAGCGACAATAGTGAATATGACTCCAGGTTGGGATAGAAACGGCGGAAAATGTCTACCGTATCCAGCACCAGGTTATCTCCGAATTGCAGGCTAGCCCGACCCAACTCGCAGGCCACAAACGATATGTCAAACGGGGCGTTGTGGGCGATCAGGATCGAGTCATCACCACAGAACTCCCGAAACTGCGTCAGAACCACATCCGCCGACGGTGCTCCGGCGACCATTTGGTCGGTGATACCGTGAATCTCGATAACCTCCTCCGGGATTGGCCGCTCCGGATCGATCAGTGACTGGAAATTGCTGACCTGGTCCTCTCCCGTACGGAAACGGACCGCCGCCAGTTCCACAATGCGATTGCTGGGCGCCCAGAGACCGGTCGTTTCGGTATCGAACGCCACAAACTGCTGTCGGCAAAGAAACCGGCCGGCACCTGTCATATTTGTCATACCGGAATATGACCGGCACAAATGGAGTTGACAATCGGTTTCTGAAGACTACCTTGCCTGCTGGAGGTCACCAAATGGCTCGATTTTGCTGGATTTATAAGCAGCGTTCTACATTCCCCAAGCCGATCACGACGATTCCGGTCCGTTATCGCCCTTCGTCGGCCTCCGGTCTTCTTGACGAATGAGCGACCGACCGGGAACCGGACACCCGGTGCTCCCCACTACGTGCAATAAATCCTGGCAACTGGAATAATAATTGAAACGGGAGATTTGAAAATATGACCATCAAAGAAGTTTTTTTAACCGGCAATGATCTGACGATCGAGCAGGTTGACGCCGTCTGCCGCGCCTCGGCAGCAGTAAGCCTCACGACCGAATCCCGTCAGGCCATAAAAGCCAACCGGGGAGTTATTGAGCGCAAGGTAGCGGCGAACGTACCCATCTATGGTGTAACGACCGGTATCGGTGAATTTGCACGAATACAGGTATCACCTGAACAGGGCGAGGAATTACAACGACGGATAGTCTATTCGCACGCGGCGGCGGTTGGAGATCCGATCGAAGAATGCGATGTACGCGCGGCTATGCTGTTAAGGGCCAATGTCCTGTCCAAAGGCTACTCCGGTGTACGCCTGGAACTGGTCGAGACGCTGGTACAGATGCTGAACAAGAAGGTACATCCGGTGATTTACAAAAAAGGCTCGCTGGGTACATCGGGCGACCTGGCGCCGCTGTCACAGATGGCTGAAGTGGTTATGGGCGAGGGCCGGGCGGACTATCAGGGTCAGAGAATGACCGGCGCCGAGGCGATGAAAGCCGCCGGTATTAAACCACTGACACTCTCCTACAAGGAAGGTTTGGGGTTGATCAACGGCACCCAGGCTTTTACAGGGGTCGGCGCTCTGGCAGTTCACGATTCCGCCCTGGTCGCCGGAAATGCCCAGATCGCTGCGGCCATGACTTATGACTGTATCGGGTCCAACCCTTCGTGTTTCGATCCACGAGTGCACCGGATCAAGAACCACCGCGGCCCGATAGTGGTAGCCGAGAACGTCCGGCGGATTGTGGATGGTTCTCAGACAATTCCCGACAACCGCGGCAAGGTGCAGGATGCCTATTCCCTGCGCTGTATCCCGCAGATTCTGGGGCCGTCGCTGGACGCCCTCCAGTACGCCCGACGCACTCACCTCGATGAGATCAACGGCGTTGCCGACAACCCGCTGTTCTTCACTGAAGACGATGAATACCTGGCGGCCGGTAATTTCCACGGTCAGGCGGTAGCTATGGCGCAGGATTTTCTGTGCATTGCCGTTTCGGAGTTTGCCTCCCTGGCTGAGCGCCACACCAACCGGCTGCTCAATCCGGTCCTTTCCGGTCTGCCGGATTTCCTGGCGGAGGGACAGGGACTCAATTCGGGCCTGATGGTGGCCCAGTATTCTTCGGCAGCGCTGGTGTCCGAAAACAAAATATTGTCACACCCGGCCGTGGTGGACAGCATACCGGTTTCCGCCGACCAGGAAGACCATGTCTGTATGGGCTCAATTGCGGCTCGCAAGCTGACCGAGATAGTCCGTAACACGGAGATCGTGGTTGCCATTCAACTTATGTCGGCGGCACAAGCACTGGATTTCAAGCGCCCGTTGAAGGCCGGTAGCGGCAGCGAAGCAGCTTATTCCGTAATCCGTTCCAGGCTTGAACGCCTGGTGGATGATCGCCCGCTCTATCCGGATATAGAAACCGTGACCGGTCTGGTACGTGATGGTTCGATTGTCGAAGCAGTGGAAAAGGCGGTGGGAAAACTGAACCTGTAAGGTTCTATGTCGTCCGGATGCGTTTTGGTCGGCTTTTTACCGGGCTTTGGTTCCGGATTTCCGTTGCCGTGAGACCAGGCTGCGCAGGACCTTGAGATTCTCGATATCCTCCGCCAGGTCTTCGCCCTTGGGTGTCTCCAGAATCATCGGGATACTTTCCAGTCGCCTGTCGTTGACAATGTTTCTGAATCCATCGCGACCGATAAAGCCCCGGCCGATGTGCTCGTGGCGGTCGCGACGACTGCCGAATTCCTTCTTGCTGTCATTGAGATGGATGATATTCAGGCGGTCCAGTCCGATAACCTTGTCGAAACGCTCCATTGTGCGCTGGTAGTCGTCGGGATCTTTCAGAGGGTAACCGGCGGCGAAAACATGACAGGTGTCGAGACAGACTCCCATTTGCGCCTGGTTGTCAACGCTATCGATCATATGGGCCAACTGCTCGAATGAGTACCCCAGATTGGTTCCCTGACCGGCCGTAGTCTCCAGCAGCAGACATACCTGGTTGTCGTTCAACTTATCAAAAAGCCGGTTGATGTTCTCCGCGATCCGGCTCATACCCGGCTCCTCACCCGAACCGACATGGGAACCGGGGTGCAATACCAGGTTTGGGATTCGCAGGAGTCGGCACCGTTCCATCTCCTCCTGCAAGGATTTGAGGGACTTATCGCCGAGATCCCGTTCCGGCGTGGCGATATTGATCAGGTAGCCGGTATGGGATGTCGCCACCTTAACACCGGTAGATTCGATCAATTCGAAGTAGGTGTCGATATCCTGCTGTTTCAGGGCGGCGGCTCGCCACTGATTGCTGGATTTGTTAAATATCTGGATTGTATCGCAGGTGGCCTGTTTCCCGCGTTCGATCGCCTTGTGCACCCCGCCCGCTATAGATTGATGGGCTCCAAACAGCATATCACCTCAGGTTCTTGAAGTGTCGGATCGTTGCCGTGCCAAGATAAATCAACAACCCGGCTAAGACAACCGGTGATTGTATAGGGTAGTGTAAACTAAGTTGTGTAAATTGGTAGATTGAAATAACAACGGGTTTGACTTTGAGTCTTTCGAACCAAATGAAAGGAGTCAAACCCGTGGTAAACTTGTGGTTTACAGACAAAGATTTACGTTATCGCTGG
>JBDRNJ010000078.1:0-15423 GCA_043811375.1 bacterium | reverse complement strand
CCAGCGATAACGTAAATCTTTGTCTGTAAACCACAAGTTTACCACGGGTTTGACTCCTTTCATTTGGTTCGAAAGACTCAAAGTCAAACCCGTTGTTATTTCAATCTACCAATTTACACAACTTAGTTTACACTACCCTATCGTGTCCCTTCTTGACAAACGCACCCTAACTCATTATATTTCAAGCGCCTCACAAGCATCATACCTGCTGTCAATACAGGTTCGCAGAAGGAGTACTATCATGAAGAATGTCGTTTGCGCAGTCATTGCCGGAATCATTCTGTTGGCCGGTGTGAGCGTGTCACCCGCGCTGCCGCCTCCAACCAATTACCGGATCGCCCTGGACCATCCGGAGCTTCAAAACGAAGAAATGATCTGGGTATGCCCCACCGATAGCAATATCGTCATTGCCGACTGGCGTGATTTCCGCCTCGGCTACCGGCAGGTCGGCGTTGGTCGCTCTACAGACGGCGGCGACACCTGGGTTGATTCGCTGGCCAACCGCGTTAAGTATGACCAACAGTCCGATCCCTGTCTGGATGTTGACCGTGACGGCAATTTCTACCTGTGCTTCATGGATTGGGGCGTCTTTGTCGATCAGAATTCTGCGCTCTGCGTGACCAAGTCGACCGACAAAGGCCTCACCTGGTCGCTGCCGGTCGGTTTTGAGGCTCCGCCGGGCATGTATTTCGAGGACAAGCAGTTTATCACTATTGACCGCACCGGCGGGTTTTACGACGGCAACTTCTACATGTCCTGGGCGCGCTATCCGTTCGACACCTATGAACCTAACCGGATCGCCTTTGTGCGCTCCACCGACGGTGTGAGCAGTTTCGGTGATTCGATAATCGTGGGTCCGCTGCAGGATTTCACATCGTGCGGGTACGGAGTGATTGAAGCCGGGCAGTTCGCGCAGCCGATTGTGGGCAGTGACGGTTCCGTTTATGTCTTCTGGACCGGTTTTGACACGGTTGCCTGTGAGCTAATTCATATTATCAAGATGGCCAAATCGACCAACGGCGGCGCCAGTTTCAGCGATGCCGAGTGGGTGCAGTTTACGTACGGTGACTGGGAAACGTATGGCTACCATTACTGGGACCTGATCGATGGCGATATCGACGTCTATAATGCCCCGGCAGCCGCGGCCGATATTACCGGCGGGCCATTTGATGGCAATATCTATATCTCCTACGCCAGTATGGACACCAGTAACACCGAGTACAAAGATTACAATATCGAGTTTATCCGCTCCGATGACGGCGGCCAGACCTGGACGGAAAAGGTGTACGTTAACGATGACCTTACCGGATCGAGCGCTATCCATGATCAGTTCCATCCCTGGCTGTTCTGCAACGAGGAAGGCACGCTGGTGAGTATCTTTTACGACCAGCGACTGGACCCCAATCACTATGAGTTCGATCTGTTCGCCGCCTACTCGTTCGATGCCGGACGGACATTCACGACCAACCATCGTATCTCCGAGGTTTCCTCCAGCCCGGACTCGCTGGGGTCACGGTCCGATGGAGAATCGCCGGGCGCTGTTCGTGCGGGTGGTCCGCGCGCCGGGAGGATCGCGGAGTATATCGGCGTGACGGCATTCAAGGATCACGTCAATGCCATCTGGACCGACACCCGCGACGGTAACCAGAACGTCTATGGCGCCAACTGGGTCATTCCGATTCTGGAGCCGCGATTGTCGGCACCGCCGGACGGTGCTTACCTGCCATCGAACACCCGGTTTGAATGGTCCACCTGCTGGAAACATGACCAGGACCGCTACCGGCTTGAGTACTCAACCGACCCAACTTTCCTGACCGACGTTAACTATCGCTACACCGACACCAATTTCATAATCGAGGATACCCTCCTGCGTGAAGGTCTCCACTACTGGCGCGTGAAAGCCTCCAACTTAACCGGAACCGACAGCTCGGAGTTCTCGCCGGTGTGGACATTCACTGTAGACACAACCACTCCCGTCGCACCGACGTTGCTTCTGCCGGAGGATGGTGAGGAGGTTAACGACCCGACACCACTGTTTGACTGGACTACTTCGGACAAACAGGGTTCACCGGTGACATATGATCTGTACATCGCCACCGACTCGACTTTCCCGGTCGGGCCGGACACGCGTATTTATACTGGCTTGCCGGAATCGGAGTACACGCCGGATGATTCGTTGGCCGACAGCAGTGTCAATTACTGGAAAGTGGTGGCTACTGATGGTGTCGGGTTGTCGTCGACCTCGACCATCTTTAGTGTGATGTACATCCCCTACGTTTGCGGCGATGTTGATGGCAGTGGTGCGGTGGACGTGGGCGACCTGACTTATCTGGTGGCCTACCTGTTCCAGAGTGGTCCACCGCCGCCGGTTATAGACGCCGCCGACGTGGACGGATCGGACTTTATTGACGTGGCCGACCTGACTTACCTGGTGGGATATTTGTTCCAGGGCGGCCCGGCGCCGGTGTGTTAGAGAGATGTGATAGTAGGAATTGAGCCCGACTACGGGAGCTTGAGTGTGAGAGTATTTGCGGGGACAGATATAGCAGTCTTGAAAATTCTCATGGCTCATTATCCTTTTTCTTTGGATTTGCTGCTAAGTAGTCGTTTATGAACTGGTCGGTTAGGTCCTTTGCTTGTAGTCTTGCATCCTGTCGGAACTTCCGTTTACTTGGTGTTATAGCGAAGTAGCTATTATTCCAAATAATGACGTTGTGTAAAGCACAACTGGTGTCGTGTGGCAGGTGAGCAAACGTCATTAATTCCAAGTCGACAGAGAAAATCAAGTGGTGATCGTCATCGAGCTTAGTCCAGGTGATTAGAACGTCCAGAAAGCTTTGTGTACGCCGTACTGTATCTTCTTCCGGCACAACGTCAATTCCGGCTAATCGCAGTTTCAATTCTACGCCCGTTTTTATCTGTGATTCAAGGGTGTGGTCTTCTCCTGACGTGGTAATAAAGACCTTTACAGATTGAATTCCACGCAGTGCTTCTCTTTGGTAGTCCTTCCCCAGTACCTGCTCCCTTGCAGCCAACACCACCAGCACCAGCGTCAATGCGAAAACGACACTGTATATGTTCTGCTTTCTCATATTCCACACTCCAATTCTTGTTTCCTGGCTACTGCCCATAGTTGACAGGGAAATAGGTGGCGGTTAATGTACGACGATATACAGCAGTCTGGTTGAATCTCGCTCTGATCTTCAGGTAGGCAGTGTAGGTACCCGCCGAATCGGCTGCAATGAACCTGTCACAGTTAGCTGTCCACCTATAGCCAGAGCCACACCCAGTATTGGCCGACGCACCAAGCTGCACCTGATCGGATTCCGGAGGATCACTCAAACCGTCCAGCGACCAGCCAAGTCTGGTGGCGCTTCCGCACGTTCCAGGATCATAGATGTCTAATGTTGTACTGAGCACAATTGTGCCTCCAGCGGGAATCCCGATGGAGATTGAGTCGAGGGTATAGAGGTTTAGCCACCAATTGGAGGGGTCTGGTGCTGGTGGTATTGTTGTCGTCATTGCGTCTACTTTGTAGGCAATCCCTGGACTAACAAAATCACACGGTTCCGCACCGCCCTGAAAGAGGTACGCAACCAACCCGGTTATGTCTCCAACGTCCACGCTTCCAGTACAGTCCACGTCACCGGTATTGATTGGCGGCTGTTGCGCCGTGCCAGTCACCACCAGACACACCACCACCAGCCCGAAACAGATTGAACGGATTAGCATAATTCACTCCCCTGTTTGTTTGTGGTATCCTGTTGCCGTTAGAATACGCGCGGATCATCGAAATGTCAAGGCCGGCAACGGGTAGGTCAGGAGCCTTGTGCTCCTGACTATGAAAAGTGAATATCTTGTGATCGTGTAACAAAGATGTCAGGACCGTGAAGAAGCTATGACAGGAGATACATTGTTCATCACGAGGTGCTGTCGGGTGACTCTGCCCGACAGCTCTAACGTTCTACGCAAGATGAACTTGTCTGAGGAATGCGTCAAGCAGAGTCGCCTGACGCCACCCAATCAAACTTGTAAGACCATACGCAGCGGTAGATCAACTACCGTATTTTCTTAGCGATGATGTTGCCGTCCTGGCCCACGGCAAAAAGCCGATTACCGGCCAGGCACATGTCCAGAACTGTGAACTTGAGGGGCAACGTATCATCATTCCAGGTTTTGCCGCCGTCGGTGGTACGCTTCATGACACCCTCGTAACCTCCGGCATATCCGATGTTTTCATCCACCAGTTGAGCGGCGATGAAAAGCTGGTTGGACCATCCCTCGAGATTGGTCCAGGTCTTGCCGCTATCGGCTGACCAGGCAAACATCGCGTTCGGCCCGGCCATGATACCGGTGCGGCCCTCAATCGAGATAGCCCGGGCGGCCATACCATCAGGGATTTTAACGGTATTCCAGTGACCGCCGAGGTCATCGGAGCGATGGATGTACCCGAAGGAAAGAAGATACACCGGCGCACCCGTCTGATGACAAATCTCGGTGTAACCCATCCCTATACGCTCTATCTTATGCCACGTATGACCGCTGTCGGTGGTGCGAAACGCCAATCCATCCAAGGGATTGGCCGAATCACGGGGCATCCCGATTACCAGGCCGGTGCCGGCGTCAAACATCTCGACATCCATAAACCAGGGCAGCGTGTCCGGCAGCGACTTGCTCTGCCAGTTGGCGCCGCCATCGGTTGTCCGCCACAGGGCGCCGTTGCGTCCGCAGGCCACACCCAGTCGGCTGTTGACAAAACTGACATCCTCCAGATGGACCTTACCAGCTACCGTCGTCACCTGCCAGTTCCAGCCGCCATCGACGGTTCGGGCAAACTGACCCTTGTCGGTAACAAGAAAGAGGGTGTCGGCGTGGACGGCACAGATACCGGTGATATGCTGATCGAATGGAGACCGGACATTTTCCCACTCCTGAGCTACCGCCGGCAAACCGGCCGCCAGGAGAATCAGAATCATAACTGAAAAAGTCTTCATGGGCTTTTTGTTGTTCCCCGAGTTTAAGCTTTGTACCATTACAGTCGCAGTTGGTTCGCTGCGATCCGGCTGATCCAAGATAGACCGCTGGAACGCCGGCGTCAACTGTTGACTGGTGGATCGGCGCAAACCCGCCGGAGATAAACATGACGTTGGTAGAAATCAATAATGTCTATCTGAAATCCGACCGGGGTGGTCAGATTTTTCGCGATCTCTCTTTTAATCTCGAGTCCGGTCGCTCGGCCATCATTATGGGAGCCGCCGGGTCCGGCAAAACGAGTCTGGCCGAACTGCTGGTGGGATTGCGTCGTGCTCACAGCGGCTCGGTGGATATCCTGGGCCGTACCATCCGACCGGGCGCGGCCGGAACCATCAAGTACGTGCGTCGGCGGATCGGAGGCATAGGCGGGATTTTTGGCCTGGTGCCATCCCTGACGGTTGCTGAGAATATCACCCTGCCCCTGATCCTGATAGGTGAACGCCGGAAAACCCGCCGCGAACGCCTGTTGAAAATGCTGACGGAGTTTTCTCTGCTTAAACAGGCCGGAGAGTATCCCCATTCGTTGACGCGAGTCGAGAACACCCTGGTACAGTTTGCACGGGCATCGATCGCCAACCAGCCGCTGATGCTGATCGATGAACCGCTGGCCGGGCTCGATCGGAAAACCTATCAACGAATTCTCGAGTATTTGATTTCGGTGTCTCTCTCCGGCCGCTCAATGATAATTCTTTCATCGGAAGCCCTTTCCCAGGAGCTTCCCCACTGCGATTGTTACGAAATAACCGAAGGCCGACTGTCATGACCAGAACAGCTTATATCCTCAGGGAACTGGGACGCAATCTTTATCGAAATCCGGGCACTGCTGTCGGTTCGTTTTTATCGTTGATGCTGCTGTTCCTGCTGTTCGACCTGTACTGGATTGCCGCCGGCACCTCGGATCGGTTCTACGCAAATCTACTGTCCGAACTGCGAATGGAGGTTTTTGTCACCGAGGATGTGGCCGATTCGACGCTGTCATCGTTGGAAACCTCACTGGCGGCCACTGAAGGCGTTGCCTCGGTGACATTTGTATCCCGGGAAATGGCCCGCGAGGAGCTGTCTCGAATGGTCGGCGTAGATTTACTGGTCGGCTACGACAGCCTGAACCCGCTGCCGTGTTCGTTTGTCCTGACGATTAAACCCGACTACCTGTCCGTGGCTGAGATGGCCGGTATCGGTAATGAGATTGAAAATCAACCGGACATCGATCAGGTCTACTACAGCCGGCGGTGGCTGGAAAAAGCCGAGTCGACCCGAACCACCATCCTGAATGCGGGCCTGATGCTGGGTACCCTGATACTGCTGACCGCCCTGATAAGCTCCATCAACAATATCCGGCTCAGTTCGCAAGCAAGGGCGGTGGGGTTTCGCCGGATGAGACTGCTGGGAGCCGGCCGGTTTTTTCTGGCCGTACCGTTCCTGCTGGAGGGTTGGTTTATCGGTGGTCTGTCGGCAATTACAGGTTGGCTGGTGATCTTCTACGCCCGGCAGGAAATAACCTTTACCCAATTCGAACTGGTCATACCTGTTACCCAGGAGATCGTCATCTACTGCGTCGCCGCAGCATGTCTGGGCATCGTCAGCGGATTGCTGGGGATAGGCAAACAACTGAAGTAATCCCATGGCGGCTGTTTTCATAAAAGCCCTGACACTGGCAACACTGACAGCCGTGGCCACCGGTGCGTCCGATGACAAGGACGGTATAATCCTGCAGAAAGATGATCTGCAACAGATTCGGCAGGAAGTCGAACACAGCCGGTATCAACTCGATTCTCTCAAACAAAAAGAGTTGGAAATTCAAAAGGGTGTCGCCAACTACGATCAGCGAATCGCCACCAACAGGAAAATCGTCTCACGGCTCAATCGCGAAATAAACCAACTGCAAACAGAAATGATCCACGGCGAAGAGCAACTAACCGACAGCCGACAACGACTTGATCGCGCGCAACGCCGTTACCTCGGTAATATACGGAGGTTCTACTTCGTAGCGCGCAAACCGATGGAGAGCTACGTCGATCAGGTTAACGACGAACTGGACATTAACCGCCGGATTATCTACCTGACGGCCCTGGCTGCCTTTGAAACGGGCAAGATTGCCCAGGCCTCTGATTTTCTGCAGCAGTCCGAAGATCAACTGACCGAGTTGACCGGTGAAAAAAAGAGAGTGGCCGGTCTGAAGAAAAAGAAGGAAACGGCCACCGCGCTGGATAAAACCAGAAAGCAAAAGGAGCAGCGCGCCCTGGAGCACCTGCGTCGGAAAAAATCCGAAGAAGCCGACCGCATACTGACGTTGCAACACGCGGCCGAGGAGATAGAACGTATCATTGCGCGTCTCGAACAGCGACAGCGTGAAACGACCGCGGCAGGCTGGGCACCCTCCGGCGGCGCTTCCGCCTTCGCAACCTTACGGGGACAGTTGCCCTCACCCTGTCGGGGAAAAATAACAGTTCGTTTTGGACACTCCGTGGATGAAATAACCAAACTGAAGTCTTTTTCTCCGGGAATCAGTATCCAGGGCCGAGCCGGTCGGGACGTGGTTACGGTGGCTGATGGAAAAGTAGTCTATGTCGGCAATTTGCGTGGCTACGGCAATTTCATTATAATCGATCATGGCGATCAGTATTACTCCACCTATGGTGGTCTCGGTACTGCCCAGGTGGAAGTCAACCAGTACCTGCCGGTCGGGTCTCTTTTGGCCAAAGCCGGCCAAGACGGGCTGGTAAAATTCGAACTGCGACTTGGGCGGGAATCGCTCGATCCGGTGAAATGGATTAGAATTGACTCCTTTTGACATCAGCAGGATTCAGAGTCGGGCCTGGCATTGTCTGGCGAAATCATACCAGTTGGGCCGGATCGGGGGCACTTACCTGTTCCATGGCCCGGAAGGCACAGGCAAGTGGTCACTGGCTATCTGGCTGGCCGCCCTGCTCAACTGCGACCAGTCCGGAGTCCAGGAAGAAGGGCGCCTGCCGTCTCCCTGTGGTCAATGCAGGGAATGCCGCAGTGTTTTTTCACTCAACTTCGAGGGTCTCTATTTTGCCCTGCCGATCCCCCCTCATCGCAACTTCGATGAAGCCATTGACCTGACATCGGAACTTCTCAATCTCAAGCGGATCGAACCTATGGCCCGACTGGTCGCCCCCGCTGGCGCTACCATACCGATCGCCGTTGCCCGTAATATAAAAAAACGACTTTCTCTCCGGGCCGCCGCCGGGGTAGTACGACTGGTCCTGTTTTACCAGATGGAGAAGATGCTGCCCTCTTCGGCGGACGCGCTGCTTAAGCTGATCGAGGAACCTCCCCGGGACACCGTCATAGTGTTGACAGCAACCCGACCGGAATCACTGTTGCCGACTCTCCAGTCGCGATCACGCAAAATCCGCCTGCACCGTGTTCCCGAGCAGACGATCAGGGATTACCTGATGGAAGGATACGGGACCTCCGAGCGACAGGCGGTGCTGGCGGCGCGGCTCTCGGAAGGCTGTCCGGCAAATGCTATCGATCTGGTCCAGACCTCGCCGGAGCAGGATTCTTCGCGTCGGACCGACGGATTTTTATTGTTCCGGTCGTTGCTGAGTGATACCGCCCCGGAGGCAATCTCTCGAATCACCGAATTCGCCGACCCACGTGACCGGGACGGAGCCCGGAGCCTGCTGTACCTATGGCAGTCCCTTACTCGAGATTGCGCCCGCTACGCTATTACCGCCAGTGAAGGCGAGATTGTCAATATCGATTTCCAGGCTGAAATCATGAAACTGTCGGCGTTGTTTGGCGGCAGTCAACTACCTTTCCAACTGGTCGACAACATTAAGATAGCGCTTGCCGATCTGCGTCGTAACGTGCATATTCAGGGGGCGTTAACGGCACTCACCCTCAAGGTTAAGGCCGGTATGTCCGCCGGCGCCGGCCGGCACCGGCGGATCAGTGAATAACTCCGGAGAAAGCCGATGGCAGAATTATATCTGGTTGAGTTCAAAGGTTACCGTAAAGACTACTTCTATAACGCTTTTTACCACTCGCTCGACCTGCACAACTACGTCGTCGTCGAGGCGGAGCGCGGTGAAGACTGCGGGTTGCTCACATACAAGGTGGATACGGCCATGGAGTTCTCAGCCA
Source organism: bacterium (assembly GCA_043811375.1). GTDB lineage: Bacteria > Zixibacteria > MSB-5A5 > GN15 > FEB-12 > JBDRNJ01. The sequence goes on along the minus strand of JBDRNJ010000078.1, from coordinate 6,273 downwards.
CCACCCGACCGAAATCCATTTTACGACCAGCCAGCAAAGATGACCTGGACTGTCTAAAGGAGCTCCGGGAGAAGGAGGACCGATATAAGGCTGAGGCTGTAACCATGATTACCCAACATGGTCTACCCATGAAAGTGATCGACGTGGAGTGCCAGTTTGACTGGAACAAGTTGACGGTCTTCTTCACAGCCGACCATCGGGTGGACTTTCGGGAACTGGTCAAGGAACTGGCGGCCCTGTATAAAACACGGATCGAGTTGCGTCAGATAGGTGTCCGCGATGAAGCCCGGCGTATCGGTGGTCTCGGCATATGCGGCTTGCAGCAATGTTGTTGCAGTTTCCTAAAGGAATTCGCGCCCATCACGACACAGCATGCCCGGGAGCAGGACCTGCCGATGAATCCGTCCAAGATTTCCGGTAACTGCGGACGACTCCTTTGCTGTCTGCGTTTTGAAGCCTGGGCTTATTCCTCTTGCCGCAGGAAATTCCCTCCGACCGGTTCCAGAATATGCTGCAAGGACGGTGAAGGCATTATCGAACGTATTGACGTATTCCGCGAGGAAGCAGTGGTGTGTGACCAGGAGCGGCATTACTTCCGCTGCCGGGCTGAAGATATTCAGTCGATTACAGATAGAGAAATCCCCCAGCCGGCGTCTGCCGCAGCCCAGCTTGATGAGAGCAGTTCGGATGATGATGACCGAGAAGCCCTGAAGAAGCTGGACGATACGGAACAGGACGCATAACAGTTCAACAGTGGAGAGAGTACGGATGCCCAGACCGCTGTATATCACTACTCCGATCTACTACATCAATGATCGGCCACATATCGGTCACGCCTACACTACCGTAGCCGCCGACTACATCACGCGCTTTTATCGGCTGGGCGGACGGGAGTCTTTTTTCCTGACCGGCACCGATGAACACGGCTCCAAAGTTGCCGAAGCGGCTGCCCGGGCCGACCTGTCGGAGATCGAGTTTTGTGACCGGACTGTCCGGACGTTTCAAAAGGCCTGGCAAAACCTCTCCATCGAATATGACGGTTTCATCCGTACTACTTCAGCGCGACACGAACAGGCGGTGCGCAAGATTCTCGACGCCATGCGCAACGCCAGGACCCCCGACGGACGCGAGGTCATTTACCAGGGTTACTATGAGGGCCTGTACTGCACCGGCTGCGAGAAGTTCGTTACTGAGAAGGAACTGGTGGACGGCCGGTGTCCGGATCACAACCGACCTCCCGAGAAACTGAAAGAAAAAAACTACTTCTTCCGTCTCACGGCCTTTCTGCCGCAAATCAGGGACAAGATCAATTCGGGCGAGTTGCTGGTGCTCCCGGAAGAACGCCGACGCGAGGTGCTGGGCCTGATCGAGCAGGACCTGCCGGATTTCTCGCTGTCGCGCGAGACCGTCAAATGGGGTATCCCTTTGACGTTTGACAATTCTCAGTCGGCCTACGTGTGGGTGGACGCCCTGAGCAACTACATCTCCGGTATCGGCTACGGCGATGACCCGGTTTCGTTCGACAAGTGGTGGAACAGCGGTGAAGTTGTGCACCTGATGGCCAAGGACATTCTGAAGTTCCATTGCCTTTACTGGCCGGCCATGCTGATGGCGGCCGGTGTGAAATTGCCGGACGTCATTTACCTGCACGGTTTTTTCACGGTCGATGGCGAGAAAATGTCGAAAACGCTGGGGAACATGATTGATCCCAATGATATGGTGGCCGAGTTCGGTCCCGATGCGACGCGATACCTGATGCTGACCCAGTATCCGTTCGGCACCGACGGTGATGTTAAGGCGAAACAATTTGTCACGCAGTACAACTCCGACCTGGCCAATGATCTGGGCAACCTGGTATCCCGGGTAGTCAAAATGATCAAGGTTAACTTCGACGGCGCTTTGCCGGAGCCCAGACGAAAGATTAAAGGGCTTCAAGAACTGATGGAGTTAGCCGAGGCGTTACCCGGCACAGTTCACAGTCACGTGAAGCGATATGAACTGGGTAAGGCTATCGCCGCCGCTATGAACCTGGTGCGGGCCACCAACAAGTTCTTCAACGACCACGCACCGTGGATTATGGCTAAAGAAGGTCGGAAATTGGAGCTGGGCGGCGTGTTGTACGCCTGCTGCGAGATCATACGTATAGTATCGATTGTACTTTTCCCGGTCATGCCGGGAAAAATGCGCACCATTCGAGACGTACTGGGGTTGGACGACAGTACCCTGACCCTGGACGCTGCAAGTACTTTCTTCGATCTCAAGCCGGGCACCCCCGTGATTCTCGAAGACGCCATCTTCCCCCGGCTGAAACCCACCTCCGGGAGTGCCGACGAACCGGCGAAAGCCGCACCTGTAGTCGAGAGCACCCCTGAGGGGACACTTCTGGATATATCGGAATTCGCCCGGGTGAAACTGCGGGTAGCCGATGTGCTCGAAGCCGAACGGGTGCCGGGAACCAGCAAGCTGCTGAAGCTTCGGATCGACCTCGGTAGTGAACAGCGGCAGATTGTGGCCGGCGTGGCCGAACACTACCCGCCGGAGAAGATCACCGGTATGAAGATCATCGTAGTGACCAACCTGAAGCCGGCTGTTATCCGAGGTATTGAATCCAACGGCATGTTGCTGACGGCGCAATCGGGAAAGAAACTGGTGTTGCTCACACCCGACGGCGACCTGCCGGCCGGCGCCAAAATCAGTTGATGATAGACACTCACTGCCACCTCGACTTTGACGCTTTCGACGACTGCCGGGAGGAAGCCATCAAAGAAGCCGAGGCCGCCGGAGTGCACACGATTATCAATATCGGCGTTGACATTGAAGCCTCACGTCGCTGCGTGCAACTGGCCGAACAGCACCACGGCCTTTATGCATCGGTTGGTATACATCCTCATGACGCCAGGACATTCAACGATAAAATCGCCGATGAACTCCGTCGCCTGGCCGATCATCCCCGAGTGGTGGCTATCGGTGAGATCGGCCTTGATTTCTACCGCGACCTCTCCCCCCGACCGGTACAGCGCCGGGTATTTACGCAACAACTGAAATTAGCGGTGGACGTCGACCTGCCGGTTGTTATCCATACCCGGGATTCATTCAGTGAAACGATGACTATCGTTCGAGAGTATGCCGGTGAACTGGCCGGAGGTGTTTTCCATTGCTTTCCCGGCGACGTGGACGACGCACTGGAAGTGATTGATCTGGGATTGATCGTTTCGTTCGGCGGCGTCATTACGTTCCAGAAGGCACACATGGCACAGGTGGCCGCCCAGGTTCCCCTGGACAAGATGATTCTCGAAACCGACGCCCCCTACCTGGCCCCGGTTCCGTATCGCGGCAAAAAGAATCGACCGGAGTATGTCAAATATGTATACCGTCATGTGGCCAAACTGCGCGACATCGACGTAGCTCAGGTGGAAAAAGTCGTCGACCGCACAGCGCAGAAGCTGTTCGGCCTGGTAGAGACCTGCGGGGGTTGAACTGTGCCTGCCCTCCGACCCCGAAAGAGGTTTGCGCAGCATTTCCTGAAGTCAGCGAAGGTGATAACCGACATAATTGATACTATCTCTCCCCGTGAAGGACAGTGCATTGTTGAAGTGGGACCGGGCGAGGGCGCTCTGACGCGACCGCTGCTTCAATCGGGCGCGCAGATTGTCGCTGTTGAGTTTGACCGGGATGCGGCGAAGTACCTGGTGCAACATCTCAGTCAATATCCCAACTTAAAATTGCTTAATCAGGATTTTCTCGATTTTGATCCCGCCCGGGCAGGACTGACATCATTTACCCTGGTGGGCAACCTGCCCTATAATATCACATCACCCGTCATAGACTGGACTGTCCGGCACCGTGATCTGACGGAACGCGCCTGCCTGATGGTGCAAAAAGAAGTCGGCGCCCGTCTGGCGGCCCAACCCAACCACAAGGATTGGTCACCGTTGTCGATATTCACCCAGCTTCACTATCGGATAGAACGGTGTTTTGATATACCTCCCCGGCATTTCCGGCCGCCGCCACGCATTATGTCCACCTTTATCGTCCTGATCCGAACCTCAGCGCCGGAAATAGCCCACCCCATTCTTTTTGAGAAAGTAGTCAGGGCTTCTTTCCGTCAGCGCCGCAAGCTGCTGGTCAACAACCTCGTTCCCGATATCGTCGCCACGCCGCAGGCCGCCCGGGATATTCTTGAGGAAACGGGCCTGCCGCCACGTTGCCGTGCCGAGCAGGTATCCACAGCACAGTTTTTGACATTGACGGAACGCCTGGTACAACATAACATTCTCTGAGTTCAGTAATTGGATACTCGAGCCGGATTCCCCGGCAATTGGATATTATAAAGGAGTATGTCGTGCCATTGTTATCAGTAAATCTTGACCTGGTGGCGGCGATGCGGGAGGTTCGACGTTTGAACGAACCCGATCCGGCGCAGGCGGCGGTTCTGGCCGAACTGGCCGGCGCTGATGGTATCGCCGTCCAGTTGCGTCGTGACCGCAGATACGTCCGTGACCGCGATCTGTACATTCTCAAGAGCATAGTCAAAACCCGATTGATCCTGGAACTGCCACCCACTGATGACATCATTGAGCGTGCCCTGGAAGTCAAGCCGTGGATGGTGACTTTCGTGGCCGACCACGCCGACAACAACAGCCCGGTTTCACCTATTGAGTTCAATTCGGCACCGGTCGATTTCGGTGACATAACTTCTCGGTTTGCCGGTGCTGATGTAAATGTCTGCTTCTTTGTCGAACCGGATGTGGAGCAGATAAAGGGAGCAATCAAGGCCGGTGCCACAGCCGTTTTGATAAGTTGCTTAGGATACACGGAAGCCCGGACGGTGGCGGAAGCCCAGACTGAACTGGACCGCCTTGATCGAGCTGTGCAGGCAGCATCCAAAGCAGGTGTGGCCGTTCACTGCGGTCGCGGCATTACCTACAAAAACGTCCCTCCCCTGGTGGAACTGGGCTATGTGGATGAGTTTGTTATCGGCCACGCTATCGCCGTCCGGGCGATACTGGTTGGTTTCGAGCGCGCCGTTACCGAGATGCTGCAACTGGTTGGGCGGTCACCGCACCCGGCGTAGACTCAGAGCATGAATACGGGCGGTCACAGCAAGTCTCGAACCTGGCAAATGACGGCGCCCGATGACATGGAAGCCGTGCGGTTGGATCGTTTCCTGGTCGCGCAGGACAATTTCGATCTGACCCGATCACGATTGCAGAAGCTGATTGCCGACGGGCTGGTCCTGGTTAACGGTCAACAGGTTGCCAAGAATTATATGCTTCGCGGGAGTGAAGACATTTCCGTCTCGATTCCTCCGCCGCCGCCAACCGATCTTATAGCCGAGGATATTCCTATCGATATCGTGTTTGAAGATGAGCACCTGATAGTGGTCAACAAACCGGCCGGCATGGTTACCCATCCGGGGTCCGGCAACTTCAGCGGCACTCTGGCCAACGCCCTGGTGCACCATTTTGGGGAACTGCCGCAGGCATCGGGCAGCGAGCGACCCGGACTGGTGCATCGCCTCGACAAGAATACATCAGGGCTGATCCTGGTGGCCCGGACCGACGATGTTCTCCTCAGCTTGCAACAGCAGATGCAACAACGCCGGATCAAACGCACCTACATAGCCCTGGTGTGCGGTCACATGAAAGAAGAGCAGGGCCTGATCGATCTGCCGATCGGCCGTTCCCTGAAAGATCGCAGGAAGATGGTTGTCACCACGGTTGCCGGCCGTCCGGGGCAGACCGATTACCGGCTGAAGGACCGCTATCGGTCTTATGACCTGCTGGAGATCGATCTTCATACGGGACGGACGCATCAAATTCGGGTGCACTTTTCACATTTGGGGCACCCGGTGTTCGGCGATCCGGAATACGGCGGTCGACAGAAGTGGCATCAGGGCATCTTCGCTCCCGAGCGCCTGCTGGCCAAACGGTTGCTGTCAGTAATCGACCGTCAGGCACTTCATGCCTGCCGGTTGCAGTTTGTCCACCCGGTCACTGAAAAGGTTCTGACTCTGAGCAGCAATCTGCCGGACGATTTCGCGCAGTTACTGCACATCCTTGACCGGGAAGGACAATAGTAGGATGCTGAACAACACAGAATGGAAGACAAAAGATTACAACCTTGTTTTCTTGTCATTCCTGCGAAAGCAGGAATCCAGATATATCAATAGGTTACTGGATCCCCTAGCTTCACAAACGAAGTGCAACACCTTATTAAGGTGTTGTTATGGAACAAAGATATGCTCAGATCAACATTGAAGAGCGATGCGAG
>JBDRNJ010000077.1:0-3956 GCA_043811375.1 bacterium | reverse complement strand
GGTGAGACCGCTGCAGCAGCCTCCCTCGCAGCTCTCTCGTACATTCTCACTCAACCATTTTCCGGCCTTTTGGACGTTGAGAATCAGATCGGCGACCGAGCCATCCCGCACAGTGGTGATAGCCGAATATATATAAAGAGTGTCAACGGGACCAATGGTCAGGCTATTGAAGAAAGTCATGACGGCATGTTGGTCGTCTGCTGTGGATTCTACCGAATAGCCTGACTGTTGCATGTTGTCATAAATTTCCTGAGGTACAAAACCAGTCGCCGGGTATAGATAGGTCGAGTTCAGAGCTGTGTAGGCGCCAAATGGCTGCGCCTTGGTATCGATACATTCATTATTGGTGGCTGTACCGATCAGCGCCTGTCCGCCAAAGCGGTTTTCATTGTTCTGGCAGCCGCTGCCGAGCCCACGCTGATAGATCAGTTTGGCATTGGCATCATAGCCGCCCGTATTATCGACACTGGAGGCACTCGGGATATCCCAGTCAATCGCCTCGCCAACCGCCACGCCGTGGTGGGTGCCGCCATCCCAGGAGTAAAGCTTCAGACATTGAATGACGAATTGACAACTGTCTGCGCTTTGTGGTGCATACCAGGATTTTTCAAGAGCAATCTCCATGTCATTGGTGATATACGTACCGGATCGGAACAATTGATAGCTATTGGTGTCAAACGTCGGCGTGGTGGGGGTACCATCATTGGGGATTCGAAAGGTGTTGTTACCGAATATAGCGTTGTCGGCGACATATTCACTGCCGATAAACCGTGCTAATACCGGTGAGCCGTCATAAATGTAGGTGACCTCGCAGTCACCCTGGAGACCGTAATCCAGGGTCGCGAACGGTGTGCCCTGGTTGCCGAAATTGCCGTTGCTGCCGACAGCTAATTGTACGCACGGGGGTGGCAACAGTATCATATACGACTTCGCCCGCGAATTCGCATGAATCACCGGTTCCGTCACCGTCAGAATCAGTCTGATCCGGATTGTAAACATTGGGACAATTGTCATCAGGGCAAATGGCTGTGGCGTACCCCGGCGTCCCGTAACCGTCATTATCCGGGTCTATGCAGTCATCGCAGGCATCGCCGATATAGTCGTGGTCGATATCTTCCTGCAGCGGATTGTAAACAGCCGGGCAGTTATCGCAGCCATCACCTATTCCATCGTCATCGGAATCCGTAGGGTCCGGGCAGCCGACTACAGTTTTGTACATCGAACGGCCATGAGTTCCGGCTACCAGTATTCGCGCATAAGGATGAAAAGCCAGATCGTTAATGGGAGCCATCGGCATACCCTGTCCCAGCATGGACCATCCCAGACCCAGATTGGTTGTAACGAACACCCCAAAATCAGACGCGACGAATAGAGTCGAATCGTGATGGGGATCGATAATAATATCGTTAACCGGCGCTTCGGGCAGGTTGCCGTGAATATCGATCCAAACCTGTCCGTAGTTCGGGGTCCGATAAACGTGGGCAAGATAGGAGCCGTCGGTGTAGCCGGAGAGAGTGACATAGGCAGTCGCGGGATCATAGGGATCAACCGCAACGCGTGTGATCCACCTGTCCGGCAAAGAAGCTCCGATATTTTGCCAGGATGAACCGCCGTTGGTGGTAACCCAGACATTGGCGTCGTCAGTCCCGACATAAATGACCTGTGAATCAGTGGCGGCAACATCGATAGTGGTGATCGTACCAAATGTGAGAGTTCCCGGATCATCGCCATTTGTGAGGTCACCACTGATAGCTGTCCAGTTGTTGGCGCCATCGGTAGTTTTGTAGAGGCGGTTCGCGCCATAGTAAAGAACGTTGTTGTGCGACGGGTCCATCACCACCGGCGTGTTCCAGTTGGTGCGATCATTGCCGTCAATGCCGTTAGTGGCGTTGCTCCATGAACTGCCCAGATTGGTAGATTTCCTCAAGCCGCCCCACTGGTATTCGGCATAGATAACATCAGAATTGGTTGGATCGACAATGACATAAAAACCGTCGCCACCATGAATGTGATCCCAGTTATCCGTTGATCCCGTCAACGTTCTTAACGTGCCGTTATCCTGTGTGCCGCCGTATAGGCGTTGCGGCTGCTGGTGATCTATAGTGATGGCGTAAAACTGAGTGTTAGGCATATCGGTGTACATTGTCCACCAATTTCCGCCGTTGGTGCTGTAGTTGACCCCTCCATCCGAGCCATCGTAGACCTTGCTGTGGTCATCCGGCAGAATGTACATGGCGTGATGGTCAACATGAGCGCCGCTACCGGCATCTACCCAACTTGCCCCGCCATCATTGGACCGGTAAAGTCCCACCCCGAGAGCGAAGACAAGACCAGGATCACCGGGAGCCACCCGCACCTGTCCAAAATACCAGCCAAAACCACCGCCAAAGCCGTTGAGCTCGCCATCGTTGGTGCGAGTCCAGTTTTCGCCAAGATCGGTACTCTTGTACAAACCTATGAAATTGCCGGGGTGGTTGAAGCAGATAACGTAGACGGTGTTCGACTCCGGGTCAACGCTGACGCCCATGCGACCCAGGTCCTCCTGATTGGCCGGTAGACCGCGCGTGATCTGCGTCCAGGATTGACCGAAGTCAGTGGAACGGTACAGGCTGCTGGTGAGGCCGCCAACCCGGCGATTGCGAGGGCTTCGCCAGCGTTCCCACATAGCGGCGAAAGCAACGCCGGTCGTTGGGTGAAGGGCGAAATCTATGCAAGCGGTGGAGTCCGTCACATAAAGTTTCTGCTCCCAGGTGGCTCCGCCATCGGTGGAACGATACAATCCTCTCTCCGGGTTAGTGCCGAACAGCTTGCCGGCCACGGCGGCGAAGACCGTGTCAGGACGCAGGGGATCAATGACGATTCTGCCTATATGGTAGCTGTTGGGCAGGCCTCTGAAAGACCATGAGCTGCCACCGTCGGTACTCCTGTAAATTCCTGTCCCTTCGTATGAGTCACCGGAGGAGTTGGCTTCGCCGGTTCCAGCATAGAGTATAAGCGGGTCCTCCGGATGAATGGCGATAGCGCCCATCGACTGCACTCCGGCATCATCAAAGACGGCCGTCCAGTTGCTTCCGAAATCTGTTGATTTGAATATTCCTCCGGCCGCCGAAGCCGCATAGATGACTTCCGGTTGCGAGGGGTGCACAGCCAGATCGGTTATGCGGCCGGGGACGTTGCTGGGACCGGCCTCTTCCCAGACTATCGGATCGGTTCTCCTGTGAACGGCTGATGCAGCCAGCTGCTGTGCCTGTTCCGCTGCTTTCAATCTTGCCGCTGCTGAGATGCTCACTTCAGGATAGGCGCGCTGAACATAGAACCAGTCGTTGGGGCGCCGTTTCGCTCTGGGTACTTTGCCGTCCCGCTTGATTCGGTAATAGGCCAGTTCATCCTTCTCAAGGTCCCAGACCGCTTTTTCGTCCGAGGGAAGAAGCAAAAATACGGTCAGGACAGTGACCGATGCTACCAACAGGGCTGACATGGCTCTTTTCATTATGATCCTCTGATAGTTTTGTAGTCCACTTAAGCGGCAAGCTCCATGGCAGTACCCGGGTGAAGATGGGGGGCTTTGTCTTGGACAATGCTACCCCGCAGACTTTTCCAAAGTTAAGCGAAAAAGGGGCAAAGTCAAGCCAGAAGCAGGGTGGGCCATCGGATAAGGCAGTTGCCATCACTTGGGGACGACGTTTTATTCGTATTGACATGGGCTGCGTTATCTACTTACGTTGTTCTATGTTCGATTCAGAACGAAACCGGTGCTTTCAGGATAGCAGATTGTTTCCGGAGGCAATGGGTCACTCCGCCAAAACAACCATCTTTAACACAAGGGGATGAGGGATGAAAGTCTTCATAAGCTGGTCCGGCCATACGAGTAAGAAACTGGCCGACGTCCTAAGGGATTGGCTCCCCGGAGTTATTCAGGCGGTGAAGCCATATTACTCCCCTGATGACATTTCAAA
>JBDRNJ010000076.1:0-11618 GCA_043811375.1 bacterium | reverse complement strand
TGGTCCATCCCGAGTTCGGCAATGGCCTGTTGAATTTGCCTACTTTGCTCGTTGGCAATGAACCGGCGTTCGGGGTCGGTGTGGTCCGCAATCAATTCGTCATTGAGTGGTGTTAATTGCCGCCGCCGACTTATAAAATTCAGAGTTTCGTTAACCATAATCCTGTAAATCCAGCTAAAGAACTTGTGCCGGGGGTTAAAAGAGCCAAGCTTCTCAAAGGCCTTGAGAAAAACCGTCTGGGTGATATCCTCGGCGTCCTGGTGATTGTTCACCATCCGCCAGGAAGCATTGTATATCGCATTTTGATAACGGTCAACCAGCAGGCCGAAAGCCTCTACTTCACCTCCCAGGCACTTGCAAACCAATTCCACATCTTTTGTTACTGTCATAATTACAGGTCAACCCTCAGGAAGTTGGACAGCAAACGAAGTTTTTCTTCAGGTTGTGGACCGGCGTGTCCTCAGCACCGCTGCCGTTATTCCCATCGATCCCGGCACCGATAGAATGGATATACGAGCTAACGAAACAGTATCTGATCTGCTTGAACAACATTTATAATCTGCACTGTGCCTGCTACTTATCAGACCTGTCCCAAACAAAACCTGCTTGAGTCCGCCCAGCGAATGGCACCGACATATTCGATGCTTCTGCCGAAAAGACGTCAATTCCGGGGCAGGCTGACAATACCTGTCAATAATACTGCCTGCCATCGCGAAAAGCAAGCCCAAGACTTCCCGTCGACCAGAGAGCGTTCGAGGCTATGGTGATACGGTTTCCGAGCGTCGGCTGTGGAGTGTAAATATGCTATGGGCTTCAGTGCGGGTCAGCTGGTCTGTCGACTACTCACTCCGGATTGGTAGACTCTTCCTAAGGCGTCTTTGGCATTGCACCGAAGCCCATAGCCCTTTGGAAACGAGAATCGCCACTCGTAGCATTCTCCGGGACTGAGAAGAAGCGGCAGTGTCACACCATCGACGTCTCGACGAATTGACACGACGCCGAGCACATCGACTGTAGACACTTGGTCAGCCCATATGTCGACGAGACTCGCAGGGTGCCCGCCGGAGTTGACGATTCTACAGATGCATTCAGCCCGACTCACCGGAGGTCTATCAGGTTCATCCAGCGACCGAACATTGGCAGTGATCGTGATATCGGGACGGCTCTTTCGCCAAGTGTATATCTGCCACAACAGTGCAAGTGTGGAAATTACAGCAGCGTAAATCGCAATAATGGCTACTACACTCATGTGATGTACCAACCTCCCTTAAATATTATTTCCACAACCGCCGCACGATATAAACGATGATGACAATACCCATGATGATTGTAGCTTGCACTACATGGGTTTTGAGTTAACGTGGAGTCCACATTGTTATATACACTTCCTCGGAGATGGTCTCAGTTTACCTCATAATTTGATTGTTCCGCTTGCCACCATTGGATGTAACACGTCCACAACATCGACGGTCGACTTGAGGAAGTCCACTGCATGCGGCTTCCAGCCGAACTCATCGCGAGCCGTTTTTGGTATGTTACACTCATCCAGCAAACCTTTTTGTGCAAGCCCCCAAATCACTTCGACGACACGTTCTTTGTCAAGGGGATGCAGAAGACCGATGTTGCAGTTGCCAGTCAAGGATCGCAGAGCATCTTTCACTTCATCCAGACTATGAGTCAAAGGGTTTTCCTCCATTAAATACACTGGTTAGTTCTGAATTTCCGCATATCGTTGAATAACGGACAGCTTACTGCAGTTGTCAATCACAATATACAACAAGGTCAAGCTGTCGCCTGACCGAATCAAAGACGGTGAACATCAGCTGGGCTGCGAAATGCCTGATACCGCCGTTTCACAATCCCCGCCAGATGCCAGATAAGATACACGACGCAGATCGATGCGGCCATTTCAGCCGGATAATGCAGCCGGGAACCCTGCCAGAAACTGAATCCGGTGACCAGCGTGAAGTAGACAAAAGTGAATCCCAGCAGTATCCAGGCCAGACGATGCCCGGCGTGTATCATCAGACCCAGACCGGCCAGGGCAGCCAGAAACCACAGCGGGTGGAGCCACTTTTCGCTGAGATCGCCCAGCCACCTCCAGAAAGATGCCAGAGCGGGTACCTGCCGGGCCGGGAAGTAGTTGCGAGCGACAACGTTGTCCCTGATAGTTCTGAAGTACGTGGCCAGAAACCATCCCGGATGCTCGCTTATCATCCGGCGCAGATGCTGTTGTTTGCGTTGATAATCCTCGGCTACGGTCAGCTTGCGGTCGCCGAATAACTCCTTGTCCTCTGTCACGAATTGCAGGCCCGCCTCTTTGGTGTCGATGCCCTCCGTATGTTCGGCTATAGCGCGGGCTGCCCAGTAGCCGCGAGCCGTACTCAGCCCGTTTCCGGCAAAGGCAAAGACGCCATGCCGCGTATAATTCCAGGTCGACCACAGAACAATCATCAGCAACATAATTCCGGCAGTCAACCCGACCCGCGCCAACAACACTCTGCGGGAGCGGAATCTGCCGGCAACCGGAACCAGCAGCGCGATCAAAACAAAAACGGCCAGCCATAACTGGTTTACATAACGAATACAGGTGGCGCCGCCGGCCAGAAAACCAGCGGCAACAAACCATCGCTTCTCCCCTGTTCGCATCCCTATCACGAACATGAGCAGCGCAGCGGCGTGAAAGGTGAAGAATGACTGATCGGTCAGCAGACTGCAACTGAGCGCCAGAGAGGTCGTTGAAACGGCAGCGATCAAACCGGCCAGCAACGCCACCGTCCTTGAGCCGAGCAGGTACCAGGCCGTCAGATAAATAATAACCGGCGCCAGACTTCCCAATATCAGCGAGAAAATGAAAGGCGCCGAAAGTCCCGGTCCGAAAGCCAGTTCAAGAACCGCCAGAATACCGGGATATCCGGGTCCGAGTTGAAAAAGATAATACTCACCATCGGCGTTGGTGCGCAGAAGATAATCTGCCACATACAGGTATCGGCGTGAGTCCGGGCTGAATGCGACGACCTGTTCCAGCATTTGAGTTTTCAGACCGGCCAGCAGGTAACCGACACGCAGAGTCAACCCAACCAGCCAGAGCAGCAGGACATGAATGCGGACAGTTCTCAACTCCGTCATTGCATCACGCTGTCAGGATCGTCAAGGTAGTCGGATTTGGGGAGATATTATACATGTGGTGACGAACACCCTGAATACATAGCGACTGTAATACTATTCTACCGGGGCAAGTATGTCAATAACTAAGTAAATTGATCAATCTTTAACTCTTTTGCTTATTATACGTAGCATCGCTTCTTTCTCGCGTGATGAGAGTCAGCACCTTAGCAGCTATGCCGGCCTTCTTACGACGAAACCCCAGAACGAATCCGAGAACGGGTTGATCCTCGGAGTATCTTTCGATGTCTCCTTGTACGATACCACCTGTTCGGCCATGACCACAATCTCCCACGCCTTCAGTAGACTTCGCAGACGATCTTCATCGAAGAAATGGTGTGGTATGCCGGCTTCATGTCCATCATCATTGACAAACGTGTATGGTTCAATCTCGCGCCCGGAACCATGATGTCCCGCCATTGAACTCACTGACATGACATTCGCCATGAACAAGCCGTTTGGAGCCATATGCCGACGAACTTCCTCGACAGTCTTCTTGATATTGTCTATCGTGTTATGGCACAGCGAATCCCAACTCACGACACCATGGAAGGAAACACCCTTGAACGGACAGGCCGTCATTTCTGCGATTGAGGTCGTTGCTGTGAGTCCTGTTTCCTCGACCCACTGGCGAGTAAGGTCGATCGCTCTGGCTGAGCCATCACTTGCGTAAACTTCGTGACCGATACGGGCCAACGCGACTGTGTGCCGACCGGCCCCACAGCACATGTCCCAAATTCGTAAAGGACGCTCGCTGAAGTGCTTCTCCAGATCAGCGACGAACTCGTAGACCTCTCCCTGAGGAATCCGGGCTATATCTCCTTCATCTGCAAAGTAGTTTTCCCATTTATCCATCAACATCACCTCCGCAGTGATTGAAGTTGATTGTGTGGGCACTCTTCAAATGGCTCATTGTAAACACCCTGGTTGGATTCCGAATTTCTGACGACTTCCTGTTGCTCGATTGCGCGCCGAAGTTCCAGAATCGACGAATCGGCCGGACTGTACTTCAAAACGAGATTTCCCATATAAAGGTCCCAAAACCGTTCCAGGTCAGCCCGGCACCATCGAACACCCACACCCGGACTGCCCGGCAAAAAAAAATACGCCCAGGAGGAGTCGAACCCCCAACCTTCTGATCCGTAGTCAGATGCTCTATCCAATTGAGCTATGGGCGCATTCCGCGGTTCTATTTAATCGGCGTTAGAACTGAAGTCAAGCCCTTTCTGTCACGCCGGCCGTTGGTCGATTACTGCCGAGCCAGGGAAACATCTGGCTTATGATTAAAAAACATTGTATAACCTTACTGAGTTATGATAGCGAGTACGATACGTGTGATGGTTGTCGCTTTGGTGGTGATGTTTGCGGGCGTTTCCGCTGCGGCCTTCAATCTTGATTCCCTGCTGGTCGTTTCAGTCGGGGGACCGGCCGCACGTGACAGTTTGCAACGACTGACCAGCCTGTATACCGCCGGGACAGTCGATATCAACGGCCTGCAGGGAAGGTTCGAGCAGTACTTCGTCCCCCCGGACAGATTTTTTGTCGAGTTAAACTTTACCAATTTCAGTCTGGTGCAGGCCTACGACGGATGGACTGCCTGGCAGCAGGATCATAACGGGCAGATATCGCGCCTGGAAGGATTTGAGAAACGCGAACTGCTGAAAAACGCATATTTCGAGTCCTGTTCATATCTGCTGCCCGATCGACTGCCCGGCTCCATAAAGTACCTGGGACAGACTACCAGAGATGAACAGGTCTACCACGAAGTCGCCTTCTACCCGTTAGACAGAGATACTGTTGTGGCTTACTATGACCTCGACCGGGGACTGCGAAAGCTGATGTTCGCGCGGCTGGACAATTTCAACACTGTCACCACGATCGACGATTACCGTAGTGTGGCCGGTATCCTGATACCGTTTTATTCCCGGACAATTGCCGAGGGAGCCGATCTGACCTCTGAGTTGGCAGTCGATTCCGTCGCGGTCAACCAACCGGTGGATATGACGATCTTTACCATGCCATCGGCCGGTACGGTCGATTACCTTTTCCCGGAAGGGATCGGGCACGTCAGGATTCCGATTCAATACCAGGGCGGGCATATCCGCCTGGCGGCGACGATCAACGGTACTAAGAAAGCGCGCTTTATTCTCGATTCGGGCGCGTCGGCCAATCTGCTGCACCAGCCGCTCACCACTGAGTTGCAGCTTCCGATAGTGGGCGCTCTGCCTGCACGCGGGCTGGGCGGCATCAGCCAAATCGACCTGGTCCGAACCGATTCCATCTCCATCGGTAAGTTGACACTTTATAACCAGGTAGCCGGTAGTATCGACCTTTCGCTCTTGAATCGACCAGGCACAGACAGGGAAGCTTTCGGCGGTTTGCTCGGTTATGACTTTCTCTCCCGTTTCCCGGTGTTGGTCAGCTACCGCGATTCCATGCTCACCGTGTTCAATCCACAACAGTTCGCTGCTCCCGAGGGAGGTGTCGAGATCGGCTTTCACCTGACCATGCTGGTGCCGACGATCAGAGGTGAACTCAACGGCATCCCCGGCGATTTCCTGGTCGATCTCGGCAATACCCTGGGGCTGATCATTCATCGTGATTTTGCCCACAAGCATCAACTGGATGAGAAACTGGATGACGTTCGCGATAACCCCACAACTCTGAGCGGTATCGGTGGCAGGTTAAGCGGCCAGACAGCCTACGCGGCAGTTTTCAAAATGGGCGATATTCTGTTGCAGTCGCTGCGGGTTATACTACCTGATTCATCCGCCGGTCTGTCCGGTTCCAACGAGTTAGCGGGCAACATCGGCAATATGGTCCTGGAGAATTTCGATCTCCTGCTCGATTACCGGCAGGCTCGACTGATCCTGTACCGTGCCGATAAAGAGTAGTGTGAGTAGGGAATATTGTGCGACATAAGAGATTAAGACTGCCGGCCTTCATGTCGGACGGATCACACCAATACCGCAAATTACCCGACCGGGTAGTTTGCGGCTTTTGGCTGCTGATGGCAGCGGTTATCCTGATTCATGCCGAATCTTCCCTGGCCGGCGACAGTCTCTTGTTTCACGATCGGCATCAGACCGGCGCTCGTCTCGGCATGTGGGCTAACAGCGGCGAGAGCCCGGTAGCCAGCGATCCCAACGGAATGTTTGAAACCAATTTCCACGACGCCTGCTTCTACATCGAGGGTTTCCTGGCCCTGAGACTGAGTAGACCCCTTATGCTGGAGTTATCCGCCGGAGTCGTCAATCGAGGTTCCGTCACCTTTATACAGAACAATATCACCAACCACGGCAGTGTCCAGGTACATCCGATTCTCGTTCAGTTGAAGTTCTATCCCCTGTTTGCGACATCCAGCAGGCTGCAACCGTACCTGCTGGCCGGTGGCGGACTTTACTACGGGCGGCGTAGCGTTCAGTTTACCACTTCCAGCAACATCTATTATGGTATCCAGGAACAAACCGGCACCGATATCAACTATACCCTGGGAGGGGGATGTGACTGGCCGCTGGGGTCCACTGTCGGCCTCGAGGCCGCAGTTAAGTATATGCCGGTTCAGTTCTCAAAGGGCTTGCAGACAATATCCAACTATGAAGCGGTTGCGCTTACTGTGGGCATAAAGTATCTTTATACCTCGAAAAAGAAGTAACCATGTTGGCACGGAGGCATACATGAAAGTCGGCATTAACGGATTCGGAAGGATTGGGCGGCTGGTATTCAAAGCAGCCCGTGGAAGAGACATCGAGTTTGTCGGCATCAACGACATTACCGATGCCGGGACATTAGCTTACCTGCTGAAATATGACTCAGTTCACGGGCGGTATCCGGGCGAAGTATCGACCGAGGGCAACAATCTTGTTGTCGAGGGTAAAAAAATACCGATTACGGCCGAGAGAGACCCGGCCAAATTGCCCTGGAGTAAGCTCGGCGCTGATATCGTGCTGGAGTGTACCGGATTATTTCGCAAGAAAGAAGATGCTCTAAAGCACGTGCAGGCCGGTGCGAAGAAAGTGTTGATTTCCGCTCCGGCCAAGGGGCATGACGGCACTTTCATCCCCGGTATCAATGCCGACGACTATGACAAAAACAAACACGATATTATCTCCATCGGTTCCTGCACTACCAACTGCCTGGCCCCGGTGGCCAAGGTATTGATGGACAACTTCGGTATCGTAAAGGGGTTTATGACCACTACTCACTCCTATACGGGCGATCAGCGACTTTTGGATGCGCCGCACAAGGACCTGCGCCGGGCTCGGTCGGCGGCGGTTTCGATGGTACCGACCACTACCGGCGCCGCCAAGGCAATTGCCGAAGTGATTCCGGAATTGAAGGGGAAAATAGACGGCTTAGCGATCAGAGTTCCGACTCCCAATGGTTCGCTGGTTGATCTCACGGTCATTCTCGAAAAGGAAGCCACGGTCGAAGAGATCAATGCCGCCGTCAAAAAGGCAGCCTCCACAAAGCCGCTGTCGATAACACTTCAGTACTGCGAAGACCCGATAGTCTCCTGCGATATTATCGGTAATCCCTACGGATCTATCTTCGACAGTAAAATGACTATGGCGCGGGGAAACATGGCCAAGGTGTTCAGTTGGTACGACAACGAGTGGGGTTTCTCCAGTCGCATGGTTGACATGATTCTGATGATGCTATAGCCACTACAAGCATAGGAACGACACGATGAACAAGGTTACAATTTCCGACGTCAACTTTCGTGGGCAGAGGGTGCTGGTACGTGTGGATTTCAACGTGCCGCTTGATGACCGGCAGAATATTACCGATGATCGTCGCATTCGCGCTGCCCTGCCAACCATCAGGAAGATTCTTGATGATGGCGGCATGGTTATCGCCTGCTCCCACCTCGGCCGACCCAAAGGCCAACATGTCCCCGAGATGTCACTCCGTCCGGTGGCCCGGCATCTGCAGGAATTGCTGGGTCAGGAAGTAACCTTCGCAGAAGACTGCATCGGACCGGAAGCAGCCAACATCGTCGGCAAGATGCACGACGGCGACTGTCTGCTTCTGGAGAACCTCCGGTTCCATCCTCAGGAACAGAAGAACGACTCCCAGTTCGCAGGCAAGCTGGCCGAACTGGGTGATATCTATGTTAATGATGCCTTCGGTTCAGCTCACCGGGCGCACGCCTCGACTACCGGCGTGACACGGTATTTCCAACAGGCCGTAGCCGGTTTCCTGATGGAAAAAGAGTTGAAGTATCTGGGACAGGCCCTGTCGGAGCCGCAGCGTCCGTTTGCCGCTATTCTGGGTGGAGCCAAAATTTCCGGAAAGATTGACGTTATCGCCAATCTTTTGGACAAGGTTGACCTGCTGCTCATTGGCGGCGGCATGGTCTTTACGTTCTGCAAAGCCAAAGGCTACCCGGTGGGCAACTCACTGGTGGAGGCAGACAAGGTCGACCTGGCCCGGGAAATCATCAAAAAAGCGGTCGAATCAGACGCCCAACTCGTTTTCCCGACCGACGCCGTGATAGCGTCTGAGATTTCGGCCTCGGCTGCCGTTAAGACGGTTCCCATAAACCAGATTCCCGACGATATGATGGGACTGGATATCGGTCCCGACACCATTCGCCTGTTCAGCGAGACCCTTAAGGATGCCCGCACGGTGATCTGGAACGGGCCGATGGGGGTATTCGAGCAGCCGTTGTTCGCACAGGGAACGTTTGCCATTGCCAAACTTCTGGCCGATCTGACCGACCAGGGAGCTACGACCATCGTGGGTGGTGGCGATTCCGCAGCCGCTGTTGCCAAAGCCGGCCTGGAAAAGAAACTGTCGCACATCTCCACCGGCGGCGGCGCCTCACTTGAGTACCTTGAGGGCAAAATACTTCCCGGAGTGGCGGCCCTGACGGATCTGCCCAAAGTGGGAGCGGTCTGAAATGCGGCGGCAGATTATCGCAGGCAACTGGAAAATGAACGGCACTATCGCCGATACCGAAAAGCTCCTGGGTGAACTGCTGGCTGGCAACTGGTCCGAAGAGAAAGCCACTATGCTGGTCTGTCCTCCATTTACTTCCCTTCAGACGGCCGCTCGCCTGGTGGCCGACAGCCCGATCGCTCTGGGAGCCCAGGATATGTCCCAGCATTCCGAAGGCGCCTATACCGGCGAAGTCTCGGCCGATATGCTCTTGACAGTCGGCGCCCGCTACGTTATTTTGGGCCACTCTGAACGGCGGCATTTTCACGCTGAGGATGACCGACTGGTTAATGCCAAGGCCAAAGCCGCCCTGGCGGGGAGTTTGATACCGATTATATGTGTCGGCGAAACCCTCGCTCAGAGAGAAGCCGAACAAACCGAGCAGGTGATCGGCGAACAGGTCGACGGCACGCTGGCCGGGTTGGCGCCCGATCAAATTGCCGTATCGGTAATAGCTTACGAACCGGTATGGGCAATCGGCACCGGCAAAACAGCCACGCCCGAGATGGCTCAGGCGGTGCATCGGTTCATTCGGCAGCGAGTGGCCGGAATCGACCCGCAAGCTGCTGAAAAGCTGCCGATCCTGTACGGCGGTTCGGTGAAACCGACCAACGCCGAGGCGCTGCTGTCGCAGCCCGACATTGATGGCGCCCTGGTTGGCGGAGCATCACTGAAGGCGGCCGATTTTATCGGCATCATAAATGCTGTCTGATATGGAGGATTGACTCTTGTTTACAATCTGGGTTGTGTTTCACGTGTTTATTGCTATCGCTCTGGTCCTGGTAGTGCTGATGCAATCGGCCAAGGGTGAAGGTTTAGCCGGGTCCGCTTTTGGCGGGGCTGGTGTCTCAGGAGCTGTTTTCGGCGGCCGGGGGGCAGCCTCTTTCCTGTCGCGAGCGACCACCGTATTGGCCGTTCTCTTTATGTTTAACTGCGCCGTGCTGGCTTTTATGTCTTCGCGCACGCGCATTGTCGCCAGCACTGAGGGGGAACCGATGGAGTCTCACATTACCCGACAGGCTCAGGCGGAACGGGACATGATGATGCAGCAGCAGCAACAACAGGAACAGCAACGAGCTGCTGATTCCCTGATGAATATCCAGATACTGCCGGAAAATGCGGCCGAGAGCCTGGCGGCACAATCCGGAGCAATCCCCACCGAGGGTGCACCTTCTCCGGCAACCGATCCCGGTGGCAACTAACTGGCGGCAAGCCGCGTTTGCCTGACGTTGAACGATGATCACCTGCTTTTTAACGCGTGCTCATCAGATTGGCTCGGATCAGGCAGCACTTATGTTGTTAAAGATATTGCGGAAGTGGTGGAATAGGTAGACACGCTATCTTGAGGGGGTAGTGAGGCAACTCGTGGGGGTTCAAATCCCCCCTTCCGCATATATTAGAAGCCCTGTAAGCCCTTGAATTTACGGGGCTTTGTCTTGTCTAACATACACTTATACCCATGGGGCAGGCAACCAAAGGCAAACGATGACAACAGGACATTGGCCCTATTTAGGCCAAGTAATCAGGCCAAGTTTTCAGCCGGGCCAATTCAGGGCCAAGAATGTGATTACATTCTATCTGTAGATACTTGACAGACCTTTGTCACAACTTAGCTTACAAAAAAGGATTAGCTACCCATTATTGTAGATAAAACAGTAGTCAGAAGAGTGTTACTTAAGTAACCGAGTTTCATTCATAGAAAACCTATAGCCAAATGGCAACTTACACGCCCTCTCAAAGCCACATATGTCGCTGAACTCACACGAAAGACAGTTGCTAGAGCTATTCTGCAAGAGAGCGGACTCCATTGCATCGTTACCCCTTTTCAGAGAGGGCAGAATAAAAGTGGGGATCAACGTCAAATGGGAGAAAGGCGGGCCGCTAATACTCTCGCAGCAGGGTCCATCCAACCAAGAGCTACTGCCCTTGGTAACTACAGTGCGACAACTTCATTCACCAAGAGAGATTATTCATTTCACAAAGATCTACAATATCGTTTCACGACACCTGAATTCGTCGAATAGTGTTTCCCGCACAATACTGAACTGTGTCAAATCAGCAAAAGTAGGATTCAAGGATGCTTTCAAAGACCCACCTGCAGTGGTCAAACTCGGGGGTAAGAGACTGTCACCGAAAGATATAGTGGACATCTGGTTCAACGGTAACATCTTCCACGCTGATCCATCCAAAGTCGAAACTTACGAACGGTTATGGAAATCTCCTGCAGGTCCAATGGCAGACCTGATTTTCAGAAGTACCATCATAAATCTGGCCAATCTAATGGTCTATTTTGGTGGGTTAATAAAGGCTGAGGTACTGTCGTCGGAAACATGAATCCTGCGTTGTCTACTGACAACAGCCTCTATCGTGGGTAGTGCAAGGATTATTGTGTAAATTGAGTTATGTGGTTTTCCCTGAGTCTTTGGTTCAGTTCAATTACCTGAGTGTATACTATCCTTTCACAGCTTTGTTCATCCCGAAAAGAGTCGATTAATCTGACTCTTCGTCGG
>JBDRNJ010000075.1:0-4327 GCA_043811375.1 bacterium | reverse complement strand
CCATATTTGCTTTTCAATCTTTTCTCTTTCACCACCGCTTCAGATCTATTAGCGAATTCTTCAAAATGAATTACCTCCCATGGCTGAAATCTGTATGTCCAATGATCTTTTCGTGTATTATGTTCATTTATCCTTCGCTCCAGATCATTAGTCGAACCGACATAATAACGTTCTGCAATTTTACTCTTCAATATATAAGTGTAATATTTCACCTTATATCTTATAACAGCCCAGGACCAGGATTGAACTGGTGACCTCATCCTTACCAAGGATGTGCTCTACCAACTGAGCTATCTGGGCCTTTACTTCCAGCCTGCTTTTCAGCCAAAAAAAATAGGCTGGCCGGGCCTCAAAAAGTGAACCCCAATAATACACTTCACTTAAGACAGGTGTCAAGCCAAAACGGTGTTGGGTCAAAAAAAAATCAAAAAAAATCGTTTGGTTCCACTGAGACCGATCCCGGCTTCTGACAACTGTTTCGGACGAATCGGCGCCGTATTTAGCGATTTTGTGCGATTATTGGACATCAAATCGGGCTGGTTTTTGCTGGGGCTGGTTACTCGGAACTTAACTCATTGCGTAACCACTACTTAAGATATGCCGGCAGCGTCGGGACTTGGTGGTGAGCCATTTCAGGACCAAAAAATTACTTCTCCGACTCCGAGTTCATCCGGTCAATCCGGCGAATGAGATCCTCAAGCGGCGGAACATCCCACCGGGCTCGATCGGAATCGGTCGTAAGAGAATCAATCGGGAACAAATACCATCTGCCGATGCTGTCCACATTATAGTAAGTGCCATACTTTTGGATTTGGTCGCTGAAAACGAGATAGCGATCCAGGTTGGCCGCGGCCAGGTAGCGGGCTTCATCGTAGCCCAATTCGACAGCCTGCCGGGCCAAATAGTGGGCCAGCAGGTAGCATTCCCGGCAGGATGACGGGTCGGCGTGTTGCAAAAGCAGAGCCGCTCGATAGAGATCGGCGGCCTGAGTAATCCGGCCCTGAGCCAGCAGTTCGAAAATCTTCTCGTGATGCTTTTGATCGGTAGCCCGGACGATGCTGTAGTCCAGGGTGGCGTCTGTCCGCAGGCGCTGGTCCTCGGCCACCATTTCCTTCAGGGCAACTGTCACCGCCGATTCCCTGGCGGGCGACCGATCGGCTCTTTTCTGGACGCAAGCGCCTGTCAGGAGCAGACATCCAACCAGTGCCAAAATGAAGTATCGCATCTATATACCACCGCCGGGTCAATAGTGAAAAAAGCGGGAGACGAGGTTCGAACTCGCGACCAACAGCTTGGAAGGCTGTGACTCTACCAGCTGAGTTACTCCCGCTTGTTTGTTCTTATTCTATTGGAGTTGGCAGGAAATGGCAAGTGGTTTTCGGGGGACGAGTCGGCAGACTTCGAAAGGTCGGTTATCATAACATGGCTAAGTGTCCACTTTTTCGGAGGTAGCCCACACCGTTATTGTTGGAACCAAAGAGAGATATTGACATCTTGGTTAAGATGGTATATATTATATATTTATGAGAGACGATACTAGAGAATCCGTCAGTGTTCCACCAGCTACTCTCAACATGTTGTTAAATTTCATCTGTGCAAACACTGAGATCCCAATTGGATTAGTTGAGCGAGCGGGCAAACCTCGAGTGATTATCCCCTCAAAAACCCGCCAGATTTCCCCTCGCTATTGTAAAGCTGTATGGGCCACAAAACACGGCCGGGAACAATGTGACCAAGACCACGTCACGAGGGCAAACAAGGTAGAGGAGCAGACAGTGATAATCTGCCACGCCGGTTTAATGACTCTGGCCGTCCCAATCACGATAGATGGAGCAACAAAAGCCGTATTGTTCTGTGGTCAATGTCAACCAACAGATCCCGTTCTTAGAAAGGAAGCACAGCGGTGGTCTGAAGAGTTTTGGGAGGATATGAACGCGAATGGCCGCTTAGAATGGACCCCTGATGCCCAACGTAAAACACAGGCGCTTTATGACGAAGTAGAAAGTCGCTCGACCGAAGATCTCAAGATGCTGACCGACAAGGTCTATCGAATTCCTGAGTGGATGATCTGGGCGCACGCGGAGTTGAGCAAAATCAATAGTGATAAAAAGGAGATTGCAAAAAGGAGGGATGAAGCGCGTCAAACGGCAACTTTTTTAGTACATGATATGGCCGAACCTTTGCAATGCATTATTGATGCCGCCTCTATCGTTGGATACCATGCGTCGCCTGAATCCGGCAAGAACAAACACCTCAGGTCAGATATTAACTTTCTGAAGAGAGTATTCCTCGAGGCCAGGAGCAGTTTGAGTCGGGTTCATTACGAATTCACCAAAGCAGTTCCCACAGAGAAAGAAGAGACAAAGATGCCGGATCCCATTGATGAGACTGTGGTTTACAATCTTCTGGATGTTTTCTGTCAGTCCTCCGACCTTGCAATCGGAATTTTCGAACGAACTGGTGCCAAGCGTGCACTGATTACGGACCTGGCTAAAGAGAAATTTACCCCTTATTGCAGAGCTGTTTGGACTGCACCCCTGAGGTTTGAAGTTCCCCCGGTTTAGTGGACACATCGAGAAGATAGTATTATGATTCTATCAGGAGGTGTGTTTATGTCGAAGAAGCGTCGTCAGTTTGACCGGGCTTACAAAGTTGAGGCAGTGAGATTGATCACCCAGGAGCATCGGCCAGTGGCCGCCGTTGCCCGTGATTTGGGAATTGGCGAGAACATGTTGCATCGCTGGAAACAGCAATTGACTGATCATCAGGAGAGCGCATTTGTTGGGACGGGTAATCTGTCCTCGGAACAAACGGAGTTGCGTCGCTTGCAGCGTGAGAACGCCGATCTTCGTGAGGAACGCGACATCTTAAAAAAAGCGATTTCGGTCTTCTCCGACCGAAAGAGGTGAGATATGCGTTCATTCGTGGTCATCGGGAGGAGTTTCGCGTGAGGAAGATGTGTGAGGTATTGGAGGTGTCGCGCAGTGGGTTTTACACCTGGCTGAGAATCCCTGAGAGTGAGCGTAGTCACGCCAATCGGGCGTTGCTCTCGGAGATGCGCATTGCTTTTGATCGCAGTCGTCGGACGTACGGTTCGCCGCGTTTGACGGTTGAGCTAAATGAATCGGGTGTGTCATGCAGTGAGAACCGTGTGGCCAGGTTGATGCGCCTCAGTGGGATACGCGCTGTTGTCAAGCGCAAGTATCGTGTCACGACCAATTCGAAGCACAATCATCCGGTGGCTGAGAACCTGCTGAATCGTCAGTTCAGCTCTGATCGGCCGAACGCAGTTTGGTTGTCTGATATTACATCTATCTGGACATCAGAGGGCTGGTTGTACTTAGCCGGAGTGATTGATGTGCACTCACGGATGCTTGTCGGCTGGTCGATGAGTCATCGCGTGACGGCGGAGTTGACACTTGATGCATTGCGTCAAGCAATTGCTCGCCGGGAGATTCGTCCGAAGTTGATGCATCATTCAGATCGCGGTGGTCAGTATGCCGCCACAGAATATCAAAAACTGCTCACGGAAACGGAGATGATCGGCAGCAGGAGCCGCAAGGGGGACTGCTGGGACAATGCGCCGATGGAGTCATTCTTTGCGACTTTATCTGTAAACGCCGGAGTAAAAGTGTCCCAAAGGGCGGTCGAAAAGTGTACCACCCGGGCACAAAGTTAGCCCTCTGATCGAGGGCGGTCAATTACATTCTACAACTCTTCCTTCGCTTGTTTCTGTTTGTTGTCTGTTTGGCTAGGTTGCGGCTGCTTCGGCACGGCCGCCTTCTTTCCCAAGCGGCGGACAGATTCTCTGAAGCGGTAACTTTCACCATTCACCTCCAAGATATGGACACGGTGAGTGAGACGGTCCAGCAAGGCACCGGTGAGCCGCTCGCTGCCTAAGACCTCGGTCCACTGGTCAAAGGGGAGGTTGGTGGTGACGATTACGCTGCCGCGCTCATATCGTTCAGCAAAGAACTCAAAGAGAAGCTCCGCTCCCGTTTTGGAGAAGGGGACGTAGCCAAACTCGTCGACAATGACCAGGTTCTTGCGAGCCAGTTGTTTTTTGAAGCGGAGCAGGGCTCTATCGTCTCTGGCCTCGGTCAGGGCGGTAACCAATCCGGCGGCGGTGAAGAACTTCACCTTGCGGCCTTCATGGCAGGCACACAGACCCAGAGCGATGGCCAGATGAGTTTTGCCGGTACCACTGTTGCCCACAGCAAGTACATTCTCCCGCTTCTGGATATACTCGCATCGCGCCAGTTCCACGACCAGACGTTTGTTCAGCGAGGGGATGGTCTTGAAGTCAAAGCTGTCCAGGGTCTTCATC
>JBDRNJ010000074.1:0-122879 GCA_043811375.1 bacterium | reverse complement strand
TTTCTACGCTACCGATGATTCGGCGGCAGTTGACAGTGAGATAGTTCAGATTGATATCGCCGATGCCGGTAACCAGTTGCCGGTGCTGGCGACAATAGGGACTCAGTCGGGCAGTGAGGACGTGCTGCTGACGTTTGGGGTTTCGGCCAGTGATGCCGAGAGCACGCCTGCCTTGACGACTTCGACTCTGCCGGGCACAGCCGGGTTCACCGACAACGGTGACGGTACCGGAACCTTTAACTGGACGCCGGACTTTTTTGATGCCGGGACATATTATGTGACGTTTTATGCTACCGATGATTCGGTGGCGGTTGACAGTGAGATAGTTCAGATCAATGTGTCAGATGATAATCGCACTCCGGTGGCTGATGCCGGTCCGGATCAGAGCGGTGTTTCGCTCGGCAATCAGGTGACACTGGATGGTGCGGCGTCGTATGATCCTGACGGTGATTCTCTCGGCTACGGTTGGATACAGATTGGCGGTCAAACAGTATCATTGTCAGACCCGGCCGATTCAACGCCAACGTTTATACCTGTTGTGGCTGACACTTACATATTCGAGTTGACAGTCGACGATGCCCAAACCAGTTCGACGCCGGATACGGTATCGATCGATGTTGTCAATACCGCTCCTCCGGTGACAGTGTCGGATCTGGATATACAAATAATCGGCGATGCGATACAATTGAGCTGGTCGCCAATCTCAACGGATACGGCCGGTTTTGCCACAACTATTGATCGCTATGTGGTGTCGCGCGGCACCCGGGCCTATTTCGCACCCGGGCCGGCAGACTCAATCGGCGTCACGGATGAATTCACAACTACATTTGACGATATGGACATAAACGGTGCCAATGTGGTAGGGGATACCTCCATACAGTATTTCTACGTGGTAGAGGCAGTAGACATATACGGAAACCGTTCGGCGGTTTCCAACCGGGTTGGAGAGTATGATTACCAGCTGGTGACTACGTCGACCACCAACTACAACCTGGTCGGAATCCCGTTTGAGAATTCCGGTATCACCGATGCGGACGGACTCATTGACGCTATCGGCTCCGTTAATGTATCGACCGTCAACAACTTTGACGCCGCATCGCAGAGCTATGAAGCACGCTTTGCGGCTGGTTTTGGGACGAATTTTACCGTTGTCACTGGAGGCGTCTACCAGGTTAATACTGCCGCCGGCACGATATTCAGTCTGGCGGGAGCGGTCCCTGATAGCGGAGCTGTCTCTTATTCTATTATCACGACATCGACGACGAACTATAATTTCCTGATGGTACCTTTCGAGCATGAAAACAACTTTACGGTTGCCCAGGATATTCTTGATTACATTCCCGGAGTGCTGAACACCCTGAACAACTTCATTGTCGGTTCACAAAACTACGAATCACGGTTCGCGGCTGGGTTCGGACCCAACTTCCCGGTCCGGGCAGGCAGGCCATACCAGGGTAACGCCGCCACGAGTGGCACCTTTCCGGGACCGTAGAGGTTTATGAGATGGGAAAAAGTGACGTTACAATAAACGGAGATTTAGTAATGAAATCCAGGAACACAGGCATCAGGTACCTGTACCTATATGCCTTGATAGCATTGATAGTAGCGGGGTTGCCGGCGTCAGCATTTGCCCAGGGGTCAATATATGGTGCGGTGCAGAACTCCGATCTTTCCACACCGGCCAACGGGGAGATCAGTTTCTTCGGGTATCTGGATGATACCGACGAGGAGATCAGGATAGAGACGAGCACCGGCGCCGGCTACGACAACGGCAACTGGTTCGACGATTTTCAGAACTACCTCACTGAATCACCGGGGAATCCCTATGACTACCACTTCTACAATACCATTAACAGCGAAAGGTATCATCTGGCAAAACTCATCCCCAGTAACTCCTTTCAGCAGGAAGATATTCTCCTGTCGTCAGTGTCGTGGCCCTCGCAGCCAACCGGTCTTACGACTATGGCCATATCGAGTACGCGCCTGCTGGTGGCGTGGAATGGTGTCTCAGGACTGACGTATCATGTTTACCGCCGTGACGCTGTCTCCAACGGTTCATTCTTCCGCCTTGACAACACTTCCGGTTTACTCACTGATCCGGGAGTGTCCGACAGCTTTTTTGTCGACACCACTGTCGACGGCGTGAGCTCCTATGATTATCTCATCATTGCCGAAGATGCCTCCGGCAATTACTCCCGGCATTCGGCTGTTGTTACTGCCAACTCATCCTCGGTGAGCGCTCCGGTTGTTAACAGCATCGATCCGGATAGCGGCCGGTCTTCCGGCGGTACCTTCGTGAGTATCAACGGGTCCGGATTTGACATGGCCGGTACCGATGCAGTAGTGGGTACTTCTTCACTCACAGGGATCGTCGTTGTTTCGCCCTACCTTATCACTGGTACTACACAGGCCGGTACACAGGGACCGGTGGATGTCCAGGTGACCAACACGGCCTCGGCGATGGCCTCAAACACTCTTGTCGGCGGGTACACCTATACCGCTAACCACAACCCGGTGCTGGCATCAATAGGCACTCAGTCAGGTAATGAGAACATCTTGCTGACGTTTGGCGTATCGGCGAGTGATCCTGACGGAACAACGCCAACATTGACTACCTCGACTCTGCCGGGCACAGCCGGGTTCACCGACAATGGTGACGGCACCGGTGCCTTCAACTGGACACCGGGCTTTTTCGATGCCGGGACATATTATGTGACTTTTTACGCGACTGATGATATGGCGGCGGTCGACAGTGAGATCGTACAGATCGATATCACTGATGCCGGTAACCAGGCTCCGGTGCTGGTGTCGACAGGTACGCAGTCGGGCACCGAGAACATCTTGTTGACGTTTGGCGTATCTGCTACCGATGCCGAGAGTACGCCTGCCTTGACGACTTCGACTCTACCGGGCACGGCCGGGTTCACGGATAATGGTGATGGTACCGGTGATTTTAACTGGACGCCTTCGTTCACTGATGCCGGGACATATTATGTGACTTTTTACGCTACCGATGATTCGGCGGCGGTTGACTCCGAGATAGTTCAGGTCGATATCACTGAGACCGGCAACCAGGCCCCGGTGCTGGCATCGATAGGAACGCAGTCGGGCACCGAGAACATCTTATTGACGTTTGGCGTGTCGGCCAGT
The DNA here is from genome assembly GCA_043811375.1 of bacterium. Taxonomy (GTDB): domain Bacteria; phylum Zixibacteria; class MSB-5A5; order GN15; family FEB-12; genus JBDRNJ01. The sequence continues at coordinate 119,729 of JBDRNJ010000074.1, read as the reverse complement.
GATGCCGAGAGCACACCTGCCTTGACGACTTCGACTCTGCCGGGAACTTCTGGTTTTACGGACAATGGTGACGGCACCGGTGACTTTAGCTGGATGCCTTCGTTCACCGATGCCGGGACATATTTTGTGACTTTCTACGCCACTGACGATTTGGCCGCGGTCGACTCTGAGATCGTTCAGATCGATATCACCGAGGCCGGTAATCAGTTGCCGGTGTTGGCTGCAATAGGCACTCAGTCGGGCATCGAGAACATCTTATTGACGTTTGGCGTATCGGCTACCGATGCCGAGAGCACGCCGGTACTGACGACTTCGACTCTGCCGGGTACAGCTGGTTTCACGGACAATGGCGACGGTACCGGTGACTTTAACTGGACGCCTGGTTTCACCGATGCCGGGACGTATTATGTGACGTTTTACGCTACCGATGATTCGGCGGCGGTCGACTCTGAGATCGTACAGATTGATATCACCGAGGCTGGTAATCAGTTGCCGGTGCTGGCTGCAATAGGCACTCAGTCGGGTACTGAGGACGTGCTGTTGACGTTTGGCGTATCGGCTACCGATGCCGAGAGCACGCCGGTACTGACGACTTCGACTCTACCGGGAACAGCCGTTTTCACGGACATTGGCGACGGTACCGGTGACTTTAACTGGACTCCTGGTTTCACCGATGCCGGCACATATTTTGTGACTTTCTACGCCACTGATGATTTGGCCGCGGTCGACAGTGAAATAGTTCAGATTGATATCACCGAGACTGGTAATCAGTTGCCGGTGCTGGTGTCGATAGGTACTCAGACAGGTAATGAGAACGTCTTGCTGACATTTGGCGTGTCGGCTACCGATGCCGAGAGCACGCCGGTACTGACGACTTCGACTCTGCCGGGAACTTCTGGTTTTACGGACAATGGCGACGGCACCGGTGACTTTAACTGGACGCCTTCGTTCACCGATGCCGGCACATATTTTGTGACGTTCTACGCGACCGATGATATGGCGGCGGTCGACAGTGAGATCGTTCAGATTGATATTGCCGAGGCCGGTAATCAGTTGCCGGTGCTGGCGACGATAGGCACTCAGTCGGGTACTGAGGACGTGCAGTTGACGTTTGGCGTATCGGCTACCGATGCCGAGAGCACGCCGGTACTGACGACTTCGACTCTACCGGGTACAGCTGGTTTCACGGACAATGGCGACGGTACCGGTGACTTTAACTGGACGCCTTCGTTCACCGATGCCGGGACATATTTTGTGATTTTCTACGCCACTGATGATTTGGCCGCGGTCGACAGTGAAATCGTTCAGATTAATATCACCGAGGCTGGTAATCAGTTGCCGGTGCTGGCTGCAATAGGTACTCAGACAGGTAATGAGAACGTCTTGCTGACATTTGGCGTGTCGGCTACCGATGCCGAGAGCACACCTGCCTTGACGACCTCGACTCTGCCGGGCACGGCCGGGTTTACAGACAATGGTGACGGTACCGGTGACTTTAACTGGACACCTTCGTTCACCGATGCCGGCACATATTTTGTGACTTTCTACGCCACTGACGATTTGGCCGCGGTCGACAGTGAAATCGTACAAATCGATATCGCCGAGGCCGGTAACCAGGCCCCGGTGCTGGCTGCAATCGGCACTCAGTCGGGTAGTGAGGACGTGCTATTGACGTTTGGCGTGTCGGCTACCGATGCTGAGAGCACACCTGCCTTGACGACCTCGACTCTGCCGGGCACGGCCGGTTTCACCGACAATGGTGACGGCACCGGAGCCTTCAACTGGACGCCGAGCCTTACCGATGCCGGGACATATTATGTGACTTTCTACGCTACCGATGATTCGTCGGCTGTCGACTCTGAGATCGTTCAGATAGATATCGGTGATTTCAATCAGGACCCGGTGTTGAATCCGATTGGTCCCCAGACGATCTCGGAGGATTCTAACCTGAACTTCACGGCTGTAGCTAATGATGCTGATGGTGACACGCCGCTGATGACCAGTTCTGCTTTACCAGGTTCGGCTTCCTACATTGATAATGGTGATGGAACCGGTACATTTGATTGGACGCCAACATACGCGGACTCCGGCGTCCACCTGGTAACGTTCTATGCCATTGACAGTGCCTACCCGACATCGATGGATTCAGAGGCAGTAACGATTACCGTGACCAACATCAATCAGGAGCCTATCCTCAATCCGATTGGTGCCCGCTCGGTGGTGGAAGGCGGGACACTATATTTTGTCGTTTCGGCTTCCGATCCTGATGGAGATACGCCGGTAATGACGACTTCGACGTTACCGGGGACAGCCATATTTACCGACAACGGCGACGGCACCGGCGCCTTCGACTGGGCGACCGTGTTTACCGATCAGGGTGTTTACTACGTGACGTTCTACGCCACCGACTCGGCTTACACGGCGGCGGTGGACAGCGAGGAAGTGATGATTGTGGTGGGTGAGGCCGGCAATCAGGCACCGGTCCTGGCTGCCGTGAACGATACTGTCATCAGTGAAGGCGCCACGCTGGTGGTGGCTGTCTCGGCTACCGATCCGGAGGGTCAAGGGATTGTGTTTACAGTCAGCACGACACTTAACAACTACAGTTTTGTCGATAACGGTGATGGCACCGGTGCTTTAACTTATCAACCGGACTACCATGACGCCGGTGTGGATACGGTACGTTTATTCGCGACCGACGACGGCAGTCCACAGGCCACCGGCTCGGAAGTGATGGTTATAACTACAGTCAATGTCAATCAGCCGCCGGAGTTCGATCCGGCTGGACCTTTCGGGGTGGAAATGCTTGACACGCTTGTGTTTACAGTGACGGCTGTTGATTCTTCGGACACGCTGGGAGCCAGACTTTTCCTTTCGGTAGTCGCACCGCCTGCCAACTCGCAATTTATTGACCATGGCGACAATACTGGGACATTCACGTTTAGACCCGATACGACTCAGGTAGGCATCGACACGGTAACTTTCCTCGCCACTGATCAGGGTACTCCTGCTCTTTCCGGCAATTTGCTGGTGGAGATTACGGTAGTAGCGACCAACTTCGCCCCGGTACTGAATGCGATTGGTCCTCAGATCATTGCCGAAGGTGAGATCCTGACTATCAACCTGTCGGCAACCGACCCCGATGGCCCGCCACCTTCTCTGGACACGGCCAACGCACCCGAGAACTCAACCTTCGTCGACTATGGCGACGGTACGGGATTATACTTACTTGCTCCCAGTTTTGTTCAGGCCGGACTGTATCATGTGACATTTAAGGCCTACGACGGCATCGACGTCACCAAAGAGATCGTGATGATAGAGGTGACCGAAGCGGGCAACCAGAGGCCTGAGTTTGACTCCGTGCCCAGTCCATCAGTGACCGAAGGATACACGCTGAATGATGTTGTCACGGCCTCCGACCCCGATCTCGATCCGGTGACGATTACGTTTGACAGCACTACCATGCCGGTCAATTTCCTCTACTCCGATACCGGCGGCGGCACGGCGGTGTTCCAGTTTAGCCCGGACTATACCCAAGCCGGGACCTATTATGTTGACGCCATCGTCAGCGACGGTGAGTTGGCCGAGACGACGACGGTTGTTATCGATGTCATCGAGGCTGGTAACCAGACTCCGGAATGGGGAATCATCGGTGACCAGAGCGTTGTCGAGACGCACAATCTGAGTTTCACGATCAACGCCACCGACCCGGACAGCACGCTGCCTATGATATATGGCAGTGGTGTGCCGGCTGGGGCCAGTTTCCCGGATACCGCCTATGGCTCGGCGGCGTTTAGCTGGACTCCGTCGTGGGATGATTCCGGAACCTATCAGGTCACTTTCTATCTTGAGGACAGCCTTGACCCGGCTATTATTGACTCACAACTGATAACTATCACTGTGGCTGACAGCAACCGGGCACCGTGGATCTGGGTTCCATCCCAGATTGATACGTTAGCGGAAGGCAATACCCTGTACTACCGGGTTACAGCCTGGGATGATGACGGTCCCAACCCGGTTCTGACCGCAACCCTGTCGGGAGACACCGCTCTGGCTCCGAATATGACTTTTTACGATTCGGCGAATGGCTCCGGCGTTCTTACCTTCACCCCCAACTACGATCAGGGCGATGACAACCCGACCTTCTATTACGTGGATTTTGTAGCCAGTGACTCCGCCGACACTTCGATCCATAGGGACCCGTGGCCGGTGACATTCCGGGTCTACCCCACCAACCAGCCTCCTGAAATGGAGTTTTCGTTGGGGACTGGTCCGTTCACCATCAATGAGGGAGACAACCTGACATTCTCTGTGCTCGGTACTGACCAGGATAGTCCCGATCCGACGCTGCTTGTAAACAATGTCCCGACCAATGCCACCTGGAACCTGATGCTAAACAACCTGGGCTTTTTCAGTTTCTCTCCTGATTTCACCCAGGCCGGCCAATACCTGCCGCAGTTCATCGTCTACGACAACCAATTCAAGGCGGACACGCAAGTCATTGAAATAAATGTAATTGACGTCGGCAACCAGGCGCCGGTCTTCTCCACGGTTCTGCCTGATACGATTGAGGTCTTTACCGGTATTTCACACGATACTGATCTCGTGGCCACAGATCTCGACCTGGATAGTATTGTCCTGACGGCGATCTACTCCATTGCAGAAGGTGCCGGTTTCACCGATAACGGTGACGGGACCGGCACATTTTACTACTCCCCAGACGTGGGGGTTATCGGGTCGGTATTCCAGGTACTTTTTATAGCTGAAGATTACCCGGCCGGTGCCGCCGATACGATTGTAACTCATTATCGCGTAAACAATTTCATGCGTGGTGATACTGACGATAACGACAAGTACACCTTTAATGATATTGTTGTTCTGACCAACTACCTGTTCAGGGAGGGTAATATACCATTGCCGTCGGAGGCCGGCGATGCTGATCTCAGTGGCTCCATTAACGTTTCGGATATTGCCTATATGGTCAATTTCCTATACAACTCCGGCCCGCGGCCGCCGCAATAATTGCGCCGGTAAATTCAGTTAAGCCTTAATAAAGCCGCCTTCGGGCGGCTTTTTATATTGGACCAGCCAGTATTTTTTTTGGCGGTTGGGTCGCCAAAAACGCTTGACAAAATTGAACTTAGGAGCTATTTTTATATGACATTCGCCGAATGTTACGAAAGGCGAAATGTATGGTCTTGCGTTTTCTTACCGATGAGATAAACGACCATTCTACCGTCAACCTGGTCGTTACAATTCGGTGGAATTGGGATGGCGTAGAACCTTGTAAGCAGGAAAAGTGTATTGAACGTATGCACAGGATTGTCAAATCCAGTTGTGAGTAAACATCATACCAAACGGACGATAACCCTTATTGCTGTTAGACGTGATAGGGCCACGGAAGGGAGGTGAACTCAGAGACAAGAGTTACGTTATTCCGTTGCTTTGAAGTGTATTCGCAGCAGAGAAACCTACGGCCGACCCTTATTGGGGTGGCTGATGTTGAGAAGCTGAAAATAAGATTTGCTGTGAGTGAAGGTGGGAACCTCAGAACTCTCGAAAGGAGTAGCGAATGCCAAAGAGGATTTGCTCCCTAACAATTCTTTCCTTATTGCTGGTATGTTTGCTGGCGATGTCGGTTTTCGGTGCCCGATCAGCTGAAGAGGCACGAAAAATCGATCCGCGCATCTATAAGATGCAGGAATATTCCTTCCCGGATCAGGGTGATTACGACTATTCCCAGTCGAGCCCGGTTCAGGAAACACCACTTGTGTCGCTTGGCTCGGCTCAGACCTCGATGTCGCCGGGCGCCAAGATTGGTGATACCTGGTACGAGTACCAGCGTAACGGTTCCATGCGGCGTATGATCGCCTGGGGTACCCATGGTACTCCGGATACGCTGCTGATACACGTAAACTTCATGCAATCGCCGGATAATACGGCTGCCGCTCCCGACCGCTGTTACTACTATTATAGTTGGAACGCGGCTGTGGGCGCTGAGGCCTGTAAGGGGCGGGTACAGTCGATCACGACCGAAGAGAAGGCCGGCTACACGGTAGTCGCCGTGACCGGTGATAACCGCGGTATTCCGGGCGGTCACTATTCGACCGAGGCCGGAGTGGATCCCTATTCGACGAATCCGTACTTCGACTTTGAGCCCGGTGGCTGCTTTTGGACTATGTATCCTATCCCGCTTGACACCGGCTTTGACTGTCAGGCAGAGGATGCCACCGGTGCCGATGATGCCTTTATCTGGCCGGCTATTGCTTACCAGGAAGGCACCGACACCATCCTGCACGTCTTTGCTCAGGAGTCTGCAGGCGGTACTCAGGGACTGGCCTACTTCCGGAATGTGAACCCTGAGAACGGCGGTGTCTGGATGCCTCGCTGTGTGGATACTGTCAATACCCTCGCCCAGGATATCGACTGTAACGATGCCGGCATGGTTGTGATTGGCTGGACGGCCGGTCTGAACTGTGAAGGTGATCCCTGTAATGGTGGTGACACCTGTTCCGGTCATGATTGCCGTGGTTACTCTCAGTGGGATAACGACCTGTACTACCAGGCGTCAACTGATGGCGGTGCCAGCTGGCAGAACCGGGTCAACGTCACCAAGCATGAGGACGAGTGTGTGGCGGGCAACAGTGACCCGTATCCGTACCGTCCGTATACCGACGTATCAGTACTGATCACATCGGATGGCGAGATACACCTGGCCTGGGCCGCTATGCAGTGGCCGTCAGATGCCAATTGCGGTGGCGAAGCCGGTCGGTATGCCGGCCGCATCTTCCACTACTGTCCATCACTGTGCGGTGTCCGTACGGTCCATGATGCCAACTGGGATCAGACCGAGTGCTCGCCCAATGCCTGGGATCTTAATGCCTGCAAGATGAGCATCTCCGAGTGCGACGGCAAACTGTACACCCTGTTCGCGCAGTTCAACGATATTCCCGGCGGAGTTGAAGATGACTGCGCCGTGGCGAGCAACCCCGGCGCTCCCGGCGGTCAGGCCAACGCTGATCTGTGGCTGACTGTTTCCGCGGACTGGGGCGTGACCTGGGATGCGGCTCGTAATCTGACCAACACTTATACTCCGGCCTGCTCTCTTGATTGTAATGACGAGAGCTGGTCTTCGATGGCCAAGTTCGGAACCAACTACAGCGGTGACTTCAGTGGCGCTAATATCGTGGTTCCGGAGGATTGTACCGACCCGATGACTTATTATCTCGATATCATGTATGTCGACGATTACAGTTCGGGTGGCGCCATCCAGACCGAGGGCTGGTGGGTCAATGCCGACGTCCGCTGGATGCGCGTGCCCTGTTGTCCCCCGATTTCGAACCCGAATCTTATCCTGGATCCGCCCGAAATCGGCTTCCCGACCTGGACCAAGCATGGTATTCAGAAGGATGTTCAGGTGATCTGCGAGAACTCCGGTAACGCTACGCTGACTGTCAACAGCGTAACATTGACGCAAACGGATGGTCCCGGCGGCTCGCTGGGTAAGGCAAGCGATCCGACCGTGATCGCATCCGGGTGTTTAAACAGAGACACGATGCAAGTCCAGGTGAATGTCGGTGGAGCAGTGAATAACCCTGGTTCGATTGTGTATCTGGCCGGTTATCTCACATTCAATTCCACCGATCCTGACTCTCCGCACACACTGCCGATTGAGGCCTGGGTTACCGATACGCTGATCCAGCCGTTCTGGGATACCATTCGCACCAGTTGTACTCGGCTGGTGGTAGGCAGCTCGGGTAACTTCGGCCGCCAGGGTCTTGATAAATACACCATGGATTACGTGGCGCTCGGTGGCGACTGCGACAGCAACGCTGTTGACTATATCTACGACGGCTCGCCGGTTATTGGTTTTTGCACCAACGGTGGCACCGACACCATGGTCAACTTCTCGGCCTTCTCGGTCGGTTATGTTGATACCAGCGGTTTGGTGCCGATAGGCGATCATACCCCGACTACGGATATGGGTGAATACGAGGTCTTTGAGACCGGCGTGATTATCACTCATGACTCACTGATTGCCATCGAGAAGATCTGGTATGCCCCGAAGACGCATCCGGATACTTGCAGCTTCGTGATTCAGTGTATCAAGGTTTACCTTTACGACACACTCAAAACGCCACCGACCAGTATCTATATTGGTGAGGCGATTGATATGGATTGTCCGGCCGATACCGGTGCTCGCAACCACTCCGGCTTCGATTACCCACACCAGTTGATCTACCAGCAAGGTTCTGAAGAGGATGGCGAAGGTTGTCAGCCGAACGATAACCGCTACGGCGGCATGGACTTCCTGATGGCCTACAAGAACGGAGTTCCGTACGACAGTATTGCACACGGCGCTGTGACCCTTGACAACGCCACCCAGATCTATCCCTACGATGGCTACGCTGAGGACTCGCTGTATAAGTACATGTCCACCAGCGGGTTTGGGATATCCGACTCCGATAATGTCGACCTGAATATGATTATGACGTTCGACACGCTGGCAACCCTGTTGCCGGGTGACACCTATGTGTTCTATATCGAGATAGTCACTCACATGAACGGCACTCTGGCCGACTTCCTTGAAGAGGTCGAGCAGAGCAAGAAGTTCTTCAACGATTACATCAGACCGGTGTCATCATCCTGCTGTAAGGTAAGAGGTGATGTTGACGGAACCGGCAGTATTGACGTTGGTGATCTGACCTACCTGGTTGCTTATCTCTTCCAGGGTGGTGCTGCGCCGCCGTGCGATATCGAAGGCGATGTTGACGGAACCGGCAGTATTGACGTTGGTGATCTGACCTACCTGGTAGCTTATCTGTTCCAGGGTGGTGCGAATCCTCCGCCATGCACCTAAGTAAGAGAATTCGCTGAAATTCCTTGCGATACTCGGTCGCCCCAGCCACGGGGCGACCGAGTTTTTTTATAGGGGGGGCTGACCGGAAGGGAAAAGCGCAAAATTTGCTCTTTTTTTTCTTTGCATATTGACCCCGAAATTGTTATATTTGATTGACGTTGGTCTACACATGGCCGCCGTATTGTAAGTGGTGTGACACTGGCTCCGCGAGCCAGGCAAGGCGGCTGGCCTGTCTTGCCCTGCGGCAAGGCGAAGTTTCCGGCGCTACATGCGGGCTATTGAGAATATTCGCTATTGGCGAATGCAATCGAGTTCGTTTGTGGGAGGGCTGGGAACTCTGGAGTGGACGAAGTACCTGTGAAGGCAAGAGAGGCTGTTGAACGCATTCACAAACATCAATTCAAGTTTGTAACCAAATAGGTTCTACTGAAAGGACGGTAATTCTTGTTGCGGCAGCCTGTTTATAGGCTGCGGAAGGAGGTGTTTCCAGAGACAGGAGCATCTGTAATCTACGGTGAATTGTTTTTCGTGCAACAGGCAAGCAATCAGCTGAACACTTTCCGGTGCAGGAAGCTGAAAGGCTTGTTTCCGATTTGCTGAGAAACAAGACGGGAACTTCTATGACTCTCGAAAGGAGTTACGAATGACAAAGAGGATTTTCTCATTGATGATTCTCTCCTTACTACTGGCGTGCATGTTGGCTGTGACGGCCTTCGGCGCCAGAACCGCTGAGGAGGCGCGGCAAGTTGATCCGCGCTTAATCAAGTCGGAAGTGTATTCTTTTGGGGACGCCGGCTATATGGATTATTCACAGGTCGATCAGTCCCAAGAGGCCCCTCGTATGTCGCTGGGTGACGCCTCGGCGTCGCTCTCACCGGGTGCCAAGATTGGTGATACCTGGTATGAGTTCCAGCGCAACGGTTCCATGCGGCGGATGATCACCTGGGGTACCCATGGTACTCCGGATACGATGCTGGTTCACATGAACTACATGATGTCGCCGGATGCGACGGCTGCCGCTCCGGACCGCTGTTACTACTATTATAGTTGGAACGCGGCTGTGGGCGCCGAGGCCTGTAAGGGTCGGGTGCAATCGACAGGGAGCACCAACGAAAAAGGCGGTTACGTGGTAGTCGACGTAACCAACGATAACCGTGGTATTCCGGGCGGTCACTACTCGCCCGAAGCCGGTATAGACCCGTATAAGACCAGACCGTACTTTGACTTTGAACCCGGCGGCTGTTTCTTCACCGGCTATAGTATCCCGGTTGACACTGGTGAGAGCTGCCAGTGGGATGGTCGCACCGGTTTGGGCAATGACGGCTACATCTGGCCGGCAATTGCCCTGCAGGAAGGTACCGACACCATCCTGCACGTATTAGCGGCTGAAACGGCTCCCGCAGCGGCTGATCCGCAGGTAGTTGCCTATTTCCGGAACGTTAATCCGGAAAACGGCGGTGTCTGGGAAGTTCGTTGCGTGGACACTATTTACGATATCTCTGAAGATATCGATTGCAACGACGCCGGAATGGTGGTTATCACCTGGGTCGCCAACCGTCCCTGTAACGATGATCCCTCGGGTTGTGATACCTGTTCCTGCTCCGGGCAGGACGGCTACTCAGAACATGATTATGTTCAGTGGGACAATGACATATACTACCAGGTCTCGACCGATGGCGGTGCCAACTGGCTGCCCCGGGAAAACGTGACCAAGCACGAAGACGAGTGCAATGGCGGTAATGATCCGTATCCGTATCGTCCTTACACCTCCCTTAACGTGCTGCTCGACCCCAGCAACGATATTCACATTGTCTGGGGTGCCCGATACTGGCCCACTGACGCCAACTGTGGCGGCGATGCCGGTCTCTATCGTGGTCGTGTATTCCACTATTGTCCCACGGAGTGCGGCGTGCGTACGGTTCATGATGCCAACCGGGATCAGGAGAATTGCTCGCCGAACTCGTGGTGTCTGAACGCTGACAAGCCGAGTATTTCGTACTGTGACGGCAAACTGTACACCCTGTTTGCGCAGTACAACGACATTCCGGGTGGCGTCGATGATGACTGCGCCGTAGAAAGCAACCCCGGTTTCCCGGCCGGTGCCGCCAATGGTGATCTATGGCTGTGCGTTTCCGGTGACAACGGTGTTACCTGGGATAAGGCTCGTAACCTGACCAAGTCTTACACACCGGCCTGTTCTCTGGACTGTGCCGACGAAACCTATTCCTCGATGGCCAGGTACGGCACCAACTACAGCGGCAACTTCAGCGGCGCCAATATCGTGGTTCCCGACGACTGCACCGACCCGGGGACATATTATCTCGACATCATGTATGTTGACGATAAGAGTGCCGGTGGTGCTATTCAGGATCAGGGCTGGTGGGCCCTCGCCGACGTCCGGTGGATGCGCGTGCCCTGCTGCCCGCTTATCTCGGCACCGAGCCTGTCGCTGGATCCGCCGATCATTGGGTATCCGACCTGGACCAAACATGGTATTCAGAAGGATGTCGATGTCATCTGCGAGAATACCGGTAACGCCCCGTTGGTTTTCACCAGCATAACGCTGACGCAGACCGATGGGCCGGGCGGCTCGCTGGGCAAGAGCAACGACCCGACTACTATTCCGTCCGGCTGCGCCAACAAGCACACGATGCAGGTGCATATCAATAACGGCGGGACGGTCAACACTCCGAATACGATCGTGTATCTGGCCGGTGAGATCACATACAATTGGGCTCCTTCTGAGAGCAAGGTTCTGCCGATCGAGGCCTGGGTAGTCGACACTCTGATCGCGCCTGTCTATGACACCATCTCCACTAGCTGTCTCAGCCTGGTTGTGAGCAACTCCGGTAACTTCGGTCATCAGGGCGAAGAGAAGACCAACATGGACTACTACGATGCCGGTGACTGCGACACGACTGCAACGGTTTATGTCTACGATGGCTCGCCCATTATCGGCTATGTCAAGGGCGGCAATGACACCCTGGTCAGTTTCTCCATCTTCGACGTGACCTATGTTGACACCAGCGCCCTCCGTCCGGTTGGCGATACCACGTCTACTGACTCGACTGCTTATTACGGGATCTTTAAGAGCGGCGTCATTGTCACCAGTGACTCAATGATCGCCATCGAGAAGATCTGGTATGCTCCGATTACTGATCCGGATACCTGCAGCTTCGTCATTCAGGAGATCAGGGTGTACCTCTACGATGACTTGCGGACGCCGCCGACCAGCGTGCGTATCGGCGAAGGTATTGACTTCGATATCCCGGCCGATACCGGTTCGCGTAACAACTCCGGCTTCGACTACCCGCACAACCTGATCTACCAGCAGGGTTCGGAGGAGGACGACGAAGGTTGTCAGCCGAACGACACCCGCTGGGGCGGTATCGACTTCCTGGCCGGTTACAAGAACGGTGTGGAGTATAAGACGACTCCTCACGGCGCCTACACCAAGGATAACTCGACCTACGTTTATCCGGAAGGTGGCTTCCATCAGGATTCGCTGTTTAAGTACATGGCCAACAGTGGCTATGCCATTTCCGACTCCAGCAACGCCGACCTGCACACGGTGATGACGTTCGACACGCTGGCGACCCTGTTGCCGGGTGACACCTATGTGTACTATGTCGAAATTGTCACTCACTGGAACGGTACTCTGGCCGACCTTCTTGAAGAGGTCGAGCAGAGCTTGCAGTTCTTCGAGGATTATATCAGACCGGTGTCGTCATCCTGCTGTAAGGTAAGAGGTGATGTTGACGGAACCGGCAGTATTGACGTTGGTGATCTGACTTACCTGGTAGCTTATTTGTTCCAGGGTGGTGCTCCGCCGCCGTGCGATATCGAAGGCGATGTTGACGGAACCGGCAGTATTGACGTTGGTGATCTGACCTACCTGGTAGCTTATCTGTTCCAGGGTGGTGCGAATCCTCCGCCATGCACCTAAGTAAGAGAACTAACTGAGATCTCTGACTATACGCGGCCATCCCCGATACCGGGGGTGGCCGTCTTTTTTTTTATCTGCAATCAGGATAATGGCTGTTGTCTCGCGATGCTACCGGTCAGGTCACATGTTTGGCAAGCCAAACGCAAGACCTGACCGAACGATTGACTTCTGTCACAGCCTCCAGAGAACCTGCCTGCGAACCCGTTGGGGGATATACTTCCTTTCTTCGGAGTGGACCTCCTGTAATCCGAGTGTCGGGATAGCATTCGCCATAGCCGGCGCGAATTGGACTTTAGATTAAGCATTTTGGGGTTATGGATCGTTTTTTTTATTGACTGCCCGTTTTGAGGTGGTTACTGTTAGGCAGGTAAAGTATGGAAATGCATAATTGAGTACAGGGTGGACCGAAGGATTGGTCTGCCGGGAGGTGCCGATACGACAATTTGATAACGTTCTCTGATCCCGTGCCGGGTCACGCTAGTGAGCGAGACCCGCAGATATGGAAGCCAGGATGAAGCGGGATGATAGGGGGGAATGACAGTATTATTACAAACTGTAGAACGAGAGAACAAACGATAAGATAGAGGAGATTATTATGAAGCGTATTTCAATTCTGACGGCGGTGACGTTGTTGTGGCTGCTGGCATTTGGAGTGGCTCACGGTGTAAATGAGATTACGCTCGATGCGGTAACCAATTCCAACGGTGGTGACTCAGCGATCACCGGCGGCTGGTTTCCGGTTGGGGATACGATAAAGTTCACATACCGCTGGACCTATGAGGACGGAACCAAAGTTATTGGTGCCTCCTCCAATGGCTTCCAGGTATACGAGGCAACAAGAGGCGCGAATTTTTACATGATTGAGTTTGACACTGTCTCCGGCTGTGGACTGGGCTCAAGATACAATTTTTTCTCTTTCAACGATTTCTCCGTATCGGGAACCGGCCGGGATACTATTGGCTTTGGAGGGTATGCTGTCGCTCCGGGTATTGAAATCGGATACGATTCTGCAGTATGGTACATTGAAACCGGAAGTGACAACGCCGGGGACTCTATTTGTATTGACTCCAGTTTTTATCCGCCGGGTGGGGTATGGATCTGGTCGCCGATGGGTGGCGGCACTCCTACTATACCGGCCTGGTATGGTCCTGACTGCTTCCACGTCGGTATACCCACCGACGTACCCTACGACGAGCAGGAACTGCCCAAGACGTATGCTCTCAGCCAGAACTACCCCAACCCGTTCAATCCCTCGACCGAGATCAAGTTTGAGCTGCCGTATCGGTCGCATGTCACTCTGACCGTGTATAATGTGCTCGGCCAGAAGGTTATCACGCTGATCGACGCCGACATGCAGGCCGGACGCTATCCGGTGAGATGGGAAGGAACCGCCGGTGACGGCAAGGAAGTAGCTTCCGGAGTCTATTTCTATAAGCTCGAAGCTGATGACTTCGTTTCAACCAAGAAGATGATGCTGCTGAAATAGACTGGCTCGAAATATGTAAGTAAGTTGCAGGCCCCCGCTCTGCGGGGGTCTTTTTTTGGGTTCTCTGGTGAGTGTGTAATTGGTGAAGATGTTCAGACACAAGGATTTGCGTACAAAGCGGTGGTTTCTGAAAAAACAATGACAGTCTGCACTGATTTTGTGCGATGCTGTGGGTATCAAGTCTGACTGGAGTTGCATGCCCCCCATTAAGATGTTGTGTAGTAATGTATTATATCTTTATAGTTGACTTTTCGACCGGTTAAGCTTATGTTAATAATACTTACTGAAATCGAAGAGTCCTTGTAACATATTGGTAGATAGGGTGTTATATGCTTGGTGTGATCGGCAACAAATTTTCTATCGGCAGGGAAACTTACTACCCATTTTCGGCGGAACTTCACTATTTCAGGATTGATAAGCGGTACTGGTCTATCTGTTTTGAGAGAATCAAGCGTGCCGGATTCAGGATAATTTCTACAGCGGTGCCGTGGAACGTACATCAGGACGAGAATCGGATGATGGATTTCTCGGGTATGACAGACCCGAGCAAGGACCTGATAGTTTTTCTGGAGCTGGCCCGGGAATTCGGTTTCAAAGTGATTCTGCGTCCCGGTCCCTGGGTAGCCAGCCAGCTTGAGAATGGGGGACTGCCGAAAGTGTTGTTCAGCGATTTGAAGGTTTTTGCCCGTGATGCCTCCGGACGGGAACTGAAGCTCAAGGATGAGTATGGTGTCAGCGGCGGTTACCTGCCAAGTTATCTTCATCAGAATTACCAATTCCACTTGCGCAATTATTTCAAGAGCGTGATCGAGACGACTAAGAATTATGTTCATCCGCGGGGTCCGGTGTTCATGGTGGAGCTTGATTACGAGACATCATTCGGGTGTCTTCTGGATCCGGACAGCGCCGATTATAATCCGGATGTTCTGGCTGCGCAGTACTGCCCTTTCCTGGAGGGGCTGTACACCGACATCAAGAAGCTCAACGCTCACTACCAAACCAGGTACAAGAGCTTTGACGACGTGGAGCCGCCCCGTAGTTTCAACAAGTTGGAGTTTAAGGACTATCCCCGGGTGATAGACTGGTTTAAGTTTCGCCAGTTCATGCTCAATACCTACCTGGAAATGCTGGAGGAGATATTTCAATCCTACACGGTGGAACCGCTGATATTTCGCTCTTTATTTTTCCGGGCGGGTGACTTGCTGCCGGCGTTTAATCTGGTGCCCGAAGATCGGTTTCCGTTTCTGGGCAGCAATGTTTTCCCGGACGGCAGCTATTTCGACCTGGCCGTCAAAGGGCGTTTTCTGCAGGCTGAATACGGCTTTGCTTTCGCGTCCTCCTTTACTTCCGGGAAGGCGGCGGAAAACCCGGAGCGGGAAGAACAGATAGCACCTGTTAAGAATCAAACCCGGCGCTTTTACCTGACCGCGGGTTTGTCGGCGGGTTTTATGGGAATGAACCACCACATGTTTGTAGATCGGGACCACTGGCATGGTGCCCCGCTTCATAACGACGGCACAATCTCAGACGGCTATGACGTGATCAAGAGATTCAACCTTGCCATTTCATTGGTGGGTCTGGATGAGATGGAGTTAAAGGCGGATGTGGCGGTGGTTGGCAATCGTCTGTATTCATGGTTGCGATTAACATCCAGCAAGAAGGAATTCACGTACCTGCCATCGCTGCTGGACGGGTCGACCACCGGGTTTTGCCGGGACTTGATGCGATTGAAATTGAGTTTTGGCCTGAGGGAGAATCGTGAGTTCGAAACGTTGAAGAAGTATCGTTTGCTGTTTTTCGCGTCTGCTGAAGTCATGGCAAGGCACGACCAGGAAGCCATTGTGGAACTGGTCAAGGCCGGCGTGAACGTGGTGATGTGTGGTCTGATGCCTCGATATGATGAGAATTTCAAAGAGTGCCGGATTCTCTCCAACCATTTCCGTATCAGGACCACGGTTGACAGTCGTATTGGCACAGTTACCTACAAACAATTGGATTTCCCTACCCAGGTTTATGGATCCATTCGTTCCACCGATGATTCCAAGACCAAGAAAATAGCTATGAGCGGCACCAAACTGGTGGGTGTGGCCTCATCGCGATTCAAGGGGCGGTTATACTTTTTCACTTTTGACATGGCGTCTTGCGGGAATCATAAGAAGCTGAGTTTTGTGGAGTCGATCCTGGTAGCAGAAAAAGTAACTTCCTATCTCTACTGCAGCGACCCGTCGGTAGATATTGCATTCAAGATGGGGGCGAAGAAGGGACTGCTACTCCTGGTCGTGCCGCCACCGGGGGATCTCAATGATGGTTATGAGGCATCATCAAGGAGAATCATCATCAAGGCTGATCTCCGCCAGGCCGGTTTTAAGGCGCCTCGTCTGAAACTGACCAACCTGTTTGACGACGAAGAAGCTCCACCCTTAAAGACAACCGCCAAAGAGCTTCAGGAAGGCATCATAATTGATGTGGGTGTTCCTGATGGTATCGCTTACCTGGTGGAGCGTCGCTAACCGGGTCGGAGCGACATGATAGCGTTCTTACGCGGTCGCGGGTGGTGGTATTGCCGGCTGTGGGTATTACCGGCGGTGGTTGGTGTTCTTTCCGGATGTGCTGGGTTGGAGGTATCCCGCTATTACGAAAGAGGGGCACTGGCGACGGCGGCACCGATTGCCACCGCGGTTGGCGAGAATGTGTTTCGGCAGGGGGGCAATGCTTTTGATGCGGCAGTGGCTGTCGGTTTTGCCCTGGCGGTCGTGCATCCGCAGGCTGGCAATATTGGCGGAGGCGGGTTTGCACTGGTCCGAGCGGGTGAATCAGGCGATGTGCGTGCTCTTGATTTCCGAGAAACCGCACCCGGTCAGGCTACTGAGACAATGTATCTCGACAAGCAGGGTGAGGTTATTTCAGAGGCTTCAACGCTGGGAGCCGGAGCTTGCGGTGTCCCCGGTACGGTAGCCGGCCTGTACGGGTTGTGGCAGGCTTATGGTTCACTGCCCTGGGAGCAATTGCTGGGACCGGCGGCATCACTGGCTGACACCGGATTCCTGATCGATGATTACCTGGCTTCTTCGCTGGCCCGATATCAGGATCGTCTGAGCATCTACCAGGAGACTGCCCGCGTCTTCTTTCCTGACGGTCGGTGTCCGCAATCCGGCGAACGGTTGATGCAAAAAGATCTGGCGGCGACTTTGTATGCCATTGCTGCGGCAGGTCCGCGTGGATTTTATGAAGGGCCGGTGGGACGGAATATAGTCGCCTGTATGGAGGCGCATGGTGGTTTGATAACCGCATCGGATCTTAAATCGTACCGACCGATCTGGCGTCAGCCGATACGATTCGGTTTTGACTCTCTTGAAATCTACAGTATGCCGCCGCCCAGTTCCGGAGGAATTGCGGTGGGGCAGATACTTAAGTTGCTGGAGACGCATGACTTCTCTGTTCTGACACCGGGATCGCCGGAATACATCCATCTTTTCTGCGAGGCGGCCCGGCTGGCCTTCGCTGATCGCTCAGTTCATCTGGGTGATCCCGGTTTCTACGACGTGCCGGAAGGTCTGCTGGACAGTGTTTATATTCATGACCGCCGCAGTCTAATCAAAAAGGAGCACGCCCGGTCATCGGAACTGGTCAGCGCCGGAAACCCCCGGGGTACTGAATCGTCAGAAACGACTCACTTTTCGGTCTGTGATGTGGCGGGCAATATGGTGGCTGTGACCTACACCCTCAATACGGGTTATGGCTGTAAACTGTTGGTTGAGGGGGCGGGTTTTCTGTTGAACAATGAGATGGATGATTTTTCCATCAAACCGGGTTATCCCAATACGTACGGTCTTGTCGGCGGCGAGGCCAACAAGATTGAACCGGGTAAGCGGATGCTGTCCTCGATGTCACCGACCCTGGTATTGAAGAAGGGACGGCCATTCATGATTTTAGGAGCGCCGGGGGGCTCACGGATAATCACGGTGGTGGCGCAGGCGATACTCAATCTGACTCGCTTTGGTTTCAGTTTGCAAGCGGTAGTCAGCCAGCCGCGTTTTCATCACCAGTGGTTGCCGGATCGTATCGATCTCGAACTGGGGGGATTTGATATCAATACGACGCAGGAGTTGATTCGGTATGGTCACGCTGTTCGGGAGTGCGAATCCTACAGCGATCTGCAAGCGATCATTATCGATGACAGCGGCCTGATGGCGGCAGCGTCCGATCCACGAGGGCGCGGTGTGGCCGGAGGTCTGTAACAGCACGCCGGGCGGGTATCAGGATCCGTGATTACTTCCAGTTCAATCCAGATTCAATTGGAGACTTGTCCTGATGGCGCCGCATTTTGCCTCGGGGTCTGGTTGTTCTGTCGGCGGCTTTTCCTGATCGCCAGCACAATTGCTCCGGCTCCGGCGATGCTGACCAGCAGATAAATCAATATGCCGATAAGCGGCGCGGCAAAAAGCAGTGCCAGCACGATCAACCCTAACAGTAACTGGCCTTTTCCCAGCACAGCAGCATTGGGATTGATCAGACGAACCAGGAGATGACCGACGAGGAAAGCGAAGATGACCTTGCCGGAGTAGAGAATTACACCGCTGGAAACGGCCACGAAACTGGATATGGGCACGATGAGGATCGACAGCGTCAGCACCAGGGTTCCCAGAGGCGCCAGGTTGCCGGAAACTATGACCAGCCCGGCCAGCAGGAGGATAAGGGCGATTACGAGAACTACGATGGCTGTCCCTGCCACCAGCAGCAGCAGGAATCCGGCGGCTATGGAGACGGAAAAGCGGCTGCGCAATTGGTCCAGTGATTCAGTGGTCCACCGTCGGAACAACAAGAGGGCGATAATGCCGAACAGGAAGGCCGCCAGGATCCTGGCAGTGCTCATTGCGGCCGTGCTGATCACACCGCTCGACTCATCTTCTTTCTCGGTTTTGTCGGCTGCCTGCTCGCAGACGATCTCTCCCATGATGGTTACGCCGCTGGCCGTGTCGATGAGAATATCCTCAATACAGCAGGTGCGGAGATCTCCCCTGATAACTGCCGGTGGCACGATGCGAAGTTCATCACCCTCGACACTGACATTACCGATGATCTCACCCGAGATAATGGTCTTGCTGCCATTAATGATGACATCACCGCCAACCAGGCCGTCAATTCGGATGAAGTTGCCGGTGACAGTGAGATCTCTCTTGATCTCGGCCCCCTTGCCAATATGGATACTGTTACCCATCAACAGCGCCGAGCCCGCGATCCGGCCGTTTATGTCAATAGTGTTGGCAAACGCCCTGAGAGAGTTGCCGGCGATACCGGTGTGGTCAAACTTGTAGGCGAAGATATTCTCGGAGCCGTTGACCTGGCCATTTATATCGACGGTGTAGGCTCCTGCCACCAGGTCATTCTGGATTGTGCCATCTATTGTGATTGTCTCAGCCCAGGCATACAGATCATCTTCGATATGGTGCAGGTTTGAAATGTGGATGCTCTTGCCTGTTTGGAATTCCGATGCCTGTAGAAGAGAAGCGGCCAGAAGGACTGAGATAAAGATCAGAACCGACCGATAACACATTCTCAACAACAGGCTCATAGTATTCCTCTCCATTACTCTCTACTACGGTACCGGGCCGGGCTTGTTACGCTGCATATATAGTCTGTGTAGCCCACGAAAGCCACTGAAAAACCATCGGCCGTCTGACACCTGCCCGACAGGGTCGCCCGGCGCCGGCCATGCCGGCCATAGGGGTTCTGGGGCTGTCTCTGGTAAGGCTCTCATCAATTATCCGATCCCGACCGGGTTCGGTCATTTCTATCTAAGTCTTTCAGTATCATTAACAACCGTCAAGTTAAGCCGATATACTGACTATATACGGGATTGTGTGAATGAAGCTGTTTCTGGACCGAAATAAAACTCTTCTGCCCCGAGTTGACTCGATTTATCTGTTGACCAGGGTGCTGGCCCTGACAGGGATTGGTTGCTGGGGTTGGCTTGAGGAGCAGACTGCTTTTGATCCATACCTGTTTTGGGTTGTTCTGGGGACATTCTCGCTGCATCTGGCTGTTTTCTTCGCGGCGATTCGGGGCCGTTTCGATATCAAACTGGCCTACCTGTCGGCCATCATCTACGATATAATCCTGGTGCCGACGGTGGTGTTGCATACCGGCGGAATTGATTCTCCTTTTTCCCTGCTTTTCTTTTTAACCACGGCAGTAGCAGCCTATGTCCTCCGCTTCTGGGTGGCCTCGTCCGTGACGCTGGTAGTGGCTTTGACTTACCTCGGCGCCATCAGCCAGACGGTTAGCGGGGAGAATCTTTTTGGTGCCGCCATATACATAGGCTTCCTGCTGGTCTTTTTTCTTACCCTGTCTTATGCTTCCGACCACCTGCGACGTTCGGAGAAGCGACTGCTGGGGCTTTTTGACACGCTCAATCGGCGCACATCGGAGTTGGAACGTTCGCATGCCCAACTGGAAATAATTTACGAGAACTCGCGCATCGCAGCGTCGATTCTTGATACCGACGGCGTGGTGAAAGAAGTGATGCGAATTCTGGGCAATGTGTTGCAGTATCCCCATGCTTTCATGATTCTGGAAGACAAATCGGGACGCCTTTACTACCGGGCACGGTTGACCTCCGGCCGGTGCAACTTCCACCCCAAGGCGATCGGATCGGACCGGATGGAATTGGTACGCAAAATATGCCGATTGGGGGAGCCGGTGCGAGTAAGGGATATTGCCGGCCGCGATGACTACCAGCCGCTGGGGGAGGGAGTGCGGTCGATTATGGTGGTGCCGATGTCTTCTCGCGGTCAAATAACTGGAGTCCTGGCGGCCGAATCGGATCGTGTCGGCCATTTCACCGAGAGGGACATACAGTTACTGTCGATTGTAACGCGGTCGGCAGCCCTGGCATTGGAGAACGCCGAATTGCATAAGAGAACGGAAGAGCTCACTATCGTTGATGAATTGACAGAGACATACAACTATCGTTATTTTCTTCAGAAGTTGCAGGAAGAGAAGCGACGGGCGGTGCGCTACAACCTGCCGTTGTCGTTGATCATGATTGATATCGATCGTTTCAAGAAACTCAATGACACCTACGGACACGAGAGCGGCAACAGCGTTTTAAGGGAGCTGTCGGTTATTATTCGCGATTGTATCAGGGATGTTGATATTTTCGTACGCTATGGAGGAGAGGAATTCGCCGTGATCCTGCCTCAGACCCCACTGCGCGAGGCCTCAGTGTTAGGGGAACGCATACGGGAGCGGGTCGAGGCGGCCGTTATGGATGCCGGACAGGTCGGCCGGTTAAGGATAACGGTATCGGTTGGGGTCAGTTCGTTCCCGGAGAACGGTCGTTCAGAGGAAGAACTGGTTTCGGTAGCAGACCAGGCGCTGTATCGAGCGAAGGGAGAGGGACGCAACCTGGTGCGGGTTATTTAGAGGTAAGGTAAGGTAATGCGATATACAACCACAAGTATGAGTGAAAGCATGAATACATCAGACAATAAGATAGGCCAGTTGTTCATAATCGGTTTTCCCGGAGCCGAGCCGTCGGAGGAGTTTCTCCAGTTTATTGCTGAGGAGCGTATCGGGGGAGTGATTCTTTTTGAGGAGAATTGCCCCACGCACGAAGTCGCTCGAGAGAACATTGAAACTATCAGGGCCAGGTGCCGCGGCACATTACCCTTGATTGCGATCGATCAGGAAGGGGGCCGGATCTGTCGTCTGCGCGGAGCTCCGGCTGAGTACCGCGCCGCTGAAGAATACGGTCGCGACGGGCAACTGGAACGCTTCCGGGAAGATTACACCCGATCGGCTGTGTTTATGGCTTCACTGGGTATCAATCTGAATCTTGGCCCGGTTTGTGACATCCGGCTCAACGAAGCCAACGACTGTCTTAAGGACCGTTGTTTCGGTGCCACCCCTGATGAAATCGTGCCGTTTGTACGGCAGGCGGTACAGATATCGAGAAAGGCCGGGCTTCTCAGTTGCCTCAAGCATTTCCCCGGTTTGGGGGCGGCCGCCATCGATCCGCACCGGCAATTGGCGACGGCGGACTACGATGACGTGATCTGGGAGCAGCGGGAAATGATTCCGTTTCTGGCTGGTGTCAAGGCGGGTGCCGACATGGTTATGACTACCCATCTCATGCTGCCGAAAATAGACGCCGCATCGGCCACCGGCTCGGCTAAGGTCGTCGATACTATGATACGCAAACGACTGGATTTTGACGGACCGGTGGTGACCGATGATTTATTGATGACAGGCGCCGGGACACTGGGTCATGTTGGTGAGCGGGCGGTAGATGCTTTAGCTTCCGGCCACGACCTGCTTCTGTTTGGCCGGGATCTGGAAGAGACCATGCGGGCGTATGACTACTTCGTTGAAGCCGTCGCCGAGCGGGAGATCATGTCGGTGCGTCTCAGACAGGCACTGGGGCGCATATCCGGCATGAAGTTCAAGCTGGACAGTCCGGTGCTGCGCTGATTGTTTGCCGTCGTGACATTGCTGGAAATACTCAACAGGAAGACTCTGGTCATGCTGGGGCTCAACTCGGGTACCTCGGTTGACGGACTGGACATGGTTGCCGTGCGAATCTCTCGAGGCGGCAGACGAATGCGGATCAAGTATCTGGCCGGACGCACCCGGCCTTATCCGGGAGAAATCCGACAACTGGTTCAGGAAGTGATCGACTCGCAGACGGTCGAACTGGACAAAATTATCGATCTGGACAGTTTATTGGGTCAGTTTTTTGGCCGAGCAGCCGCGACCTACTGCCGGAGTTTGAGCAGGAGGGGAATC
Organism: bacterium; assembly: GCA_043811375.1. GTDB lineage: Bacteria > Zixibacteria > MSB-5A5 > GN15 > FEB-12 > JBDRNJ01. The sequence continues at coordinate 96,650 of JBDRNJ010000074.1, read as the reverse complement.
CGGGTGGATGCGCTGGCCTCCCATGGTCAGACTGTCCGCCACCGGCCGCAGAAGAGAAGCCGAGGTGATTTTATGGTCCACGGCACGCTGCAACTGGGATCACCCGAGCAGGTGGCAGCCGCCGTAGGGAAGCCGGTTGTGGCCGATTTTCGACAGGCCGATGTGGCTGCTGGCAACGAGGGTGCTCCTATTACGACCGTTGCTGTTGAGCGTCTGTTCGCTACGCCCGAAGAGACCAGGCTGCTGGTCAATATCGGCGGCATGGCAAACTATTTCTACCTGCCCGGAAAAACAGCCGCCCGGAGCCTTGATGCCGCCGATTGCGGGCCGGGAAACTGCCTGAGTGATAGTCTTACACAAAAATTGTTCGGAGAGAGGTTTGACGGACGTGGGGCACGAGCCGCGCAGGGGCGGACATCACAGAGATTGCTGACGTTGCTGTTGGCCAACACCTTTTTCTCGAGTGGGGCGGTATCGACCGGGCGCGAGGACTTCGGTCAGACGGTCGTGGATGAGATTCTCGTTTTCGGCCGTAAATTCGGTTTGCAGCCTGAGGATATGCTGGCAACTGCGGTTGAACTGACGGCGGCAACTGTTGCGATGAAAATTGAACCGCTTATCCGTCGTAACAGGAGTCTCTCAAAATTGTATTTGACTGGTGGAGGTCGAAAGAACAGCTTTCTGGTAGACCGACTCCGGCAGCGGTTACCTGCGGTTGAAGTCCGACCGGTCGACGAGCTTGGCTGGGACGGTGATCTGGTGGAGGCGGCCTCATTTGCAGTCCTGGGCGAAGCTTGTTTACGATCCGAGCCGTTAATGCGGCATCGGAAGAATAACCGCACCGGGATCAAACCGATACTGGGCAGGATTGTGCAGCCCCCGGTGAAAGAAAAAAAATGAGCAACGATTCCAGAACGACGTCCTTTCTGCACTCGGCCGCCAGACTGGTGGCCCGAATCGGTACCGCCCTGTTCCTGATGGCTCTGGTGTGGAGTTGTGCCACCGTTCCGGGTTTGAAGGAGGAGCGGTCGGGTTCCTTTATCAGGATTCCGTTCGTGCGGGTTCTGCTGAAGGATAACACCAGTGAGGTGGTCCTGAGTACGACCCGGTCGTTTGCCGTGGAATGCCTGGCCGGTGGGGAACAGACAGTTTACTATTCATCGCGTCCGGTTACGGTCAGAAACGAGGGTTTGAAACTAACCGTCGAAAATCCCGGTGGGGGTTCGATTCAGGAACTGGTGGACGAGGTCAATATCATTCCGCGGGGAACCGACAACCGAGTACAACTCGACCGTAAAAGTTACCGGGGGATAATCAAAGTACTTCCTTATGGCCGCAATGTCCGGCTGGTAAACATTGTCTACATGGAGGACTACTTGCGGGGAGTGGTGCCGCCCGAGATTGGCCGGAGGTCCGATGAGGAAATAGAAGCCGTCAAGGCCCAGGCGATAGCCGCCCGCACCCATGCCATGGCCCATCTGAAACAGTACGAGGGGGAGCCGTACGACATGAAGTCCAGCATTATCGATCAGGTATATGAAGGGGGTGACGTCGAAAACGTATTGATCAACCGGGCTATTGATGCTACTGCCGGAAAAGTTATTACTTACCATGATGAATTGATCAACGCCTACTATCACTCGACCTGCGGCGGTATGACCGACAACATCTCACATGTCTGGGACCGTAAGGAGATTCCCTACCTGAAGGCGGTGGCGGATGATACCGCCTGTTCCTGGTCGAAATACTACCGATGGCAGGAAGTGTTTACGGAGTCGCAGTTGAGGGGCCGGGTGGAGCAGTATCTGGCCGGTGATCGGGGACGAGACCTGCGTATAGGTAGCATCCAGGACGTTCGTATTGCCGAACATACTCCCGGCGGCCGGGTGGCACGTCTGCTGATACGCACCGACAGCGACGTCTACAGATTTCACAAAGATCGTATCCGCTGGATGGTCGGCCGTACTTCCAACCCGGACCTGATTCTGCCTTCCGACCGCTTTGACGTTAAGATCGATCGTGACGGCTCCGGTAACGTTCGCAAGATAACTTTCTCGGGCAGCGGTTACGGACACGGTGTCGGCATGTGTCAGTGTGGCGCCATCGGTATGGCCCGGGCCGGGTCGTCGTTTGATCGGATTCTGACTCACTACTATACCGGTGTCCAGTTGAGGAAACTGTACTGATGTCTCCTGATGCTGGTAAATGGCCAATGGTCGGGCGCACCGTCGGATTTTTGGCGGTGGTCGGTATGACCGCAGCTATCATGTCGGCCGGGGTGTCGGCCGGGTGTCCCGATCACCGTTTTACGGTGGATGTCAGGGGCGGTCTGGCGACGTTACGGGGCGGCAGCGCCGATTCGGCCAGGTTCACTGTTGACCGCGCCTGGGGTGGCGGTGTGACCTATTGTTTTCACGAGCGGTGGACGTTGGGTTTGAGCCTGACCACTTATCAACTCTTCAATGATTCCACAGCCGGATCGGGCTGGTCGTTTGGCGGGGACGCCACCGACGCCACACTCAAATGGCGGGCAACCCGGATCGGATTGCTGGCCGGACGCCGGCTGCTGAGTGGCGGGCGGATCAGCGTGGCGGTCGGGCTGGGCGGCGGTCTCATGACCTGGAAGTTCATGGACCCGCCGGCTGATACGATCCTGACAGCTCGCGGAGCTCGCAATGAAGAAGTCAGTTACCGGGCCTCGGAATTGTTCGTGACCGGTTGCGGCAGCATGGAAGTATCGCTGTCTGATAGATTTTCGTTAAAGTGGCGCCTGCAAGTGGATCATTTGACAACCGCCGGCGCCGAGTTCAGAGTCGGTGTCAATTCGAGTCGGCCGCGGTGGCTGATGGGGTCGTTGTTGGCAGTTGGTTTTTCCTTTGGGGGACGCGTCAGTGGTCATCAATGGCGATCCGAAACGGCCTGGCAGACGGTAACACCGGATGAGCCGAAATCAACGGCAACAGCCGACATCGATGGCGACGGCGTACCCGATAAGAATGACGATTGCCCCGGTACTCCGGCCGGCGCCCGGGTCGACCGACGGGGCTGTGCCATGGACTCCGACGGTGACGGCGTCAACGACGAGTGGGATGACTGTCCTAATACGGAGCCTCGAGCAGCCGGACGAGTGGACATCTTCGGATGTCCGGTGGATTCCGATTTTGACGGTATCCCCGATTATCTGGACGGATGCCCGGCCAACCGCATCGGTGCGATAGTTGATGCCAGAGGCTGCCCGATAGATTCCGACCTGGACGGAGTTCCGGACGGACTCGATGACTGCCCCCATACTCTGTGGGGTGCGGATGTCGACCGCCATGGTTGTATCGACCTGCCCTTTCTCAACGAGCCGATGATATTGCATATTGATTATGTGCCGGGTTCGTTTGAGGTTGACCCGGCCAACCAGGAGCGTCTGGAGGAATTGGCGAGGGTGCTGAATTTCGTGCCCGATATCAAGCTTGAAATTACCGGTTATACCGACAATATTGGTCAAGCTCGCGCCAACCAGGATCTGTCGGAGAAAAGAGCCCGGAGAGTTCGGGATTACCTGGTGGTTATGGGGGTGGCCGAGGACCGGATAAAGGTTTTCGGTCGCGGCGAGAGCAACTTCATTGCCCCCAACGACACCGCCCGGGGTCGATCTCAGAATCGGCGGGTGGAGATTGTGTTTTTTCGATAGGCGGAGAACCTGACGTGTCAACTTATTATGACTACCTGCGCAGCAATCTGGAGGACCGACGTCAAAACCGTTATGCGGTGGTGATATACCTGCCCTCTCATCTGGATGAAATCGTCGCGCCCATGCGGGAAAAGTATGACCCCCTGTACAATCTGGTATCAGCCCATATAACTCTGGTTTTCCCGTTTACATCCGGCCAGTCGATAGATGAACTGGCCGGTTTGATCAAGGCTGAATCCGATCTCCATAAGCCGGCTGTGATAGAGCTGGATTCAATAGGTGATTACTACCCCCGGTACCCGGTTATTTACTGGCAGGTCAGAAGAAATGACGATCTCAACCACCTGTATTCTCGTCTATACAGCAGTTTGGGGTTGATGCCTCCTCACGAGGAGCTTAAGCCACACGTCACGGTGGCTCGCGAGATATCTCATCACCGAGTAGTATTTGTCAAGGATAGAATTGTCTCATATTTGCCGAACGAGAGGTTTGTGGCCCGCAAGCTGGATTTGATCGCTCCCATGGTGGGTGATAAGTGGGTTTCCGTCCGGACATTCTCGTTGTCGGGTGAGGAATTTCCGCCTTCCGGTTAACCGAGTCGGAACTGGCAACAGATACCGTGTTGGGGAAGGTAATTATTAACTGCCGCAGGCAAAAAAACCTTGCTCGGGAAACAATAAACTGGTAGAATTGTCTCAGGTAGATATGAATATTCTGATAGTCACGCAGCATTTTCCTCCGGAGAAAGGAGCCGTTCGACGCCTTTTTGAATTTGCCCGCTTTTTTGTCAAACAGGGGGAGAATGTTTCGGTATTGACTGCTATTCCCAACTATCCGGATGGTATTGTGCCCAAAAAGTACCGGGGACATTTTTTTTATACCGAGGAGATGGATGGTGTCAAGGTCTACCGAAGCTGGGCTTTGCCGGTAGCTAACCGTTACCCCGGCAAGAGGATGGTGGGCTTTATAATCTTCCTGGTTACCACTCTGATCAACTCGTTTCGGATCAAGGATCGTTTTGACCTGGTTCTGGCGTCATCGCCTCCGGTAACATCACCGGTAATAGGCTGGATTCTGGCCAGATTGAATCGGGCCAGGTTTGTTATTGAGATTCGTGACCTGCAGCCGGAGTCGAGTGAGGAGTTCGGCAATCTTAAGCGGTCGTTGTTTACGCGGTTGCTGAAGAAGTTCATGCACGCGCTCTATCGCAAGGCGGATCATATCGTGTCGGCCACTGACGGCATCACCGATTATATGATAACTATCGGTCATTCGACTGCTCGCGTAATGACTGTCAAGTCGGGTGTGGACAATGAGTTTCTCGATGCCGACTCAAACGGTATTCGTAAGAAATTCGGTTGGGATGAAAAATTCCTCGTTCTATACTCCGGTACACTGGGGTGGGCTCATAGTCTGGAAACGGTGATTGAGGCTGCCCGCCAACTGGTTGACCATCCCGATATTTATTTCGTATTCGCCGGCGATGGTCAGAAACGAGGTGCCCTGGAGGGAATGGTCCGCGACTACGGTCTGAAGAACGTTAGCTTTATCGGACTGCAACCTCTGGAATCAATCCCCTACTTTCTACAGGCCAGTGATGTGCTGGTTGAGAGTTTGCGAGAAGTACCGATAGCTAAGGGGACTTTCCCCTGCAAGCTTTTTGAGTACATGGCGTCAGGACGTCCGATTGTCTTTGGCGCGCGTGAGGGTGAGGCGGTGCGAGAGTTGGAGCAGGCTGGTGGAGCATTGTGGTTTCCTACCGATGATCCGACCCGGCTGAGTGATCTCATTCTGCGGCTGAAATCAGGGGAGATTGACGGTAGCCGGTTGGGACGGCAGTACCATGAGCATATCCTTCGCTATCACCACCGTGAGCGATGGGCCAAAGAGTATCTTTCCCTTATCAGAAGTATCTGATACGGTTTTCCTCCGATCGGTCAGTTCATATCGCATAATAGCTGTCGAATGTGATGAAGCTGTATAGCAGGCACCGGAATCTGCATAAAGAGTCCTGCGCCTAAAGGCTGCTTTACGTCGGCGGGTTCGGAGAACGTGACGGGTTGACGACCAGTCAGGGTACTGCCGGCAGGGGAAACCTTTGCCTGATGTCTGGCGTAAATAGGATCAATGGACCTTAACTTGCCGTTTTGAAAGGTTTACTTATGCTGCGTTGGCTAATGCTTCTATTGATGTCGGCATCTGTAACAGCTCAAACGACCGAACAACCAGCCACACCTCCCCGGCTCGATGTTCCGCGAATCTTCGGATCGATAGAACTTGACGGTGATCTGAATGATCCCGCCTGGCGGTCGGCTGCCCGCGTAACGGATTTTACGCAGTTCCTGCCGGTGGACAATGTTATACCTCCGGTAGAAACAGAAGTGCTGATTGCTTATGACGACAGCTATCTGTACATGGCGTTCATCTGTCATGACGATCCCAGTACCATCCGTGCCACTCTCACTGACCGCGACCGGATTTTCGGTGATGATTTTATTGGTATCATCCTGGATACCTATGGTGATGCAGCCTGGTCGTACGAGTTCTATGTCAACCCGCTGGGTGTGCAGGGGGATTTGCGCTGGATTGGTGGTGGAGATGAGGATTGGCGCTTCGATATCGTTTATGAAACCGCAGGCAAGATAACGTCCACCGGCTGGCAGGCGGAAATGGCGATCCCGTTCAGTTCGCTGCGTTTCCCCAACCGGGAAGAGCAGCAATGGCGGGCTACTTTCTGGCGCAGTCATCCGCGTGATGAGATGTACAAGTATTCCTGGGCGCCATTGAAGATCGGTGAGCCGTGTTTTTTCTGTCAGATGGGATACCTGGCCGGTATCAGGAATGTTAAGCCCGGCAGCCGACTGGACCTGTTGCCGTCACTGGTTGGTTTCCAGTCGAGTGCGCTGAGTGATCCCGACGATCTTAAATCTGGTTTCAGCAATGCCGATCCTGATGCCGAGCTGGCGCTGAACGCCCGCTATCGATTGACGGCGAATCTTACGGCTGAGGTCGCCGTCAATCCCGATTTCAGCCAGGTGGAATCCGATGCTGCTCAGATCGACGTCAATTCTACTTTCGCTCTCTGGTACCCGGAGCGGCGACCGTTTTTCCAGGAAGGCAGCGATCTTTATGATACCTGGATCGATGCCATCTACACACGCTCGATAAACGATCCGGACGTGGCTTTCAAACTGACGGGGCGCATGGAACGCACCAGTTTTTTCTATCTGCTGGCCCATGATGAAAACACGCCTTACGTGTTACCGCTTGAGGAGCGTTCCGCATTTGCGGCGTTTGAAAACTCCACCTCCAGTATCGCGCGTGTCCGGCGGACTATCCTGGATGATTCTCATATCGGCGCCCTGGTAACCGACCGACGACTCGAAGGAGGCGGTGCTAACAGTGTCTACGGCGCCGATGCGCGGATTAGTTTTCTGAAATACTACCGTATTGAATTTCAGGCTCTGGGTGGTCACACCAAGGAAGCTGACGCGCCCAACGCTATCGACACTACGGTTGAGAGCGGTTACGGGCAGGAGTATTTCGATGACGGTCGACACACGGTAGCGCTGGACGGGGAGTCATTCGACGGCCACGCCTGGTATGCCAGCCTGAAGCGCAGCGGGAGGCTGTGGAGTTTCGATCTTGATTATATGGCAACCAGCCCGACTTTCCGCGCCGACCTGGGATCCATCTGGAGTAACAGTCGCCGCTGGGCTTTGGGATGGACAATGCTCACTTTCCGGCCCAATGGCCGCGTGGTTACCAGGGTCAGTCCGTTTATCGACTTTGGGCGGGTGTGGGACTACAACGGCACGCGTAAAGATGAATGGGTGCGTCCGGAGCTGGGCATGAATTTCCGGGGTCGAACATGGTTTAATGTCAATATGCTGCTGAGTCGCGAGAACTATCATGACATCTGGTTTGACGATATCCGGCGGTTCAGCGTGAACATTGGCAACGAAACACTCGAAGCTGTGCAACTTGGCCTGCAGTTCGGCTACGGTAATACGATTGCCCGCAATGTGGACCCTCCGGTTATGGGTCGAGTTACCAACTTCAGTTTGTGGGCAGACGTCAAGCCGCTGCAGCAGTTGACGCTGTCGCCATCAGTTGACCTGCTGAAGCTGAGAAACCGCGATACCGGAGAGTTGATCTATGAAGGCGTCATTCTGCGTCTGCGGACCAACTACCAGATTACAAGGGAGCTTTTTGTACGAACCATAGTGCAGTATAATGAGTTTGCCGATGACCTCAGTGTTGAACCGTTGGTTACCTATCGCGTGAATCCCTACACTGTTTTCTACGTCGGATCTACGCACAACTACGCCTGGGAATTGTGGGATTCGCACTGTCCCGAAAAGAGTGCGCGCCAATTCTTCTTCAAGTTTCAGTATCTCCTGCGCACCTGACGGATGCTGGTGGCTTGACATCAATAACGACATCTGTTAGGATACGTCTATGGGTCAACGAATTGTACAGGTAGATTCTTTTGCCGACCGACCGTTTGCCGGCAATCCGGCCGCGGTTTGTATCCTTGACGGACCTGCCGAGGAAACCTGGATGCAGCAGGTAGCGGCCGAGATGAACCTTTCGGAGACAGCCTTTCTGTACCCGCAGAATGACGGGTACAATCTGCGGTGGTTTACACCGGCAGCCGAGGTCGAGTTGTGCGGCCACGCCACGCTGGCCGCTGCGCACGTGCTGTGGGAGGAAGGTCACCTTACGTCGGATCAATCGGCACGATTCCAGACGCAAAGCGGACTGCTGACGGCTAAGCGGGCGGGTGATGCCATCGAGTTGAATTTCCCCGCTCGGTTGACCCGGCCCTGCGAAACTCCGCCTGAAGTTACCGAAGCGCTGAGTGTGGAGCCGGTATATGTCGGCAGGAGCGATCTGGATTACCTGGTCGAAGTTGCCTCAGAAAAAACGGTTCGTGGCTGCCAGCCGGATTTCGGGGCGATTCTCCGATTATCCCTGCGAGGGTTGATCCTGACCAGTCGCGGTGATGAGAGTCGCTATGATTTTGTTTCGCGTTTTTTTGCGCCGGCGATGGGAATCAATGAAGACCCGGTTACCGGCGCGGCTCATTGTATGCTTGGTCCTTATTGGGCAGCCAAACTGGGCAAGCGCGAGTTTTCCGCATACCAGGCCTCCCAGCGTGGGGGCGAAGTCGGTGTCCGCGTGGAGGGGGAAAGGGTGGTACTTTCCGGCCGGGCTATCACCGTGATGCGTTGTGAGTTGGTTTGACGCGAGAATCTGAGGCTGGTTCTTCGCATTACTACTCACCGTACTCTCTGGCTTCTTTCGGACCGCCGAATCAGACGCCTACGCTGACTCAATTCTGTTTACTTTCCCCACCAAAACAGATAATATGATTACCAGAAAATCAAAAGGTCCTGATATGGGAGAATCCTAAATGATAAACAGAATCGAGAAGGCGCTGGGGGATGACAAGGGACTGTTGACCTACAAGTGTGAGGGGATTACCAAATCACGACTGCACCTGCCGGGGCCGGATTTTATCGACCGGGTGTTCAGCCAGACCGACCGTACACCGGCAGTTATGCGCTCGTTGAACTGGTTGTTCAACAACGGTCGCCTGGCCGGGACCGGGTATGTTTCGATTCTGCCGGTCGACCAGGGGATCGAGCACTCCGGCGGGGCGTCGTTTGCACCCAACCCGGACTATTTTGACCCGGCTAAAATCGTCGAGCTGGCTATCGAGGGCGGCTGCAATGGTGTCGCTTCGACATTCGGCGTGCTGGGGTCGATAGCTCGTAAGTACGCCCACAAGATTCCCTTGATTCTCAAACTGAACCACAACCAGATGCTGACTTATCCCAACAGACCGGACCAGGTGATGTTTGCCAACATTGAGAACGCCTTCAACATGGGTGCGGTTGGCGTGGGGGCAACGATCTATTTTGGCGCCGAAGAAGGGATGCGGCAGCTTCAGGAGACAACCGAGGCCTTCTCGCACGCCCATGAGCTGGGGATGTTCACCATTCTATGGTGTTACTTGCGCAACCCGGCTTTCAAAGCCGACAAGGACTACCATGTTGCCTCCGATCTGACCGGACAGGCCAATCATATCGGGGTGACTATCGAGGCCGATATCGTCAAACAGAAGCAGGCCGAGAACAACGGCGGCTACACGGCGCTGAAGTTCGGTAAGACGCACCCCCTGGTCTACGACAAGCTGACCACCGACAATCCGATCGACCTCTGCCGCTATCAAGTTGCCAACTGCTACATGGGACGGATCGGTATGATTAACTCCGGCGGAGCCTCGAAGGGTACCGGTGATCTGGAGGCGGCTGTTCGCACGGCGGTGATCAACAAACGCGCCGGCGGTATGGGGATGATCTCCGGCCGCAAGTCTTTCCAGAAACCGATGAAAGACGGCGTCAAGCTGCTCAACGCCATCCAGGATGTGTATCTCTGCAAAGAGGTGACGGTGGCGTAGATGGTAGACAGTAGGTCACGCCGACTCGCGGCATGACAAAATGAAAGTCAAGCCCCACATAAGTTTGATCTGCTGGCGCAGCCACGATCATGTAAACCCAAAGCATATTGTTGACCATGACTACTATACCAACTAAGTTTGAGCCTCCTAGCTGGTACGATGAGCATCTTGATTTCAAAAAGGGTGAAACACTCTGTGAGATTTGCTGGCCTCTGCTTGGTCTAAGTGTCTTCTCATCAAAAGAAATCTACCCTAACCTTGAAGAGGTTATGAAAAAAACTCCCGGCTTCAAACCACATGGCCGGCAAGGTTATTCTTTAGGGCAGTTCCACGAATTCTTTGTCTCCAATCCCCCGAAGTACTACGAGTGTAAACTTGGAAGAGCAGGAGCGTCAGTAGGGGAAGTTACACCCCTTGGAATCTACCTTTTCGATAGTTACTTTGATAACAACTATTTTGGGGATTGGGATTGTGTAGCTAGTGTGCGTATTTTAGGAATTCCCCCTGAGTTAGTAGAGGCATATCTACTGAACTTTTTGATTCGATACTTTCAGAGATTCAAAATAACGTTAAACGTATTTTCGATCAAAGTGCCTGAGGATTGGTGTGACGAGCTTCAACCTGAAGAAGAAAGACCAACAATTAAGGAAAGGGATTCCCTGCTTCCAGCAGTGAACGAGCTTATCCCTCTTCGTCTTTTTTGCTATGCAAGCCGTGATATGGATGATTGTTCGGCGTGCATCCAATACTACCGGGTGCTTGAATATTACGCATTTTTTGAGCAAGAAAGAGAATTCTCACATTTACGCTGTGACAAATCTATGAGTGATCGTGAATTTCTCACTAAAGCTGCCACAATGCTAACAAGTAGTGAAAGGATTCCATTAGAGCGATTGATCAAAGGGCTCGCAGATGGAGTGTTGCTAAACCGAGCGCTTGAGGCTAGTCTTATCGCTAAAGACGACGCAGATATTCTTGCCACAACACTGTACATGTTCAGAAACTCTATAGTTCATGCTAAGTATGGCTATCGCCTGTCGATTCATACAGATTCAATCTTGGACGAAACTTCTGTTTGTCGGTCCTGGCGAGGCATCCTTGAGAAATTAGCTTGGGCAGCCATAGACCGCTTCAGCAGAAAAGACCTGTAAGTTAATTCGAGCTGGGAGATCCTCAGTTCGGATAGGTCAAGCCCACTTGGGGCCCTACCAACTACGACTGCTTACATTACGTCAGGTCCTGCTCCCGATCTTGACGGGAGGGTGTCCTGACGTTATTATGTGAGGACCGAAAGAGAAATGGACAAGAAAAAGAGGATCACGTTTGTCGATGAAAGTAAGATATATCCGTTATAGTCTAATGACCGTAATACTGGGAATGGTAGTATACCTGGCGCTCGGATTCGGGGTCCGAACATTCGAGGCCTACTGTCCGTTTGGCGGAGCGGAGAGCCTCTGGGGGTTGTTTACAGATGGCGAGTTCAGTTGCGCACTGGGCCCCCTGAATCTTTCAATGTTCGTGGCTCTGATTGTGCTCGCCCTGCTCTCCAAAAAGTCATTTTGCGGGTGGGCCTGCCCGATTGGGTTTCTGGGTGAACTCTGTGGTCGAGCGGGGGAATTGATTGTTAAAAGAAGGCTTCATCCCGGAGCCCGCCTCAACGGTGTCCTGAAGATTCTTCGGTACGTGGTGCTGGTCCTATTTCTCGTTCTTACTTATCGAGCGGGCGAACTCATCCTGCGCGGTTATGATCCTTACTATCTTATCTTCTCGGGATTCGGCCACGGTACAGTCGGCATCGTATCATACGTGGTGCTTATCGTTCTCACTCTGGGAGCCCTGGTGATACCGATGTTTTTCTGTCGTTATTTGTGCCCGATGGGTGCCGTGCTCGACCCGTTCAGTCGTCTGGGTTTAGTCAAAATATCCAGAGATGAGGAAGGCTGCACCGACTGTGGCGAATGTCAAACCGCCTGCCCGTACGATATTCCGGTGCCGGAGCTGCGCCGGGTGAGGCATCGTGATTGTACCAACTGTCTGGAGTGTGTGGATGCTTGTCCGGAGGACGAGGTTCTCAGCGTTCAGGCGAACTTGTAGAGGAATATCATGAACGTTCCAAAACTTATTGTTCCGGTGTTGGTTGTTATCGCCCTGTTCAGCGGGTACTTTCTGCGCACGGCATTTACTAAGCCGTCGACCGTCGTTACGCAGGGAACCGGTGAAGGGAAAAAACTCGAGTGTACCGTAGCCGGGGTCAGGTGCAAAGGAACCGCCCGGTTCTTGACGTCGCTCTATGAAAACGTTCCCGGAGTCAATGGGATAGTGACCTACGCGGCCGATCGTCGCGTGATCTTTACCTATGATCCCGATATCATCACGCCCGACAGTATACGTGCTATTATGGAGGCACCCATTCTGTTCGACGACGGCTCCAGTGTACAGGTGTACGAGTGTCTGTCGATGGAAGAGGATTAGGAGCATGTTTTGGCAGCCTATGTCGATTCGATTGACGGTGTAACCGCCGACCGGCTCCAGGGCTTTTTTGTCGGCTGGCCCAATCCGCCCTCGGCTGAGACTCACCTGAGGATTCTAGCCGGCTCCGACCATGTAGTAATGGCCATCGATGACAAGTCCGACCGGGTGGTCGGTTTCATAACGGCAATCAGCGACGGTGTGCTGAGCGCCTACATGCCGCTGTTGGAAGTGCTGCCGGATTACCAGGGTCAGGGGATTGGCAAGGAATTGATGCGGCGGATGTTGGAAAAGCTGCGCGGGCTTTACATGATCGATCTGCTCACTGATCGCGAACTGGAGACCTTCTATTCGCCACTGGGATTGAAACCCGGCTTTGCGATGGTAATTCGGGACTTCGAAAGGCAATCAGGATTGTAGGTCAAATCCACTGTGCCTTCGACAAGAAAACGGAGAAATACGTGACAAGATTTAAGATTGCGTCAACAGCACTGCTGCTTGTGCTCATACTGGTACCGTGCGCCTTCGGTGATGCGGCTGTATCAGATTTCGTCGACAGTGTGATTACGTCGTTAGACTCCGCGGCTGTTGATACTGTCGCTCAGGTGGAAGCCGGGACGACAGTCGAAGAGCCGTTGTACCCGATGTCGGCTGAGCGCAAAGAGAGGCTTGTCTCTTATTCGCAGTTCAATAACATCTGGCGGTTTGTCGGCTTTTTTGTCTCTATCGGTGTGCTCTGCCTTTTGCTGTTTACCGGCTTCTCGGCCAAGATACGCAACTGGGCCGGTGTCGCCCGGCACAAATTCCTGATACTGTGGTTGTTCTGGGTATTGTTTCTCCTGGCTGATTACATTCTCAATCTTCCTTTACACATATACCGTAGTTTCATGGTGGAGAGCGATTACGGTTTCATAAACCAGACGTTTATCGAGTGGTGGGGAGAGGATCTGCTGGGTCTGCTGATCGGGGCCGTAATCGGAATCATCCCGGTTTGGTTCTTTTACCGGGCGGTGGCCAGGTTCCGCAGGTGGTGGCTGTGGTTTTCAATCGGGGCGATACCATTTCTGGTTTTCTTTATCGTCATTGCGCCGGTGGTGATTTCGCCGTTGTTTAACAAGTATGAGCCGCTGAAGGACAAGCAACTGGAGTCCGAAATACTGGCGCTGGCATCCCAAGCCGGTATCGAAGGTTCCGACGTATTTCAGGTCAACGCCTCCAAACAGTCGACCAAGATCAATGCTTACGTCACCGGCCTGTTCGGAACCAAGCGGATTGTGCTGTACGATACTATGATCGACAACTTCGAGACCGATGAAATCAAGTTCGTCATGGGGCACGAGATGGGACATTACGTGATGAACCATGTCTGGTGGGGGCTGCTGGTGGCGGTGGTGTTCATCGCCTTTGCGTTGTGGTTGATGAACCGGACTATCCACGCTGTCATAAAACGCTTCCGAGGACGCTTCCGGATTGATCGGTTGGCGGACGTGGCGTCGCTGCCGCTGGTAATGATTTTCGTGACGATCATTTCATTCGTGTTTCAGCCGGTGACCAACGGCTGGAGCCGGTACATAGAGCACCAGTGCGATATCTACGGGTTGGATATCTCGCAGGTCTCAGGTGAGTCGGCGGCGATTGCATTTGACAAGCTGTCGGTGTATAATCTGTCCGATCCCGATCCGCACTGGCTGATTGAGTTCTGGTTCTACGGCCACCCGGCCCTCAAAAAGCGGATGGAGTTTGTAAGGGAGTACAAGCGGTAGCGGTATTCGATTACCATGCGAAGCAAATGGTTCAATCTCGCGATTTTTGTGGCCCTGGTGTTGCTTTATGTCGCCGGGCAACTGTGGATCGGGACGTATGATACCGACAATGATCGCTACATCTATGACGCCCCGGCCGATGTTGATTTCCTTTACTACGCGGCTATTGCCAATTCACTGCTGAACCATTTTCCACCGGAGAACCCGGCTTTTGCCGGAGCCAAACTGACCCAGCCGTATCTTCAGTTCTATCCGGTGGCTCTGCTGACGCCGCTGGTGAACCCGTACAACGCTATCAGGATCCTCAATGTTATCTACCTGGTGCTGATGGGACTGATGTTGTGGAGATTTTTCCCTGAAAGATTCGGTCCGGCGCTGGTAATCATGTTTGCCTCATCGACACCGGCGGCAGAAATCAACGCCCTGGGGGTGGATTTCATAGCGCGCGGGTTTACGCACCTGCCGTTTTTTCTGCTGGTGACGGCAGCGCTGTTCAGTAAACGTCAGTGGCTGCGGATGGTCTGTGTTTTTGGGGCGGCGCTGATTAACGGCTATATGATGCTGATGGTGGTGCCGTTCCTGTTCGTGATATTCCTGTTTCAGAGAAAACGGGAAGATATGTACCTGCTGCTGTCGTCGCTGGTCGGGATGGCGGTGGCATCGCTGGTAATATCATCGGAGGTGGTGCACAAGCCGATTTACTTCCTGTTTACGGAAGGGTTTGGTTTTGATCCGTGGGAGGTGCTGAAGCACGCGGCGCCGTTTATCATTCTTTCGTTCCTGTTCCGGCAGCGACGGATGACGATACTTCTGGCCATAGCGGTTGGTTTCGGGATGCTCATTCACTACAATCCGTTCTTTCCCGTATTCATGATCTACTTTGCCGGAGCATTAATCGTCGCATCCGGTAGCGAAAGGATTACTGCGACCGGCCGTATAACCGCGGCAGTTGTGGCCGTTATATTTATCAGCTTCCTGTATGTTTCCTACGGCAAGTATTCACCGACAACGGGGATGTATTTCCCACGGTACGATGATCGGTTACGGGACGCCTTCACGTTTATCGAACTGCATACCGACAGAACCGACCGCTTCCTGGCGCTGATGCCCGATGGCGCCGACCTGGCGCTGATCATGGATCGACGGCCGGTCTACATAGGGTATGCCGGGCACCTGGCCCACCTGGGGCTGAACTGGCGAGCGCGGGGCGACACGGCCATTCAGGTGTTCGACCGGCAAGAATGTTTTAATCAGGTCGATTACATTTTCTATGGGCCGGTGGAGAAGAAGTACTTCCCGCAAATCAGGTTTCCCTGTGAGAGAGCTTATATCGACCCCCATGTGAGCATCTACCGGGTTGGACGATAGACCCACAGGTGGGGTTTATCCCGTGAGGGCGGCGATGCCTTCCGATGTCGTCTGACGGTACTGTTGAAACTCGACCAGGAAGGTGGTGCCTTCACCCGGTTGAGAGTCAACATTGATGTTGAGCTTGAGGGCTGAGCCGATGCGGTGCACCACTGACAACCCCAGGCCGGTCCCCTCTTTCTTGGTGGAATAAAAGGGATGGTAGACCTTTTTGAGAACGTTCTCGGTCATTCCGGCGCCATTGTCCCGAACGTACAACTCCACTGTGTCGGGGGTGGCGTTGACTGCCAGGCGGAAGGTTAGTTCGCCGGACCGGTCGGCAATGGCTTCGCAGGCGTTAACCGCCAAATTCAGCAGTAGTTGTTTGATCAGGTCTTCATCGCCCACGACGTAAATGATAGATTCCTCGGTTTCGAAGTTTACTCGAATATCGGGAGTGAACGATTCATGGTGGTGGAGGATCCGGATTACCTCATTAATGATGTGGCATAGTTCGACCTTGCTGTAGGTGGGCCGGTCGATCCGGGCGTACTGAAGAAACTCGCTGAGGATGCGGCTGAGGCGGTGTGACTCCTTGACGATCAGATCCATCAGGCGGGCATTATCCGCTGAAACTTCCAGTTCGTTCCTGAGTACCTCGACGGAACCGGAGATTGATGCCAGCGGATTGCGGATTTCGTGAGCGATTGACGCCGAGAGTTCGCCGACGGCGGACAGCCTGTCAGCGGCGCGGATCTTGGCCTCCATCTGTTTGGCCTCGGTCAGGTCGGAGAAAATGGCAATAACACCCCGCAGTTCATGGTTTTCTTCAGTCAGGATGGAAGTGGAGAGACCGAGGGGGACTATCGCCAGGTCGTTGTTCAGGATGTCGATTTCCTCTCGGGGGTGAGCGATACCGTGACGGATGCCGTCCATAAGGTGACATGCCAGACTGGGCATGCGTTCGGCAAACACCTCTTCGCAATACATTCCCCTGACCTGCTCTTCCCGGTAGCCGAGGATCAGACCCGCAGCCGGGTTGAAAAAAATCACACGACCTTCAGCGTCGATGGTCAGCAAACCGGAACTGAGGCGAAGCAGGATATCGTCGGTTTCCAGAAGGGCTCTTTTAAGAGCTTGCGAGGTGTTGGCCAGTTGTCGATGCTGCTGTTTGAGTCGCTCGGCCAGGTAGCCGGAGACGAAGGCAATCAGGTAAAAGATCAGCAGGTGCAGGAAAATGGCATAGAAGGTGCTGTCGTGACTGACGAATATGGTTCTCAACGCCTGCAGGGAGAGACCGGTGTCGGTACTGCCGCCGAAGCCGAGCCAGATAATGAAAGTGTAAGCCAGTGACACCAGCGACGCTACCACCAGGGTTCCGACCAGACGATATGTCAGGGCCGCTGAGACAATGGTCAGTATGAACAGGGCTGAAAAGGGTGAGTTGACGTTGCCGGTGATGTAGAGCACGCCCGATTCGAGGATGATCTCAAAGAGGAATTGCAGGGCGGTGATGGTGTCGGTAACGTGGTCCATCTTGCGGTGACGATTCCAGGCGAACGACAGGGTCAGCGCCAGGGTGAAACCGGAATAGGCGACAAACCACAGTCTCAGGAATTCCGGGAACTGCATCCAGAACACTACTACCAGCAGCAGGAGAATGTAAGAAACCAGCCGCAGCGGGATAAACCAGCCCAGTTGCTTGAGGCGTTCCATTTTGGCCCTAAAACGCCAACGACGCCCCCGGGGGCGCCGCCGGTCGATGTTTATTTTGTTCGTTCGTTGTGAAGGTGGTCCGCACCTGTCCTAAATTTTACCGATGATGTCAAACATCGGCAGGTACATGGCTACCAGGATACCGCCGATTATGACACCCATAAACACGATAATGATCGGTTCGATGACTGAGGTCAGGGCCGATACGGCGTCGTCTACTTCTTCATCATAGAAGTCGGCGATTTTGGACAGCATCTCGTCCAGGCCACCGGTTTTTTCACCGACTGCAATCATCTGTGTGACCATTGGCGGGAAAACACCGGAATCTCTCAGGGGTCCGGTAATCGTGTCACCCTCGGCGATAGCCAGCACCGATTTGTTGATAGCGTTGGCGATGACCAGGTTGCCGGCAGTTTTGGCGGTGATATCCAGGGCATCGAGAATGGAAACACCGGATGACAGCAGGGTTCCCAGGGTGCGGGTGAAGCGGGCCACCGAGGACTTACGTACCAGGTTGCCCAGGACCGGCATCACCAGCAGGGTGCGGTCGGTCATCAGGGCACCGGTAGGTGTTTTCTTCCACCACAGGAAGGCACCTGTCAGGCCGAGAGCTCCGAAGAACAGATACAGGAAATTCGATTGCAGGAAATTAGAGATTTGCAGCACCACCTGAGTCGGCTTGGGCAATTCTGCTCCGAGTCCGCCGAACATCTTGGCGAAGACCGGTACAATAAAGGCCAACATACCAATGGTAACGGCGGCGGCGACGAAAATGATGACTGAGGGATAAACCATAGCGCCCTTGACCTTGCGGACAAGTTTGTCAGCCTTCTCGCGGTAAACTGCCAGACGGACCAGGATGGCGTCCAGGGCACCGCCGATTTCGCCGGCTTCCACCATGTTGGTATACAGTTTATCGAAGATCTTGGGGTGACGCGCCAGGCCTTCCGAGAGAGTGGAACCTCCCTGCACCGCTTCTTTTACCTGGGATATGATTTTGGCTAGTGCCTTGTTCTCTTGCTGTGTGGCCAGAATCTCCAGGCATTGCACCATGGGTAGTCCGGCACCGATCATGGTGGCAAACTGCCGGGTGAAACGCGAGACTTCGATCTTTTTGACTCCAGTTCCGATCTTGATTTGCAGATCGGGAGCCTTTTTGGTGATCGACTTGGCAATGATGCGGTTCTGTCTGAGGACGCGCTCGATGTCTTCTCGTCCTTTGGCTTTCAGTTGGCCCTGTACGACAGCTCCCGCGAGGGTTTTGCCTTTGTATTCAAAAACTGGCATCAGTTTGATCCTTCCTCATCCTTCAGGTTATGAAAAGGCCGGTGTTTTCTGACGCGACAACATTTCTCCCAACTCCTGCGGATTGTGGCTGTAGGCCATGGCGTCATTTAGAGAAATCTTGCCTGAAATCTGCATTTCGGCCAACGACTGATTCATGGTTTTCATACCGTATTTTTGTCCCGACTGTATCATCGAGTACATCTGCTGAACCTTGTCATCACGGATGAGGGCGCGTATGGCGGGGGTACAGATCAGAATTTCCATGGCCACTAACCGACCGCCGCCAATCCTGGGTATCAGTGTCTGTGAAATGATGGCTTGCAGTGAAAACGAGAGCGAAATCCGAATCTGTTCCTGCTGGTTGGTCGGGAAGGAATCGACGACACGATTGATCGATTCGGCAGCCGAGTTGGTGTGCAGGGTGGCAAAGGCCAGATGGCCGGTTTCAGCAATCGAGAGAGCCGCTTCCATCGTTTCCAGGTCGCGCATCTCGCCGACGAGCACTACGTCAGGGTCCTCACGCAGGGCGTACTTCAGAGCGCTGGCAAAGGAACTGGTATCCGAGTATACTTCACGCTGGTTGATAAGGGCGGTTTGATGGCGGTGTAAATACTCGATAGGATCTTCGACGGTGATGATATGCACGGGCCGTTCTTTGTTGATCTTGTCGATTATCGAGGCTAGGGTGGTGGACTTGCCTGATCCGGTGGGACCTGTAACCAGCACCAGCCCACGCGGCAGACGGGAAAAATCGGCGACGACCTTGGGCATGCCAAGCTCATCGAACGATCTGATCTTGTACGGAATCTGGCGCAGAGCTACAGCGACGTTACCGCGCTGAACGAACATATTACATCGAAAGCGACTCATCTGTTCGATACCAAAGGAGAAATCCAGTTCCGAGTTTTGTTCGAATTTCAGCTTCTGTTTTTCGTTGAGCATCGAATAGGAGAGCTTCTTGATTAATTCAGCGGTCAGCAAATCGTATTTGAGACGCTGCAGCTTACCATCCACTCTGACGACCGGTGGCGCACCAACTGTCAGATGCAAATCGGAGGCTCCCATTTTAACCATGTGTTCCAGAAGTTCTCTCAAAGTTACCATATGTTGCTCCCGCTGGTGGTGGCTTTCGACCGTACTTATTATATGTATCTTGTTGTAGTATCGGCTGATTGGACCAAAATCTTGACTGGAAGCGGCTGGTTGGGCAAAAGTAAGCCGTTGTCGGACAATAGGGTGGCTGTGAGGATGTAAGGGCTTAGACAGCAGATACGGCGAAGACTTCGTCGATGTCGATCAATCCCTGCTTCATTTTCTCGATGGCGCACATACGCAGGCTGAACATTCCCTCCTCCATTGCGATTTTCTTGATTTCGGTGTCGGAGGCTTTGTCAAGGATCAGTTGTTCGATGCTGGGGCTAATCGGCATGACTTCGTAAATGCCAGTTCGCCCGGCTTTTCCGGTTTCATTGCATTCGCGGCAGCCGACGCCACGGAAAGCCCGGATATTGCGTGCCAGTTCTTTTGTCGGAGCCAGGCTTTCCATCTGTTGCTGGGTCAGGTTGATTTCTTCCTTACACGTCTGGCATATCTTGCGCGTCATTCGCTGGGCCATGATCAATTTGGTGGACGAGGCGACCAGGTAGTAGGGGATGCCCATGTCAATCAGTCGGTTGATGGATGAGGGGGCATCGTTGGTGTGCAGGGTCGAGAAAACAAGGTGACCGGTCAGAGCTGCCCGGATGGCGATCTCGGCAGTTTCGGTGTCACGGATTTCTCCGACCATGATAATATCCGGGTCCTGTCGCAGAAATGACCGTAACGAAGCGGCAAAACTCAACCCGATGCCGGATCGGACGGCTACCTGGTTGATACCGTCGAAATTGAACTCCACCGGGTCCTCGGCCGTCATAATGTTCACGTCGATTTGGTTGAGTTGTTTGAGTGCCGAGTACAGCGTGGTTGTTTTTCCGGAACCGGTCGGACCGGTAACCAGAATGATGCCGAAAGGAAGATGGATGGCATCATCGAATTTGGACAAATCCTCCTTCCGGAACCCAAGCTTGGTCATATCGACCATCAGCGCCATCGGATCCAGAATACGCATGACGACCTTTTCGCCGAAGATGGTCGGCAGGACGGAGACTCGCAGGTCAACCGTACGTCCGCTGATCTTGATCTTAATGCGGCCATCCTGCGGCAGTCGCCGTTCGGAGATGTCCAGGTCGGCCATAATTTTGACACGTGAGACGATAGCGGAACGATACTTAAACGGCAGCGGTTCCATCTCACGCAAATCGCCGTCGATGCGATAGCGAACGCGGATACGTTTTTCGTACATCTCCATATGGATATCGGAAGAGCCCATGCGGATGGCATCGCCGATGATCGAATCGACCAGCTTGACCAGCGGTTTATCCTGGATGGCTGAAAGCAGGTCGGACTCGGTAGGCCCCTTTTCGGCTTCTACCACTTCCAGGTAGGAATCTTCTTCCATGCCCTTGACGATTTCGGAGAGGTTGCCGCTGTCGGTGTAGTAGACGTCGATTGCTTTTTCGATGGCGTTTTCCGGAGAGATAACAGGTTGGACGACAAGTCCGGTGATAAACTTGATGGCGTCCAGAACGTAGATGTTGTTGGGGTCGCCGATAGCCACCAACAGGGTCCTGTTGATTTTGGAGACTGCGATGACTTTGAACTTGCGGGCGATATCGGATGGAATGAGTTGGACGATCTCGGGGTTGAGTTCGATATCGCTGAGACGGAGAGTGCCGATCTTGAGGTGCTGGCCGATCAGTTTGGCGATATCGTCTTCGGAGGCTACGGCTCCTGTCTTGACCAGCGCAGCCTCGAATTTCTCTTTGTGGTCTTTGCTGTATGCCGCAGCATTTTCGGCTTGTTCCTGAGTGATCTTACCGGCATCGACCAGTATTGCCCCGAGTTCTGATGACATTCTCTGTTTCCCGTTGTGCGGCGTTGTTGGCAGGTTTTACAATACCCCTGCCTCTCTTTCCCGGTGGGGAGGTCAATCCTGGAAAATGTCGTCCAATTTGTCCTGCGCTCTGCTGGCGAAGTCGCTGGAAACGGCGTAGTCGGATTTATCTCGGGGACCATTCTCAATGCGAATAAAAACCTCGGTTAATTCGGCAGCCGTTTCCTTGGCGCACAGTCGCACCATGCCGATGGTAGTGCGGTCATCGAAAATAACTACCAGGATTGAGCGTTCACCAACAAGGCTCATGTGGATGTGGTCTTTCTTGCCCTGATGGAACAGGACCGAGAATTCCGATTCACCTACCAATCGGGCGATTTCCCTGGTGGAGGCAAAAGAGCCGGCCAGCAATGCCGCCAGAGCGGTGGTATCCAGTGAATGTGTGAATCCCTGTCGTGTGATCAGGTGGCCGTCCTTGTCAACCAGCAGAGCACACTTGGCCTCAGCACTCTGCAGCATTTTGGAAATGAGTGCTTCGATCTGGGTAATCTCTTCTTCGTAGATTATCAAGCTGTCGTCAGCCATTTATGCCTCCTTGATGTCTATTTGAGTCCGAACAAACGCTTGAAGAAACCTCGTTTCTTCTTATAACTTCGTCGTCGCAGAGCGGGCGCCATTAAGGGAGTTCTCGTCGATTCCGAGGGCGTGTCCGGATCATCACTACCGTGTTCGATTGCTTTTTTCTCTATTGATGCTTCTTCCGGTCGTGCTTGCCGTGTCGGAGCAAAACCGGTTGGAGAGATTTTTCGGGGAGCCGCGGCCGATTCTTCGCTACCGGGGAAGGGACGCGCCGATTGCGGGAAGGACGTATAGGTCGGTTTCGGTGCGGCTTCTTCTGTAGCTGACATCGGTGTATCAACCGGGGCAGCAACTGTGACCGTCCTGGTAGAAGCAGCCGATGTTGGCGACTCCGGTCCCGCCATGACGCCAGCAGCCTGGGGTATCGATTCGTGCCGGCCCGTAGTGGCGGTGGTGACCAACACGGATGGAGCCGTCACCTCTGTTGGCTGATCAGGGGGAGATGACCGCGGCGGGCCGGTCGATTTGGCCTTTTCCAGCACCAGTTTGATAATCAGTTTGAGCGTGTCGAAAACACCGTTACCGATCGTGGCCGAGGCTTCATAACACGACCGACCCTGTGGGTTAAGTATGGCATTGAGTTGGTCGACCGTCATTACTCCCGGCAAATCTCGCTTGTTGTACTGTATAACCATTGGCATGTCGTTGATGTTATAGCCATACTCGCGCAGATTCTCTTCGAGATTGGTTAGAGACTCGATGTTCTCATCCATCTTATCCGGTTGGCTGTCAGCCACAAAAACGACACCGTCAACCCCGCGCAATACAAGCTTGCGAGTGGCGTTGTAGTAGACCTGCCCCGGCACCGTGTACAACTGGAACTTGGCGGCAAAGCCGTTGATGGTGCCTATGTTAATGGGCAGGAAGTCAAAGTACAGGGTTCGGTCGGCCTCCGTCGCCAGCGAGATCAGTTTACCCCGGGTGTTCGACGGCACCTTGGAGTGCACGTACTGCAAATTTGTGGTTTTGCCGGACAACCCCGGGCCGTAATAGACAATTTTGCAGCAAACTTCCCGCGATGAGTAGTTGATTGATACCATGCCTGACTATCCCACTACTTTCCGGTACAGTTTATTGTATTTCTTTTAGTTTGTTGAGGGCGTTTTTCATCTCCAGGCGCACCAGTCCGATGTTGACGTTCTTTTCGGTGGTGACCACCAGCATTCCCTTTTCAGCGTGAGTGAAAAACAGTTTGGCGTTGTCGGCTTCGATGGTGACCTGTCTGGCCGGGTGCGTTTCCAGCCGTTGCAGTGATTTCTGTATGTTGGACGTAATGGAAGCTGCCAGCGCTCCGACAGCATCACCGTCAAAGCCGGTTGCAAGGTCGGCGGCGATAACCATGCCGTCATTGCCCACCACCATACAGCCGGTGACGCCGGTGGTCTTGTTCAGTTCACTGAGCACTTGATACATAGGTTCTCTCCGGGCTTACGGACAGTTCGTGACTGTACCGCTGTGCCATGTATTTCCTGATTATTTCGAGTCCCTGATTGATTCTGATATTGAGGGTGTCATTAGTCTGGCGCTGGGAAATTACCAACAGCGACCATGATGGCTGACGGGCAACGACAATCCGATCCTCCTTGAGCAGCATGTCAATTCTCTCAAGTGAATCCTGGCCGGTTCGCTTGAGGGCGGTTTGGCCGGCTTCGCTAATTACTAGCGCCAGTGGCGCCCAGTCATCGGCCAGGAGGTCACCCCTGACGAAACAGCCCAGCAGCAACCCCTCCTGGTCGACCACGGCGGCCAGCCGGACGGAACCGTCCTCACCGATATAGCGGACAGCACGGTCGAAACCATCGTCGGTGTTTTCGGTTGCGGGGGTAATACCGGACCGAGTCTCTGCGGATGCTCGGACAACGTCGGCAGGTGTGTTGTTCGTCTCAAGCCGAACAGGTGCGCCTTTCCCGGTTGCCGACATCGTAGTCATGTTAGTGTCCGTCGTTTCTGCCGGCGCCGGAGACTCGGGTGCCGTCCGACGTCGGGTTACCGATGGTACCAACTGCCTGCTGATCGGTTTGAGTACCAGGGGAGTGACGGCTATGTGAAGCAGGACCGCTGGAAGATATGCCGCCAGGCCCAGTTTTATCGATATGGCCAGGTTCATCGAATACATGGCCGCGACGAACATGCCGAAAAAGACACCCAGCAGCAATCGGAAACCCAGGCAGAGCAGTGAAATCTGAACAATCTTGCCCAGCGTGGCATGCCGAAAAAGCAGGTACGATACCACAGCGTAGAAGGTCAACTCAAACACGCCGTTCATTAGCGCCACTCCGGCCAGTCCCGTCCCCAGCCGATCGGGGAAGAGCAACAGCGGTGCCATCAGAATCGTCAGTGAGATGAGTAGTGTTTGACGTACAATCCGTGCCGTCAGTTCCATAATAGTCCCTCTATGATGACTGCTGATAATCCAGCAGCATATTATCGATTTTCATGCGCAGCGTTCCCAGGTTGGTCGAGCCGGCAGCCGCGAAGATGAATACACCATCGGCGACCCGGGCGATGTAGAAAATCGAGTCGTCGGTTTCGATAAGAATGTTGTGGGCAGTGCCGAAAGTGTTCTGAATCGGTTCCCGGTCGAGCAAAGAGCCAATGTTTCCCAGAGTGGCGGCGCAGACAGTCTGGTCCCACTTCAGCGGCCACTCGGCTTCGACGACCAACCCCTCCCCGTTGAGAAACAGGGCACCATCGATTCCCTCCACAGTTACGCTCTGGCTGATAACTTCGGACATGTTGAGCCGGCGGGTGCCGGTATCGATTGACTCAACGATGGTGTTCCCGGTGTCCTCGGATTCGTGATCGCCCATTAGAACTGTCTGCTCCTCGGGTATTCGGTGCGCCAGATCCAGCATTTTATTGATCTGATCATTGTCGGGATCAGCTTCGTGAAGTCGGTTAAGCAGCTTGAGGGCGGAGTTGAACTCACCCCTGTACAGGTAGATCTCAGCCAGCAGCAATTCTATTGAGCGCGTAGCTCCATCGATCTTGACGGCCTTTTGTGCCTCGGTTTCAGCCCAATCATACAGACCCCGGTCAAGATTGATTTTGGACATGACGACGTGCGCCGATCCGTAAGAGGGATGGATTTTCAGGCCGTTTTGACAAATACGAAAGGCTCGGTCGAGCTCGCCCTTCTTGCGGTGGGCGTCGGCCAGAGCTGCAAAAATCTGAGAACTGGGGTCAGTTTCCAGAATTTTCTCGCATTTAGTAATTCTATCTTTCAACTCGTGAGTGCGGGCCATCGGTTTCCCTGTAATTACTCTTAAGACAATAGGTTGAGTGGTAACACTCTTTTTATTAATAGATAATTATAAATATCGCAGCGACTTATGTCAACCTTTACTTCGTCAGCTCAGTGCGCGTTTGGTTTCAATAATGCCGAACAGAAACAGCCCGCTCATGACAACCAGTGCGCCCGGGACGACAAACGACGGCAGCAGGATCAGTTCCAGATGGCTGCTTAGTATCGCTAATTGGCATATAGTCAACACTGCAAAACCGGCTGCGAACATTTGCCAGCTTCGGCTGAGTTGGCCACCCCTGACCAAAGACATCACCTTGGCGGATGAGGCCAGACAGCCCACCGCGAAGATCAGGATGAACAAGTTCAGCAGTGTCGGAGGACTGGTGATTACGGCCAGATTGGCTGCCTGTGCCGGTGTGGCGGCAGCGATTACAAATACGGTTCCCAGAACAATCCCTTGTTTCATGTCGTTACCCTCGCACCATTTTAACGGCTCTATCAGCACGTTTGAGTGTACGGTAGAATGTATCTTCGATTCCATATTGTTTGACCAGTTCCCGCCGTTTGGCGAGCGGTTCTGATATCTCTTTCTTGACACCGGTTACAGCTTCTCGGAAGGTCCCTATTCCCAGCAGTTGGTAGACAAATTCCAGTTGTTCGGCCAGAGCCTGTTCCAGCTGGGACATCAGTTTCTGCAGCCTTATCGCAGAGGGGATTGCTTTGGCAGCGGTGAGAAATTTGTCGAAGGAGGGTTTTATGTCTGATTTGGGGTCGGTGCCCGGAAAGTAGTTCATCAGTCCGCTACGGTATTGGGCAGCCAGGGAAGCAAAGCGGGTGTTTTCTCCTCCCAGCTTGAATTCGAACAAGGACTGTATCTGGTAGAAGCAGTGATTGTACAGATCAAAAACCAGGCGCAGAATTATTTCCTCTTCATCTTCTTCCTGGACTTCCTCGACTTGTTTGCCGGCGACTTCCACCAATTTGTTGAGCATCAGACGGTACACTGCCCGACTGGTAACGAACTCGCCCATAGTTGACAGGTTGATCAAATCAGGCAGGGTGCGTTCCCCATTGATCAGAGCCAGCATTCGGAACTCGTCGAGCGAGAAAACGATTTCCTCACGGTTGATTTTGGGTGATCTGACAATAGCCAGCAACACGTCATCCGGGGGAAGGATTTTTTGGATTTCGAGCCATTCGTCGATGCGCCGGGTTCCCTCCATGATGACGTTCATGGTGATCAGTTCCACATGGAAGGGAACGTTTTTGGGAGAGGTTCCCTCGTGAAAGACGAAGTTGCCTTCCTTCCATGAAAACAGGTTATACACGATTTCTTCTATCTGCAGCTTAAGGCATTCGGTAATGTCGCTTTTATCAAACAGGTTCATGTCGATGAGGGTGGTGCCCAACTGCCGACCGGTTTGCTTGTGGAGGGTGATAGCCCGCTCCAGGTCGCTTTTGGAAATGCGACCCCGTTTGAGCAGCATGTTGCCCAGCAGATCCTCTGAGGAATTGATGGAGGAGGCATAGACGATATTGCCCTCTTTGAAGGCTACCTCTTTCTGGCGGGTGGCTGTCTTCAGTTCCAGCACACCGCTTTTCTTGCCGGTGGACAACAGTTGCAGGATATCGGGGAAGGAAACCGTTTTCAGGTTACCGGATAGACTCATACCAGACCTCTCGAAAACGCAATACGATTCGTGGTTATTCCCGCAGAGCGGGGTTGTTCCTTATCATTTTCATTATCGGGCGGGGGGACGTCTTACTTGACGTCTAAATCAGGGCAGGGGGATTACCTTCATGGCCGCCGGATCATCGGGCCAGAGGTCTATCCGGACGGCACCGACCCTGTTCAAATCATAGACAGGACCCGGAGTGTCCTGTCCGGGGGGGATTACGGCCAGCAGCCGGTGTACGGTCGACGCCGCCTCGAACCGATCGGCCCACGATGAAGTATCGGTTTTCGGTGAGGTGAATTGGGCACAGACGAGAAGAGTCTGGTCAGGTGCGCGAGGAATCATTGTCACCTGCTGTGGGTTCAGGCGGTCGGCAAACAGGACTGCGGTTGTCCCGAAATTGGCCAGCAGACCCTCATCAATACAATGGTAGCCGGGACGGTCGACAGTGAGCCGGTTGGTACGCCACCTGATGATCTCTACGGATTGCCCGTCGGGGTCGAAATGAACAATGTCGGCGAATACCTGCTCGAGGTCGGCTGCGGCATAGATGGTTTGGACATGAAGTTTTCGTGCCAGGCGGATCAGGTCATCGGCGGCGTCGTAATCTGCGGCAACGGTCACCAGGAAACGGAGTCGATCTGTTTGGAGTCCTTCCAACAGGGGGAGCAGGATCTGTTCATCGACCGGGTAATCCCGCCCTGCCAGGCCGGTGACGATCAGGTCGGCCTCGTTTCCGTTCTGTCTGATTACGGCGCCGGTCCCTCCCGGTAGCCCGAAGACATGGATATCCGTCCGGGGTGGTTGTTGCCGGGTAGTCACTACGCTCGTGACCAGGGCCATATTAATCACAACCATGATTGACAGCAGCAGCACTCGTCGTACAGGTTTCGACCTCAGGGATACTACCGACAGAACGAGGAAAACATAGAACAGCACTACAGCTACCGGTGGAATATCACTGATCTTGAGCAAAGGTATCTGTTCGGCACCGAGTCCCGAGAGGAGCAGCACAATCAACATCAGCAGTTGATTTTGTATTGATCCGACCAGCAGTCCCAGCAACGGCCATATCAGGTGAGCTACCAACAGCAGTATTACTCCGATGACGGCTACCGACACCAGTGGTACAATAATCAGGTTGGCCACCACCGAGATGATTGGCAGGCGATGGAAGTAGAGTACAATCAGGGGCGCGGAGCAAACCTGTGCTACCAGTGAAATCAGCAGAGGAAAGACCAGCCATCGATACCAGCGGCGGGAATGATAACGTTTGAACGGTGCGGCTAATCTGGGAGTCAGAAATATCAAACCCCAGGCGGTAACGAAGGAAAGCTGAAAGCCGACATCGAACAGTTGTGCCGGTTGCAGCAGCAGGATAATCAGGGCGGTGGCGGCAATAGTATTGTTAAGGTCGATACGTCTCTGAAGGAAACGTGCCCCGATTACCAGCGCTGCCATGACGGAAGCCCGCACGACCGAAGGTTCGCCGTAAGAAAGGAGAGCGAAGACAAAGACGACCACCAACAGGGCGACCGCCCGGCGCCGGGGTGACAGGCGCAGCGGCCGCAGGAGGAACACAAAGGCCAGGACCACCAAAGCGACGTTGGAACCGGAAACGGCCAGCAGATGCATGGTCCCGGTATCGCGGAACTGGCGATATATGGTGGCAGGTATGTTCCGTGTTTCACCGATCAGAAAGCCCGCGGCCAGGGCTGCCGCCGTGGGTGACAGGTTGCGATAGAAACTGTCGCGGATGGCTGTTCTTAACTTGTCCACTACTCCAAACAGCCCATAACGATTGGCTTTATCAATGCGGACATCCAACAGGGTCGGCAGGTAGACAATACCGAACACACCCCTCAGATTGAGATATCGTCGGTAGTCGAACTTGCCCGGCATACTGCTGCCCTTGAGCCGATATATCCGACCCTGGAGCTCGATCCGGTCTCCACGTTGCAGGGCAGTGGTAGTGTCGCTCAGTTTCAGCATGATTTTGCCGTCAGCCCGGCGGATGACGTCATCGCCCAGAGAATCCAGGGCGATTTTAATTTCCGTCCGGTTGGTCTTCAGGTCCGGCCAGTCACAAACCCGGCCATAGATGTGGTAGCGCCGGCCATCTTCGAATGAACGTGAAATGTGGTATGGTCCGACATCGTAGAGACGGGAGGCAAAATTGAAGGCGGCAAAAAACATCAGACTGGCGACCAGCAGGATGACCGACCTGCGCTGACTGGGCTTCGTCAGGGACAGTAGACCGGCCAGACAGCAGATCAGGCTGGCGGCCAGGAAGGTCCAGCTCGGTAAACGCGTCTGGTCGGAGATAATAATGCCGGCTATAACAAAAACCAGCAGCAGCAGGCTGGGGTACCGGCGGATCATGGCTCAGGCGGCGATTTTCTGCGCAGCCAGCCCGTCAGGCGCCTGACTTCGGGCACACGCAGCACCAGACATAAGAACAGGTACAGCACCGCCGCGGTGGCAGCCGGCACCAGTAGTTGAAGCAGGCGATGGATGACCGGAGACAAATCGGCCGCCGGCTGGTATGGCAGCAGCAGCGCGGCATGGAAGGCCAGCCCGGAGCAAACGCCAATCCTGAGGAAGTTGAGTCCCAGCCGACCCCAGGGCAGGATAATACCCTTGGAGGGCAGGTAATATATCAGGAGGATGAAATTGACGATACCGCTAACTGACGTCGCCGCCGCCAGACCGGCAAAATCCAGCAATTTGATCATGGGATAGTACAGCGCCATGTTGACCGCAACCGCTATCATGGTGAACCGCATGGGCAGTTTCGAGTCGCCCGAGGCATAGAAAAACGGTACCGTCACCCGGGCCGCCGCCAGGCCGACCAGGCCGTATGAATAATGCAGCAGGGCTTTGGCGGTGTGCAGCGCATCCAACTGAGAGAAAGCGCCCCAGGCATAAATGAGGTTGACTACCTGTGGTCCCAACAGGGCCAGGAAAAAGGCGGATGGGATGACCACGAACATGTTGAGGTTGATTGTTTCCAGGTATGTACTTTGCAGTCCCGCCCAGTCCCGCCGGGTTACCATCTCCGAGACTCGGGGCAGGGCGGCGGTGCCCAGCGCTACCGCAAAGACGCCCATAGGGAAAAATATCAAACGGTAGGAGTAGTTGAGATACGAGATGGAACCTTCCATCAGGAATGAAGCCACCAGCGTGGTTATCAGGATGTTGATCCGTCCGGCAGACATGCCGATTATCATAGGCAGCAGAAGCCGCCCCACTTTTTTGAGGCTCTCGTCAAGGAAGTTTATCCGCAATCGGAAGCGAAAGCCGATGCGCCACAGGGCCGGTAACTGGACGGCTGCCTGGGCCGCGCCGCCCAGCATAACGCCGATTGCCAGAGTATAGGCCGGTTGCTGAAAGTGGTTATAGAGCAATATCACGGTGGCGACAGTGCCAACATTAAACATGGCCGGGGCTATGGCCGGTATGCCGAAACGTCCGAATGAATTGAGCATTCCCATAATCAGGGCGGAAACCGACACCAGCAACAGATAAGGGAACATGATTCTGGTCATGTTGACGGTCAGATCGAACTTGGCGGGGTCGGCTGTAAAGCCGTTAGCAAACAAGTAGATAACAACCGGTGCGGCCACGATCCCCAACAGTACCAGCAGTCCCACCACCAGCAGCAGAGCCGTGAATACGGTGTTGCCCAGCAGGAAGGCTTCCCGGTTGGATTCGGTGACCATCTTCTCCTTGAAAACCGGCACAAAAGCAGATGAGAGAGCTCCCTCAGCGAACATATCCCGCAGTAGATTGGGAATTCGGAAGGCAGTCACAAAAGCGTCGGTAGCCAGTCCGGCACCGAAGAAGTAGGCCATAACCTGTTCGCGAATCAACCCCAGGATTCGGGAGAAGGCGGTGGCGGCGGACATGGTACCGGCCGAACCGATTAAAGAACTGGTTTTAACCTTGTCTATTGACATATTCAAAGTGCCGATTATATTTACCAGCAAATGATAATATGGAAAGGGTTCGATTTTGCCAACTCATAAATCTTGCTCCAAGAGGATGAAGACTTCCTCAGAGCAGCGCCTCCGAAACAGAGCTCTGCGCTCACGCCTGCGCGTGGCATTGAAAGAGTTGCGCAGCGAGACAGACAAAGATCAAGCACAGCGCAAGTACCGTGTGGTAAGCTCTCTGTTGGACAAGGCGGCCGCCGCCCACCTGATCCACCGCCGGAACGCCGACCGTAATAAGGCTCGCCAGGCTCAATTCGTCAGCAAGCTGGGTTAGTCGTTGACCACTGAACTGTTATAGCCGACCGGCTGAGCCGGGTTGGTAGTACTGGCTAAGGTGTGCTGACCGTTCGCCGCCTATCAGACAATTAGTAAAAAACGGAGCCTCTCTTTAGAGAGGCTCCGTTTTTTTCATCAAAGCAGATCAGAAGCTTTGTTTACGGGCATGGTAGCGGTGGCGGTCCACCCTGGAACAAATAGGTGACTAAATAAGTCAGGTCGGCGACGTCTACAAAGCCACTACCATCGGCATCGCCCTGGGAGGGGCAGGGTGGTGCCGGCCCGCTCTGGAACAGGTACGATACGACATATGTAAGGTCGCTTACCTCGACCAGTGTTCCCTCATCATCAGCATTGCCGGGAACGGTGCAGCAACAGGCATCGCCGACGCCGTCGCTGTCGGTATCAGCCTGGTCGACATTGGCCGTATCGGGGCAGTTATCATCCGGACAGGTGTTGGCGGCATAGCCGGGATTGCCGTAGCCGTCGCCGTCGGTGTCGGTGCAGTCGTCACAAACGTCGCCGATACCGTCCCCGTCAGCGTCCTCCTGGCCGGGGTTGACTATGGTCGGGCAATTATCGTCCGGGCAAGTATTGGCGGCGTAGCCGGGATTGCCGTAGCCGTCGCCGTCGGTATCGGTGCATGTGTCACAGGCATTACCGATGGTGTCACCGTCAGCGTCTTCCTGGCCGGGGTTGAAGACCAGCGGGCAATTGTCGACGTCATCATTAACGCCGTCACCGTCGGAGTCCATCACCAGGCCGGTGGTGTCAATATGCACGAATATGCTGGTGTCACCGGGCAGGCCGGGCTGATATTCCCAGATGAGTTTCCCGCCTTTTTCGCCGATGTCATGCGAACGGTACTCTGAAACCACGTGGTCGCTGCCGCTCATTACCGTGGGGGTACCCCAACTGACACCGCCGTCCTCGCTGATGACCATGTACAGTTGGTTGTTGGCGACATAGGTGCACACGAAAGTGCTGCCGGAAACGTGAGACATCCGCGGGTAACGTTCATCGTCAGCAGTGGCGACAATCGTGCTGATGCTGAGTACAGACATACCACTGGTGTCTTCCGGGTCGTGCCAGCAGATGATATCGTGGTCAGAAGTGTCAGTACCAACCGTGTGCTCAGTGGCGATGACAATGCTGCCGTCGTGGACGGCAACGGCCGGGTTCTGAGCATACTCGTTAGAATCAAGGTTGTATACCAGGGCGGCATCCCAGGTGGCATTGTTCATATCCCTGAAATAGTTGCGCCAGATCACCAGTTCCCAGCGACTGGAGTCAGGGTTCCACCAGTCAAACACCTGGTACGAGAGTCCGGTGATCTTGTCGATGTCAATGGTGGTGGAGTTGCAGCCTTCGAGTTCCCAGAGCCAGCCGATCCAGCCGCTCGATGACGAATCGCCCTCGTAGAAGATATGCGGTGAGTTATCACCGACTATCTGGCCCCCATCTTCATAAGTACTGCTGTGTACCATTGAGATTATACCCATGCAGTACTCAGCGTCGTGCGGGGGAGGGAATGTTTTGGAGTCGTCACAGGCGATATCGGCCATTTTCATATCGTGCCAGCCATAGCTTTCCCAGCCCCAGGTGCTGAGTGACCAGTTACCTCCGGGCGGGTTGGGCATTGTGAGCCGGCAGGTGCGGGCGCCATTGGCTTCAGCGGCATGGGGGACACAGGTGCCGAAGAACATGGTGTCAAAACCCTGGTAATCAAGGCTGGGATACTTGGTCCATCCAGCCAAAGTAAAACTACCACCAGCCGGCCAACTGGCGCCGTCATCGGCGGAACCGAACCAGAACTGGGCGGAATCAACGCCATTATTGAAGTCATAGCCCATGCCGAGTATGCCGTTGCCGTTGTCGGCCAGAGTCGGGTGCAGCCGGACCGAGTCAGTGTACTCCGGCATCGGCTCGGCGGTTAACTCCAGCACGTAATCGCCCTGATTCGGCGACGATGAATGGTCGCCGCTGACCACCATGTAGTATGTGACACCGGTGTACATCTCTATGTTTTCGATGGCTGACCGGGGGGTGGCGCAGTAGGTGTTGTAGCGGTTGCAGGCGATCATGTCGGTCGAATCTTCATAGACCGTCAGCCGGGTGTAGTACGATGACTGGCAGAGTGCGACGGTAACAAACAGACTCTCCGCCGGAGTGAACTTATAGACGACATCCGGTGCTGAAGATTCCGGGTAGGAGCCGCAGGTATCAGCGTAGTCATGGTTGTAGCCGACCGTGGTACCGCTGTCCAGATAAGGGTATCCGGGAATCTGTAAGGCCGAGGAAAATACATCGCCTCCCTGGCGTCCGGAACTGAAGTAGTAATCGGGTTCCGGTTCCGTTGAGGCTGCCCCGAAAGCAGTTTGTTCGCCCTGGATAGATAAGGCTGCTTTATTTGAGGAAACCTGCGCCGGCGTGACCTTGTTGAAAGACAGGGCTTTCAGGTTTCCGTTGGCAGTTGGCGCCGTTGCCTGTTCGTCCGGTCCGGTCGCCCAAACCAGAGAGAAGACGGCGACCAGGCAGACACCTGCCATCAGAACCATTCTCATGCGCGAATTCATATGCTTTTTCTCCTTTGCGCTGTTATTTGGTTCAGTTTTATTTTTTCTTTGCTGTACTTGCTCGTGAGGGCTTGAAGGGAAACGAAATTGATCAGTAAACTGTCACCTCATAGGCGTCTCCATTAAGCTCATGTAGTACCAGTAGCAAAATAACAATAAACCGTTTTTTGTCAAGGCCAAATACACGTTAATGTTACATATTGTAAATGTACGTAGTATGACGGTCCGGTGTTTCAATTGGAGCCGGGTGAATCCGGTAGGATTGAACTTTCGGAACGAACAGGAGCCCCTGCCGTTTAATGATAAACCGGGTGGTGGCACCAGCGAGAATTGCCTTGACTTGAGCGGCAAATAGACTAATATGTGTGGTTAACTTAAAGTGGATAAAGAGCTTCGATATCGTCTGGAGGATATAAAATGTACGCTGTTTTTGAACTTGCCGGGCACCAGTTCAGTGTCGAGGAAGGAGCCTGTGTTAAAATCCCTTATCGAGATGCCGAGAAGGGCTCCAAAATTGACATCGACAGTATCCTGTTGATAAAGGATGACGACAGCACATTGATCGGCAACCCCTTTGTCGACGGCGCTAAAATAGAAGCTGAGGTGCTGGGCGACGGCAAGGATGACAAGGTGGAGATATACAAGTATAAACGTCGGACGAAGTACCGCCGCCGGCAGGGACACCGCCAGCAGTACAGTGAAATAAAAATCAACAGGATCGTGATCCCGCAGTCGTAGCTGTGGCGTAGGTTATGTCAGGCCTGAGAGCAGGGATAGCTCTTCTGGTGGTACTGGCCTCGGCGGGACTGGCCGGATCCGGTGCCGCTCAGGAAGGTTTCCGTGTCGTCGGTGTTGAGATTGAAGGCAACCGTGTTGCCAGTAATTCTCTGATTTCCAGCGTGTCATCACTGGAAGAAGGCACGGTTCTGAGCCCCACCATGGTGGCAGAGACTATTCGTCGGCTCTATGGTTTGGGCATTTTCTCGGATGTGTGGATCGAAGTGGAAACAATCGGGGGAGGGCTGAAGGTCTACATCGTTGTTAAGGAATTGCCCAAGTTAAGCGGTCTGGAGTTTGGGGGCAACAGGAAGATCAAGTCCAAGAAGCTGAGGGAGAAGCTGAATCTGGGTGTGGGTGGTTATATCTCGCCTTACCTGATGCAGCAGAAGGCCAACGATATCCAGGCTATGTACGCTGAAGAGGGATACTTTCAGGCGGAAGTAACCGCGGCTCTCGAATACAACAGTGACTCCACGGAAGCGATTCTCAGGTATGATATTTCCGAGAAATCGAAGGTAAAAGTTGACCAGGTGATTCTTGCGGGCAACTCGCGAGTTAAACCCGATGACCTTATCGGGAAAATGCGTAACCGCAAGAGGGGTTTTCTCAAGAGTTCCGATTTCGCACAGGACAAGTACGAGGAGGACCTTGAGAAGATCATCGCCGAGTACCACCACCGGGGGTTTGTAGATGCCTACCTGATTTCGGATTCAATTAGTATCGATACTAATCGTAGCCGCATGACAATCCACCTCGAGGCGTATGAAGGCCCCCGTTACTACTTTGGTCGAACTGAGCTTCGTTCCAACCAGAAGCTGCCGGAAGAGTTTCTTCGCCGGCAACTGAAGTACCGGGAAGGTGAAGTTTTTGATGCCGCTAAATATGATAAATCACTGGACGAGCTGTATATGGCCTACTCCGAAGTAGGCTATCTTCACATGAGTATTGTGGATGAGCGCACAACCCGGTCGGATTCGATCATAGACATTACTTACAGTATTACCGAGGGGCTGCCGTCACACATTCGGCTGATTAAAATTGTGGGTAACCACAAGACCAAAGAGAAAGTCATCCGGCGGGAGATCAAGACACTGCCGGGTGAGATTTTCAGCCGGTCGTCACTGATGCGATCACTGCGGGATGTAATGGTGCTGAATTATTTTGAGGAAGTCAATCCGGTGCCGGTAGGATTGCCCAGCGGGGATGTCGACATTGAGTTTCAAGTGAAGGAGAAGCCCACCGGTCAGGTATCGGCGGGAGCCGGCTATAACAGCCAGGACAAGGTGGTAGGTACGGTGGGCATGGCCATCCCCAATTTCCGCGGCAACGGCCAGAATCTGTCATTCAGTATTGATTTCGGCAGTCGCCGCAACTCGTTTTCGGTATCATTTACCGAGCCGTGGCTAGCGGGACGGCCGACGCTGCTGGGAGTAAGCGCTTTTGCTCTCAATCGTCGTTGGTTCGACGATTATACTGAAGGTCGGCAGGGCGGGTCGGTGAGGCTGGGACGTCGTCTGCGCTGGCCCGACAATTACTTTCAGGTCTTCGGTTCCTATGAATTGTCCCGGACTCGCTTCTTTGACTTTGATCAATCTTTTATCAGCTCCAATTCCTATAGATCTCACTACTGGTACAGCTACGGAGGGTGGCG
Source organism: bacterium (assembly GCA_043811375.1). GTDB lineage: Bacteria > Zixibacteria > MSB-5A5 > GN15 > FEB-12 > JBDRNJ01. The sequence goes on along the minus strand of JBDRNJ010000074.1, from coordinate 60,145 downwards.
CTACCCGTTGACTCAGGATCGATTGCTGGCCAGTCAGGTACATGGACCGTATCAGGGGTCGATCCTGGAGTATGACGATCGCTGGCTGACCGCATCGCGCCTGTCCCTGACGGTGGTGAGAGATTCGCGCGATCTGGCGGAGTTTGCTACCTCCGGGGCGTTGCTTTCTTACACCTTCGAACACACGGGGGGAGTGCTGGGGGGATTCTGGCATTATCAGAGGCACAACCTGTCGCTGGCCAAGTTTATCCCCATAATCTGGGGCATTGCTCTGGCGGCCAAAGTTGAGTACGGGGTGGTGACCTCTCCGGAGGGTGACAATCGTATTCTGATCACCGACCGCTTTACTCCCGGTGGGACGGCCTATGACGGCGTCGTGCGCGGCTATGACGACGGCAACCTGACGCCGGATTCGACGGTCCTTCACGACACATCGTTTTACTACATTGATTCCAATGCTGTGGTGGGTATCGATCCGCCTGATGACACCACCTTCAATAGCTATTCCACGCGGGTGCGCGGCAAGTATATGCTGGTGACAAACCTCGAACTGCAAATTCCGGTGGTCCCACGACAGATCTACGGGCTGCTGTTTTATGATGCCGGCAACTCCTGGCTGCACCGGCGGGATATCAAGCCGATTACAGGTTTGTACCAGGGGATAGGGTTTGGTTTCCGGATCGCTATTCCCGGGATAGGTACCCTGGGGTTTGATTTCGGTTATCCGCTAAACGTAGATGACGGTCAGAAGCGGTCGCTGAAACCACATTTTCAGGTAGGCACGACATTCAGATAATAAAAACATAGGGAGAGACAAATGCAGAGAATGAAGAAGGATTGGTTGTTGGCGACGGTGCTGGGTGCAGTGGTTGTGCTGATTGCGGTCGGTAGTGTCGATGCCCAGGGGCTGAAGATTGGATTCGTCAAGGATTCTGTAATTATTGCCGAGTACACTGTCTGGCAAAAAGCTCAGGAACAATGGGAACTGGAAAAGACGGCTTGGGACGAAGAAGCAATAACCAAGCAGGATGAACTCATCGAGTTGCAGGAGGAGTTCGATAAGCAGAAGCTGATCCTCTCCGAGGAGAAGAAGAAGGAGCGTCAGGCTGCAATTAATGCCAAGAGAGACGCGCTGGATGCTTACACCCGCCAGGTATTCGGCCCCAACGGGCTGGCCGAGCGCAAGTACGGCGAACTGGTCGAACCGTTGGTGGATAATATTCAGAGGGCGATTGAAGGGGTGGCGATCGAGGGCAACTACGATGTTATCTTTACGCTGCAATCGATCGGGTATATCAAGGACTCTTATGATGTTACCGACAAGGTGCTGAATTATCTTGAAGAACTCGAGGAATAAGTCCGGTCTCAGTCTGGGGGAACTGGCCGGCAGGGTTGGGGGTGAAGTCGAGGGGAATCACGCCGTAGTTGTGGTCGGGGCGGCTCCTATCGAGACGGCCGGTAACGGCGAGATCACTTTTTTGGCCAATGACCGCTATCGGAAGTACCTGGAAACGACGGCTGCCACCGCCGTAGTGCTGGATCGCCGGACTCCGTGCTCACGTCTGCCGGTTTTACGGCATGATAACCCTTATCTCGCTTTTGCACAGATAGTCGATTTGTTGTACCCCCGGAAACCGCAGGTGCCGCCGGGTGTAGATGGGACGGCAGTGGTGGCCGAGGGGGCGGTAGTGGCAACTGGTGCAGCTATCGGTCCGCTCTGTCATGTACGAGAAGGTGCAGTGATCGGCACCGGTTCGCAACTTGTTTCCTCAGTATATGTGGGCCGTGATACGGTTATCGGCCGGGACTGTCTCATTTATCCCGGGGTCAGGATTATGGATGGCTGCCAACTTGGTGACCGGGTGATAATCCACTCGTCGACGGTAATTGGTTCCGATGGTTTTGGGTATGCGCCGTCAGATGACGGGCTGTATAAAATCAAGCAGATCGGCTGGGTGGAGATAGAAGATGACGTCGAGATCGGCTCCAATACGTCTATCGATCGCGGTGCTCTGGGGCCGACCCGTATCGGTCGTGGAACCAAGATCGACAATCTCGTTCAGATTGCTCATAACGTCGATATCGGGGAAAACAGTATTATCGTATCGCAGGTGGGTATATCAGGTTCGACGCGAATCGGCAGGGGGGTGATGCTGGGGGGGCAGGTGGGTATTGTGGGACATCTCGATATCGGCGACGGCGCCCGGGTGGGGGCGCAATCGGGAGTCTCCAAGTCGGTGGCGGCCGACCAGACGGTTTTTGGCTCGCCGGCCAGGCAGATTATGACCGCCAAGCGGATAGAAGCTGTTCTGACCAGACTTCCCGATCTGCTGAAAAGAATCCGTAAGATAGAACAAAAACTGTCCGAATAAGGTTACAAAAGCTACCCCGGTATTGTTCGAACGGCCTGAAACGCGACCGGCCGGGTCGGACAGCGCTGTTGTAGAGCGTATGGGTTTGGCTTCTTTGTCGGAATCAGGGATCGGATGCTCTGCTTCGGGGGGAACGGCCCGGACGGGTTTCGCCTGGATAGGTGAACCGATTTTATCGTTGGATACGACAGCAGGAGACTGATTATGCGGTTTGAAAATATTATCGACGCCATCGGCAGAACGCCGTTGGTGCGAATCAATCGGCTGGTGAACTCCGCTTCGGCGGATGTGTATGCCAAGCTGGAGAGCTTTAATCCCTGCTGTTCGGTCAAGGATCGTATCGGAGCGGCGATGATTGAAGCCGCCGAAAGGGACGGCCGACTGAAACCCGGGATGACCATAGTTGAGCCGACATCGGGCAATACCGGGATTGCCCTGGCGATGGTGGCGGCAGCCAAGGGATATAAGTGTTTGCTGACTATGCCGGAAACAATGAGCCTGGAGCGGCGGGCGATCCTCAAATACTTTGGAGCGGAGATTGTGTTGACGCCCGGACCGGAAGGAATGAAAGGAGCCATTTCCAAAGCCGATGAACTTTCCCGGCGGGACGACTGTTTCCTGCCCTCCCAGTTCAACAACCCGGCCAATCCAGATGTTCATCGACGGACGACAGCTCAGGAAATAATCGATGATCTGGGCGATTTGCACCTGGATGTCTTTGTGGCTGGTGTCGGCACCGGGGGTACTATCAGCGGTGCCGGCGAGGTACTCAAGGCAAAGTATGGTTGTCGGGTATGCGCCGTGGAGCCCGATGCTTCCCCGGTTCTGTCGGGTGGGGAACCGGGCCCTCATCCCATTCAGGGCATCGGGGCCGGTTTTATACCGGCGGTGTATAACTCAGAAATTGTAGATGAAATCATAAGAGTCAATAATGAGGCTGCCATGAATACGGCCCGGCAACTGGCTCGTCGGGAGGGGATACTGGTCGGAGTTTCATCCGGCGCCGCCGCCTGGGCGGCGCTGCAGGTGGCCTCTAAAGCCGGTTCCGGCAAGGTAGTTGTCGTTATATTGCCCGACACCGGCGAACGTTATCTGTCGACACCGTTGTTTACAGAGCAGTAATACCGGGCGGCCGATTTACCGATATATGTAAGACTATGTTAAATATTATCGAGGATATTAAAGCGATCTACCGCAACGATCCGGCGGCCAGGAATATTGAGTTTCTTTTGTATCCGGGTTTTCAAGCGATACTCTTCCATCGGTTGAATCATTTTCTGTACAAACTGGGAGTGCCGTTTGTGCCCCGGTTAATGTCTCAGATTGTTCGCTTTTTGACGGGACTGGAGATTCACCCGGGCGCCCGTATCGGCAAGGGTTTCTTTGTAGATCATGGCGCCGGACTGGTGATCGGCGAGACGGCCGAGATCGGCGACAACTGCGTGCTGTTTCATAACGTCACTCTGGGCGGCACCGGCAAGCACCAGGGTAAACGACATCCGACGCTGGGCAACAATGTCCTGGTCGGCACCGGAGCTACTCTGCTGGGTCCCATCCGAATCGGCAATGATGTCATGATTGGAGCCAACAGTTTTGTGGTGATGCGTGACGTTCCTTCCAATTGCACGGTAGCCGGTACACCGGCGGTAATTATCAAGCGCAACGGTGTCCCGTGTCAGGAGGACCTGCCCAAAACCGTGGTACGGCTGGAGACGCAGCAAGTTTAGCGAGCAAGTTGGTTGCGCGTATTACGTTAGAACTGTCGGGCAGAGTGAGGTTGTCCCAAAAGGTAATTATTCTAACGCGCGTAGAGCGGGGGCTTGTCTCTCGCCAACAGACGGCGGACATAAAGCCCGTCGCTACGCGGGTTTACCGAGTGACGATTTATTAGATGCAACGTTAAATGCACCCAAAGCTGACTTGTGGGACAACCTCGAGTCGCCCGACAGCACTTCACAACGGACAACATTCATTCTCTTGCGCCGTCACGAATCCTTTCGTGACGGCTATATTTGGTACGGTCAGGAAAGGATTCCTGACCGCGCGTAATTGTAGGTCAGGAGTCTTGTACTCCTGACTACTATGTCCACGCCCCAGGCGTCAGGACCACAAGGGTCCTGACCTACTCAAGCTGACCGAACGATTGAACCACAGTGGGGGCGACCTACCAGACTCGCGGCGTGAAAAAAGGAATATCAAATCCCAAGTGGGCTTTATCTACCACTCTTTATAAACACATTTATAAAGATAATACTCGTCCCACTCGACGGGCGGGTTCATACTTGACTTCCTGTACCTTCACCTCTATATTGTTGCCCCGGTTGGGATTTGACGATGCAGATATCTTACCTTGATCTTGGTGCGCAATATCAATCAATAAAATCGGAAATCGATGCCGCGATTCGGGAGGTGATCGACAACTCCTGCTTCGGCCTGGACCCGTCGGTCAGTGAGTTTGAGGCAGCCTTTGCCGAGTTCTGTCAGGCCAAACATTGTATCGGAGTCAACAACGGTACCAACGCACTGCTGTTGGCGCTAAAAGCGGTGGATATCGGACCCGGAGACGAAGTAGTTACAGCCGCCAACACTTTTGTGGCCACCGTGGCGGCTATTGTACACGCCGGCGCCCGGCCGGTACTGGTCGATGTTGATCCTGACAGTCGTAATCTCGATCCGACGTTGTTATCGCTGGCGCTCTCGCGTCGCACTAAAGCGGTCATTCCAGTTCACCTGTATGGCCGGATGGCGGACATGGAAGCGATTGACCGGGTGGTCAACAGGCATGACATTACCGTTATTGAGGATGCCGCCCAGGCACACGGAGCGGATTACCGGGGACGGCGGGCCGGGTCGGTTGGTCGGGCAACCGCTTTTTCATTCTATCCGGCAAAGAACCTGGGCGCCTTTGGTGAGGCGGGAGCAGTCACTACCGATGAGGCCGGTATCGACAGGATAGTGCGTCTGCTTCGCGACCACGGTTCCTCGAACAAGTACACTCATGAACTGGTGGGTTACAACGCCCGTATGGCCGGTATCCAGGGAGCCGTATTGAAAGTCAAGCTCGGTTACCTGCAACGGTGGAATGAAGACCGACGGCGTGTTGCCGGTTGGTATCGTCAACAATTGGCGGAAGTCCCGGTGGTGTTGCCCTCAGTCGACAACGACTGCCGTCAGGTGTATCACCTGTTTGTTATCGAGACTGAACGGCGTGATGAGTTGCAGCGATTTCTGAAGGAGCGGGGGGTACCGTCCCTTATTCACTATCCGGTGCCGGTTCACCTTCAGCCGGCATATGCCTATCTGGATTACCGCCGGGGAGATTTCCCGGTGGCCGAGAAACTGGCGGGGGAGATTCTCTCGCTGCCGATCTATCCGGAACTGACAGAATCGCAGGTGACCTACGTCTGCGACCAGATTCGTGAATTCTTCCATCGGCACTAACCGGTCGAGCGCCCGGCGTCTGGAAATCATCACCATCCTGGTGTTGTTGTCTCTAATTTTGCTGGTTCGCCTGCAGCAGCTGGCAGCCGATCCGCCCAGTGACCTGTCGATATCCACCGATGTCTACACTGACCCGGCACAATACACTCTTTTTGCCCGGACGTGCGTTAATCAAGGTGATCTCAATCCGTTCGATGATCATCGGCATCCGGTGTTTCTCAAATCAACGGTAACCGTGCTGGCGGTGGTCGTGTTTAAGGCTCTTGGTGTCGGAGTGTGGCAATCCAACCTGGTTGGTTTGTTGTATGCTTTCGGGGCGCTGGTGCTGTTCTTCCTGTTTATCAGGCGTGTGGCCGGTCGAGCAGCAGGCTTGTTGTACCTGTTGTTAATCTCGTTTAACTACAATCAGATATTCTACGGTCGGCTGCCCTTTCTTGAAAATGCTATGGCCTTCTATGCCTTCCTGGCGTTGGTGCTGGTGGTCTACTGCCGTCGTTGGGTATGGTTCCTGCCGGCGGGTCTGTCTCTGGGAGCAGCTATCTTTTTCGGCAAGATGATCGGCATGGCATTTGTGTTCCCGTTCGCCTGTTATTTTGTCTACCGGTGGTTTTATGACAAGCCCCACCGCTCGCTGCTGGGGCCGCTCCTGTTCACTGTTGGCCTGGCAACGGTAGCGCTGTTCTGGTATTTCTTCACCTATGCTCCGATGAAGGAGCAGGTGGCCGGCTACTTTGGCGAACAGGCGGTGTCGCTGTACGGTTCACCGGAGGGACTCAGGTCGATCGGTGATTTCGTGTGGAAGATGGTCTCGCTGGGAGAGAAGGAGCAACTGTTTTCGCGGATGCCAGTGGTGGGGTTGTTGGGGGCGGCTTTTATCATGATGATTCTCTACCATGTCGGTCGGGCTCGATCCTGGCGGGAAGGATTCGGATCACTGAACGCCGGGCATATATTCCTGGGGGGTATGATAGTTGCGTTCTATGGTTCCCTGATGATCTGGAACTACCGTCCCATGCGTTACCAGTTGGTGATGATATACCCGTTCTACGGTGCCGCGGCGACAATTCTGGCGGCGATATGGTATCGGAAACCGTCGTCATCGCCCGAGAAAGTACCTCTGTTGTTCTACCTGCTGTCGATTCCGGTGGTAGTGGTGCCGCTGTACCAGTTCTGCCAGGCTCTCTTCGATGCCGATGCCGACGTAGCCTGCTGGGAGGAATACAAGCACTGGCTGCTGTCCATCGCGGCAGCTATCACCGTGCTGGTGGGTGCCGGTGTCGCTCGGTACCGACTCCGAGCCCGGTCATTGCCGAACCTGATGCCCCGGGTGCTGCTGGTGTTGATCTGGATTGCTCTGCCGTTTGACGGTGTTCGTCAATACCATCGAGCCTGGCAGGGAGCGGCGTACACTATTCGTGACTGCAATATCGATTTAGGCGCGATTCTGTCACCGGGGGCGGTTGTCTCCGGACCGTTTGGCCCCACCCTGACACTGGCTAACGAGCTTGATTGTATTATCCATATGTTCGGCGTTTCGCAACCCGACCCGGGTTTGTTTATGAAGTTCCCGGTAACACACCTGCTTTTGGATGAAGCCAATGAAATCCGGGCTAAAGAGGATTACCCTGAGATCATGGACGGTGCCGTTCACCGGGTTACTTATCGGGTGGGGTCAAAGAAGGTCCGTCTCTTCAGCGTGGTCGGTCTGACGGGCAACAGTGTCGCCGACAATTATCGGCGCTCTCTTTATGAAGAAACGGTCGACCTGGATAATGCCGGAGCTTCTGAAGAAGCTATGAAGCGGGCGTTGGCATTTTTGGAGCAGTATCCGCAAAACAGTTCCTGTTATCTGCTGTTGGGGGAAAAGTTTCAGCGGGAGGAGTATATGAAACAAGCTGAGACGATGTTCAAAAAAGCGGTTGAGTTTTCACCAACCAATTATCATCTTAATGCGCGGCTGGCAGAGTTTTACAAAGACTGGTTTCTGGCCACGGGTGAATCTCGGCTCAAGGAGCTGGGGTTGAAGTACTATGACCGGGCGATGGAATATAATCTCAAACCGAGCCGGATAGAGAAGGCACGGCGGGAACTGGAGGAAAGCTTGCCTTGAAACTGACGGAAGTTGACAATCCCACCGGCGACGGCAACAACCGAGTGCTGGTCTCAACCGTGATTCCCGCTCTCAATGAGGCGGGGAATATCGAGGAGTTGTGTCGCCTGTACGCCGAGATGCGGAAGACGGCCACCTTTGATGCGGAGTTGGTCTTTGTCGACGATGGTTCCACCGACGGCACCATAGAGAAGATCAAAGATGCCGCCCAAAAGTATGATTTCGTCAGGTACGCCACTCATCAGCGCAACCGGGGCCTGACGGAAGCGCTGCAGACCGGATTTGCGATAGCAGCGGGGGATATTTTTGTATTCTACCCGGCCGATCTTCAGTATCTGCCCGAGGATATTCCCACGCTGGTGCAGCCGGTTCTGGACGGTGCCGATCTCTGTGCCGGCTGGAAACAGGGCAAGTATGAAAAGCGGTTTGTCTCCGGTATCTACAACTGGCTTTCACGCCGGATATTCAAACTGAATGTGCACGATCTTAACTCGGTCAAGGCTTTTCGCCGGGAAGTGGTGGAGACCATTTTCATGCGCCGCGACTGGCACCGCTACCTGGTAGTGCTGGCGGTCGACGAGGGGTACCGGGTTGAAGAAGTGAAGGTGCCATTGTACGACCGCGCCTGGGGCGACTCGAAGTTCTACGGTCTCAAGCGGATCATTATCGGCATGCTGGATATGTTGGCGGTCAAGTTTCAGATTACGTTCTTGCGCAAGCCGCTGCTGTTTTTTGGCGGCACCGGGTTGTTTTGCTTTCTGCTCGGTCTGCTTATTGGTCTGGTGGCGGTTTATCTGCGCTTCATGATCGGCGAAGGTTACCGACCGCTTTTGTACCTGGTGATTTTGCTGATGGGAATCGGTATGGGGCTGTTTATGATGGGCTTCATGGCCGAAGGCCTGACGGCACTGCGCGAGGAGATTGGCGACATGCGCAAGAAGCTGCAGAAAACGCTGGGCCGGAAAGATGGCGCACCATCGAAGGACTGAACCGGTAAGGTGTTCGGAAATCATCCGGCATATTTGTCAGCAATTGGCTGGATTGTACAGTGTTCGGGGATGCTGATTTCAGGAAAGGCGTGACCATCGGCAGCCATGACCAGCAAAAAGATCGTCTCTTCAGTTCTCAAAATCGGTCTCACCGCAGTTGTTCTGTATTTCCTCTACCGGCAGGTTGCTTTGCGCTGGCAGGAGATAAGGGCGTATGAGTGGCAACTGCACTGGGGCTGGCTGGCGCTTTCGGTGGTGGTTGGAATAGCCACCTTTTTTCTGCTGGCGACTATCTGGCGGCGGATTATTAAGGGGTTCGGGCACGAACTGACGCACACCAAAGCGTTTCGTATCTTTTACCTGTCTGATTTGGGGCGCTATATTCCGGGCAAGATTTGGCCGCTGCTGGGTATACTTTATCTGGCGCAAAAAGAGGGGATTCCACCGGAACGAGCCGGTGCCTCGTTTGTGCTGGTGCAGTTGTATGCTATACCGGCATCGTTTCTGGTGTTTGTGGCGGCGGTATTACTGGAGCCGAAAGTGCTGGTCGACCAGGTGGCGATCCTGGGGGATCAGTCGGCGTATATCATTGCAGCGGTAATGCTGGCGGCGGCGCTGGTAATCGTGGTCCGGCCGCAGTGGGTGCTGGCTATCGGCAATATCATTCTGCGGAAGTTAAAGCGGCCGCCGGCCGAACTGGCGCTGGATAAAAAAGTTGCTCTGGGTATTCTGGTTGCCTATTGTCTGGCATGGAGTTGCTACGGGCTGGCGTTCTGGTTGTTTGTCCGTGGTGTGGGTGGTAATCCGGCCCTGCACCTGATAGCAGCGATTGGTGTGTTTAACGCCGCCTACCAGATCGGGTACCTGGCGCTGTTTGCACCGGGCGGGTTCGGCCCGCGGGAGTTAGTGCTGGGACTGATGCTGACGCCGTTTCTGGGGCCGGTAGCCCCGGCGGTAGCGATCGGCGCCCGGTTGTGGGCGGTGGTGATTGAGAGTCTGGCGGCGTTGCTGGCCCTGATGGTGCGCAAATAAAATTTGGGAGAGTCTGTTGGCCAAAAGCAAAAAGAAAAAGACCGAGGTTGCCCGCAAGGTTCAGCGAACTTGGGATCCAGAACAGAAACGCTGGTTCGTGCCGGTGGCATTTGTAGTTATTTTTGTAGCCCTGGTGGTCCTGTTTGGCGATTTCATCTTCTCCGACCAGATGCTCTATGGTTCGGATACGATTCAGGCCGGGGTTTTCTTCCGCAGTTTTCTGGTTGATTATTACAACGAGCACGGCTCGGTGCCGCAGTGGAATCCCTACATTTTCGCGGGAATGCCGTATGTGGAGGCGTTTCATGGCGACATTTTCTATCCGCTGTCGGTGCTGAAGTTCTTCGGGTCGATCTACCGCATGCTGGGAATGACGCTGGTTCTACATATTTTTCTGGCCGGTCTGTTCATGTATCTGGCGGCGAGGCAGTTCCGGCTGTCGAAAACGGCCTCGCTGATGTCGGCTGTTTGTTACATGTTTGCCGGCTACCTGGTATCGCTGGTGGCGCCGGGGCATGACGGGAAGATTTATGTGACGGCCCTGTTCCCACTGGTGATGCTTTTTCTCGACCGCATGTTCCAGCGCCGGGCTTTTCTGAATGCCTCGCTGCTGGGACTGGTGCTGGGAGTTGTAATTGTCTCACCCCACCCGCAGATGTCGTATTTCACACTGTGGGCGGTGGCGTTGTATACGCTGTACCGCATGTACCTGCTTTACCGGGAGAGGAAGCAGGTTCTTCCGATGGTCCGTCCGGTAATACTGACAGCTTACGCGGTGGTGATCGGCCTGCTGATCTCGGCTATCCAGTTTTATCCCGGTTACATATATACCAGCGACTTTTCGCCGCGGGCTGACACCAAGAAGGGGTGGGACTGGGCGACCTCGTGGTCAATGCACGCGGAGGAAGCTGTCTCACTGGTGATTCCCGAGTTCTCGGGAACTTCCTCCAAAAACACGCGAACCTACTACTGGGGCAAGAACTCGTTTAAGGACAACTCCGAGTCGGTGGGGGTGGCGACATTTTTTGTGGGACTGCTGGGACTGTTGATTTCACGCCGCCGGGAGCGCTGGTTTATGGGCGGGCTGGCGCTGTTCGCCCTGCTGTACGCACTGGGCGGGACGACACCGATATTTCAGATATTCTATTTTCTGATTCCCAAAGTGAAGGCATTGCGGGCGCCGTCGATGATCATGTTTTTGTTCAGTTTTTCAGTGGCCATGCTGGCCGGGATGGCTGTGCAGCGACTTATCGATGCCCGGGCCGAGTCCGGCTCGATTGGCGGCAAGCGTTTTCGTTATTTGCTGTGGGGCTGGCCGGCGGCGATGCTGGTACTGGCCCTGCTGTTCGGAGCGGCCGGTCGCTCGATACTCTCGGTATGGGCGTCGATATTCCATAGTCAGGCAGCAACCACATATATCCAGCAGGGTGTCACCCGGCTGGATGTGGCCTACCGGAATCTGCCGGCGATTCAGTCCGGCGCCTGGCTGGCATTCCTGTTTACGGCCGGGGCGGCGCTGCTGATATGGTTGTATATAAATCGGAAAGCGGGTATGGTGCTGCTGGTGGGATTGACGGCGTTGCCGGTTCTGGACGGAGTGCGTTTTAATTCGCGTTTTATCGACACTTTCGATCAGGACCAGATGTGGGCGCCCAATCCGGTATCGGAGTTCTTCCAACAGCAACCGGGGCAGTACCGGGTAATGTCTCAGATGCAGACGCTGCCGTTTCACGGGGTGCAACTGGTAACCGGCTATCACGGTAACCAGTTGCGCTGGTACGACGATCTACTGGGTGGGCCGGGAGCTCCCGGCGAAAGCAACCCCCGGTTTTTAAATCTAGTCGGTGCCCGGTACCTGGTGATCCCGTCCAATCAGCAGGTTCCGCCCAATGCTTTAGGAAGAATCCCGCTGGCGGTAGCGGCTGATTTTGGATCGATGCAGATCATTGAAAACGAAAATGCTTTTCCTCGCGCTTTTCTGGCTGATGAGTACCGTGTCTTTGCCGATCGTGGGGAGATGGTGGACGAAGTGGTCAGAGGTGGTCTGGACTTGCGACGAGTTGTTTGTCTGGAGCAGGAACCGGGGATTAGTATTGTTAAAGACAGCCTTTCCGACGTTTCCGACTCCGCCTGGATAGTGGATTACGCCATAGATTCGGTGGTTGTCGGCCTTGCCTGTTCGCGCAATCAAATACTTGTGCTGATGGACAACTACTACGATGCCTGGCAGATAATGATTGACGGCGCCCCGGCTCAGTTACTGCGGGCCTACGGTTCGTTTCGGGCGGTGGCGGTTCCGGCCGGCAGCCGGCAGGTGCTGTTTAAATATGATTCGCAGCGTTATAAGACCGGTCGGCTGGTGACGGGGTTGACGTTGCTGTATCTGCTGGTTATAATTGGAGTTTACCTGGTGCGATCAAAATCGCACCGGAAACCGGAGGATGGCAAGAACTGATGCAGCACACACAACGCGCCCTGATAATTTTCCCAACCTACAATGAGCGGGAGAATATCGAAAACATCGTGCACGCCGTCCTGCCGATGGATCCCCGGATTAACGTGCTTATTGTCGATGACAACTCACCCGACGGCACCGGCGAAATCGCCGACCGTTTATGTCAGCATGAAACCAAGGTCAACGTGCTGCATCGAAAAAAAAAGGAAGGGCTGGGGCAGGCCTACCTGGCCGGATTCCGGTGGGCACTGGAACGGAAGTTTGACTACATCTTTGAGATGGATGCCGATTTTTCGCACGGGCCGGAGTATATCAAGAATTTCCTGACGGAAATCAAAGAGTACGATCTGGTAATCGGTTCGCGCTATATATCCGGTGTCAACGTGATTAACTGGCCGATGTCGCGTCTGCTGCTTTCATATTTTGCCAACGTTTATACGCGCTTGATCAGCGGACTGCCGCTTAGAGATGCTACCGGTGGATTCAAGTGTTTTCGCCGCGAGGTGCTGGAGAAAATTGACCTTGACGACGTGCACTCAACGGGATATTCTTTTCAGATAGAGATGTCGATGCGGGTCTGGAAGAAGGGCTTCAGCATCAAGGAGATGCCGATCATTTTCTATGATCGCCGGGCGGGGGAATCGAAGATGTCCAAAAAGATCGTACGGGAAGCGATCTGGATGGTCTGGTGGCTGCGATTGAAATCGATATTCGGGAAGCTTGGTTAAGGTTCGTTCATGCGGGCAACAGAGAACAAAGTTTCAGTCATTATCGTGACACATAACTCGCGACCGGCGCTGGATGAGTGCCTGTCGGGTCTCAAAGCTTGTCTAAACGGCAACGGCCACGAGATTATCGGTGTTGACAACGCTTCCTCGGACAGTTCCCAACAGGCCGTGCGCGAACATTTTCCGCAGGCCCGGGTGGTGGCCAACCGCCGCAATGTCGGTTTTGCCGCAGCCTGCAACGAGGGCGCCCGTGTAGCCACCGGTGAGTACCTGATGTTTCTTAACCCCGATGCCACCATCGACAACGACGCCATCGAGCAACTGGTGGCGGCTATCAAAAACCGCGACGACGTCGGCGTGGTGTCCGGACGGATGCGGTTCCCCGATGGTTCCTTTCAGGCTACCTGCCGCAAGTTACCCCGCCTGGACAATATGCTGTTTTCACGCGGGTCGATTTTTTCGCGGCTGCTGCGCAACGGCAGCCACTACACGCTGCCGGACTACCCCGATACCACGGCGGTGGAAGCGTCGGCGGGCACGATGATGATGATCCGCAGGGAACTGTTTGAAAAGGTGGGTGGTTTCGACCGGCGGTTCTTCATGTTTATGGAGGACGTCGATCTCTGTCTCCGTTTGAGCGCGCTGGGGCACACCAACTACTTCGTGCCGTCGGCGGGGGCGGTGCACCTGTGGGGGCGCGGCAGCAATGTCGGCAAACTGCGCCGCAACTGTTATCATCACTGGGCGGTTTGGAAGTATTTCCGCAAATATCGCCGCAGTTTGATGACCTACACACTGCTGCCGCTGGTACTGGCGGTCAATTTCATCCTGGTCTCGCTCCTGCCCGTCTCCCAGCCGGCCAACCGGCGGTAGGGGACTGCCGGCTCAGCGACTCAATTCACTGGTAACAGCCACGGAAAGAACCTGGTTTGGCTTGATAAACAGGCCGATTGCACGTTATTGTAATGCTGGCGGGTGGCTGAAGCTCGGGACCGTATCAATGAGTTTGGGTATAAATATCGATAGTGCTATTCTTGTTAAAAACATGAGTCGGGAGGTGTTTCTATGGAAGCCAGAGGATGTGCCAGGACAGTGGCGTTGGCACTCACCCTGTATGTAGGCGCAACTATCTTCTCCACTTCTATTTACGCCACGGTCGAGACCAAGTATCCGGAATTCAAAGCAGAATGCAATGTTGAGATCATCGGAGAACCGAAACCGGGAGAGCCGTTTGAGGTTGTCTTCACATTTGCACCGCTGGTGGATTGCTATCATACTCGCGGTGTGCCGGATGAGGCTTTTCTCAGATCCGAGAATGGCGTTACTTTTCTGGGCGGCGATACAGTATGGACAGGTCTTCTGGAGAAGGGAAACACATACTCACTCAGGGCGAGGTATTCAATGCAAATGGAAACCCGCTTTCGTTTCTGGGGTAAGGTAGTTGCCATGGAGGTGATAGATGCTGTACCACGGCCGGCCGCCCCAGAAGGGCAAGAATTGACGGCCATCAAGTGTGTTGCAGGAACAGGTAGCACCGCAATTGACTTCCGACCGGAAGAGCAAAAACGTGGTTTTCAGAAAATACCAGTTCTCCAAGTCACCGATACTGGATTGATAGAGTTAGACTCGGTAATTGTGTCTCAACCGTCCGAGTTCGCAAGGACGCCGGGTATCACGTGGGATACAGATAGTCAAATCCCAAATAAGACGAAGGACAAGAAAAGAACCAGGGAGGACGCAAGGCGGCAACTGATCAGGAAAACTGTCCTGCCGATCAAGCTGGATTCATCGGTACTTGACACCATCAGGATTACGTACGACGAAGGCAGAGAGTATGTGTTTGTGACTGACTCTTCGGTTGACCTGGTTGATGTCGAGTTGCTTCAGGGGCGGGCAACATTCAAGAGGACCGACCATAAGCAGGGTGCGTTTGAGCTTGAGGCAGACAGTGCTTTCTTTCGGGTCTCCGCCGGGAGTATCGAGAGGGTACTGCTGATCAGAAAGGGGGATTGGTATTGGATAGAAGGTGACCCTACATATAGAGATCTGTACTCAAACGATTATCCTCAGAGACACATTGTGTTTTATATCGACACATCGGACGACGGTGAAGTGTGGGATTGGATAGGCAGCGACGTGACCGACGGAACGGGTCACATTGCCTTCTCGATGAATTCGGATTGGGTGCGGATATTCCTAATCTCCGAGAACGCTCTAACCGATGTGGTATATGCTGATGATCACGAGTTCTCTCCCGATGACGCGTTATTTTGGGTGTACCGACACGGAGTGCAAATATATAATCCTGAGCATGGTGATGTATACATACCGGATGAGTATTTGCGTATAACAGACTTGTGGAAATCAGGTGCCTTCAGCATATTGGACTATTTCAGCGAGTCACAGGATCTGATTTCAATTGATTTGGGTGAATCCGGGCTTCCGCCTTTCACGGGCACGATCTGGGATGACCAAGATGGTACCAAGCAAACCAGCGGTTACGGTTCTTTTCTGTGGGATGGGGTTCCCGGCTTCTACATAGCGAGTCGGGCCAATGAGCCAAACTATAATTGGGATGAATGGGACTTAGCAGTTCTCTGTCACGAGTATGCCCATCATATGACTCGTTACTACATGGAGCAGATTCCAGAAGCAGGGGGGGCTGTGGAATTACCTATTTGCACAAGAAGGCAAGAATAACCTCCATTTGGCTTGGAATGAGGGTGGGGCAAACCTCTTCTCCGGCGTTGTACTGAACGAACGAATCTTTATTAATTCCACGTGGGACTCCGCCCTCTGGCTTGTAAGAGACTATGAGTCGCCCATTCCCGACGCCCCATACTATAACAACCCCAGCGAGGTCGATCCACTTAAACCCCCGTGGTCGGCTCCTCAGTACGAGGGTGCTACAATACCGGGTGCTGTGACCGTTGCATTGTGGGACCTCTACGACGCGCTGGATGACAGCAATTATTACCAAGGCTCCACCCTGTGGGGGCACAATAATGACAGCGATAATGGAGAGTGGTGGGTGGGGATGGAGAGCATTTGGGATGTGCTCACTAATTACGACCCCGACCCGGGAGACCCGAACCATGATCACTGTTGGACGATCTATGAGTTTATACAAGGTTGGCAATACTTGGGTTATCCGGTGAACGACACTTTTTTTCAACCTGATGGCGGCGCACAACATTGTCATCTTCAAAGCCGGTGACGTAGACGGCAACGGGCTAGTAGATGTGGGAGATCTTACGTATCTTGTTTGCTGTCTGTTTCAGGGTTGCCCCGAACCTGAGCCGCCCTCGAGAGCCGATCTTGATGCTAACTGTAGCATTGATGTGGGCGATCTCACTTACTTGACGGCGTTCCTGTTCCAAGGCGGATCGGAACCGCTCATGGGTTGCGTTGATCCCTACTGAGAGGGGACTTTAGCCGCCTGCTCCGCCGAGGCTTTTCACTCACACTTTTTGGTTGTCATTTTCAGCTAATGCGTTATTATTGATCTCGCTTCGGGGGCGGGCAGGAGTATGCCCGAATAACCGCTGAGGCAGCCTATTACTAATTGAGGCAGACAGGTCCCGCGATGGACAGACCGTACCTGGAGTTTGAAAAGCCAATTATCGAGTTGGAGAAGAAAATCTCCGATATGAGGGATTTCTCAGTCGGGGAGAATGTCGAGTTGAGCGGCGAGATTGAGTCGCTGGAAAAGAAGCTCCAGAAGCTGCGGAAGGAAATCTACTCCAACCTGAGCCGATGGCAGCAGGTACAGATTGCCCGTCATCCCAAGCGGCCGTATACGCTCGATTATATCCGGGAAATGACCACCGACTTTGTTGAATTGCACGGCGACCGGGGATTTGCCGATGACCTGGCGGTAGTGGGCGGGTTTGCCTACCTTGACGATCAGCCGGTGATGATTATCGGACAGCAGAAGGGACGCGATACCAAGGAGAACCTGCGCCGCAATTTCGGCATGATGCACCCGGAAGGTTACCGCAAGGCGTTGCGTCTGTTTCGGCTGGCGGAGAAGTTCGAGGTGCCGATTGTGGTGCTGATTGATACGCCGGGAGCCTATCCCGGTATAGGAGCCGAGGAGCGGGGCCAGGCGGAGGCGATTGCGTTTAATATCCGGGAGATGGCGCGTATCCGGGTGCCGATCGTTATCGTCATTATCGGCGAAGGTGCCTCCGGCGGTGCGCTGGGTATCGGATTGGGTGATCGGGTGATGATTATGGAACATGCCTGGTATTCGGTTATCTCTCCGGAAGGCTGCGCGGCGATTCTGTGGCGCGATGCCGCCAAGGCGCCGGAAGCGGCGGAGGCGTTGAGACCAACTGCCGGCGATCTGGTCAAGCTGGGTATTGTCGATCAGGTGATAGAGGAACCACAGCACGGGGCGCACAACGATCCGAAAGCGGCGGCGCAGACGGTAAAGAGAGAGATTCTAGCGACGTTGAAGGAACTGCTGGCGAAGCCGACAGATGAACTACTGGCGGATCGAGTTGCGAAATATCGAGCCATAGGAGAGTTTGAAGACCGATAGGGAGAATACGGATGGTATTGTCGGAAAAATTACTGAGCAAACTTGCCTGCCCGGTTTGCAAAGGCAAGCTGGACCATAAGGAAGAAGAGGAACGTCTTGTCTGCCCGGCGTGTCGCCTGGCCTACAGGATTGTGGACGATATCCCGGTTCTGTTGCCGGATGAGGCCGAAAAGGTATAAAGGAGTCGGGCCTGATGAAATTATCGAAATTCTGCGACGAAACATTGGTTATCTTCAATCTGAAGGCGACAAAAAAGAACGCCCTGATTGAAGAACTGGTTGACCTGGTGGCCTCCTCCAGGATGGTGAAGAATCGGGATGGGTTGCTGGCTGATATCATGGAGCGTGAAGAATTGGTGACGACGGGGGCCGGCTACGGGGTGGCTTTTCCTCACGCCAAGACCAAGGCGACCAAGGGAATTGTGATTGCTTTCGGGCGCAGTGTTGACGGCGTTGATTTCGACGCCATGGATCACAAGCCGGTTCATCTGTTCTTTTTGATAGCCGCTCCGGAAGATGCCATTGGCGCTCATTTGAACGTCATGGCGCGGCTGTCCTATCTGATGAAGTCGAAAGAGAACCGACAGAAACTGATGGAGGCGATATCCCCGGGCGATGTCATGGAACTCATGGACAACGTGACCTGAGGCTGTCGGCAAGCAGGGACGCTGGCGACAGATGAGTTGGATATCTCAGTTATTTCACAGACGATGGCGCAATATCCAACTGGGTTTGGTGCTGGCGTTGGCCTTGGGGCTGATTTTAGGTCCGGCGGGAGTGCGAGGTCTGGTCAGCGAGGTTGTTCTGAGCAGCCTCTACTATCCATTTCACCGGATTAAGCAGGGTTTTATCGATGCTACCGTACGTGCTACGGATTTGAGCCGTCTTCAAGCGCAGTTAGTAGAAGTATCCGAGAAGCTATCCCTGTGTGAAGAGGTTTCGCGAGAAACAGTCAGACTACGAGCGGCATTGGGTTTTGAACCACCTCCCGGGTATGAACTGACGCCGGCAAAGGTAGTGAAAGTCTCCGGATTGGGAGCGTACCTGCCGACAGCGGCGGCCATCAACCGAGGCCTTGAGGATGCCATCAAGGTTGACCTGCCTTTGATCAACCAGGATGGGTTGATCGGGAGGGTAGTCTCAGTTAGTGTCAGCACCGCCACTATTCAATTGTTAACAGATCCGTCGAATCGGGTGGCGGCACGCCTGGCCCGCAGTCGCGAGATGGGTATTGTGCGTCATGTGATCGGGGTCGGGATGGTGTTGGACAATGTCCCCGTTCAGGCGGACATCCGTGTCGGCGATACTGTGCTGTCATCAGGTCTGGGGGGTATCTACCCGGCCGGTTTGTTGGTGGGCACGGTAACGGAGGTTATTCGTCCGGAGGAGGAACCGTTCTGCAGAGTGCGTCTTAACCCGGCTGCCGACGTCCGAAAGCTTGAGGAACTATTCGTTTTGCGTATACAGGAACAATGACCAGAGCCATACCATTCATACTTTACCTGTTGTTGATTGCCCTGCACGAGGTGATAACCAGGGACGTGACGGCTATCAGCATGTCGGTGATTAACATAGCTGCCCTGATTGTACTGGTGGTGGGAATCTATAAGCGAGAATTGGTGGTGGTCTGGTTTGGTTTTGCGGCCGGCCTGGTTCTGGTCCCCGAACGACCCGACGTGCTGGGCTGGCATGCCCTGGTGCTGGCGGCGGTGGGGCTGGCCACGTTTCACATTCGGGAGAGGTTCAACCTGGAATCACTTTACTCGCGGCTGGTGCTGATCTTTGGCGGCGTTCTGTTGCACAACGTTCTGGTGCTGATGATAAACGGTGGACACAGTCTGGCACATCTGTGTCTGGTCAGTGCTTTACCCGGCGCTGTCTATACCGCTGCAATCGGCTGGTTGTTTTTCCTGTTTAAGGAGGGGAAGATAACTTACCGGAAAATCAGAAGCCTCTTCTGAACGCGTTATGCCACGCTCCACAATCCCACTCGAGAGAAGAGAGAAAACCAGCCTGGTGGTGGTCCTGTTGGTGCTGTTGCTGTTGATTGGCGGACTTGCCAAGCTGCAGATTCTCCAGCACCGGCAACTGGCTATGAGGTCGGAGGAAAACCGGATACGGGTGGTGCCGGTGGTGCCCCGACGGGGACGTGTGTACGATCGTGAGGGGCGCCCGTTGATAGACAATCGTCCCTCCTACACGGTAGCCGTAGTACCGGCGGAGATGCAGCGCGGCCAGACGCTTCCCAGCCTGGCCCGATTGCTCGACCTGGATACGCTGGAAATTGAGCGCCGCATTGCCAGGAACATGGTCAATCGGTATCAGCCGGCGCCAATCAAGCGGGACGTCGGGTTCGAGGTAGTGGCAATTCTGGCGGAACAGATGACGCGGTTTCCGGGGGTGGCCTGGCAAACGGAGCATGTGCGCCAGTATGGTGGCGGATTGGCGGCCGAATCGTACACCGGTTATGTGGGCGAGGTTTCGTATCAGGATCTAAGTCGGGAGGAGGGAGAAGAACTTCGCCTGGGCAGCCTGGTCGGCAAGAAGGGGCTGGAGAAACAGCAGGACTTCCTGCTGCGCGGTCGTGAAGGAACAGCCTACCTGGAGGTTACAGCGTCCGGCCAGGTGCTGGGCCAGCTTCGGGAACGAGCGGAGATTCCCGCCGAACCGGGAGCCGATATCACGTTGTCTATCGATATCGATCTGCAGCAACTGTGTGCCGAAGTTCTGGATACGTTTTGCTGCGGTGCGGTAGTGGCGATGGATCCCCGCAACGGCGAGGTGCTGGCTATGGCATCGTATCCCGGCTATGACGCCAACATCTTTTCATCAGTGGTGCCGGAGAGTCTGTGGCAGGCGATGTCCGGCGACTCGGCTCATCCGTTGTTGAATCGTCCTCTAAACGGGCTTTATCCCCCGGCATCCACCGTCAAGCTGGTAACGATCGGAGCAGCTCTCCAGGAAGGTCTTATTACCGCCAACAGTACCGAGAAGCCATGCACGGGCAGGTATCGGTTCGGTAACCGGGTATTCGGCTGCTGGCAGCCGGGCGGGCATGGGAGCCTGGCAGCCGCGCAGGTTCTGGAGCAGTCGTGCGATGTGTTCATTTATCAGATCGGGCTCAAGCTTGGTATCGACAAGCTCAGTGAGTACTATGATCGGTGCGGGTTTGGTCATCCGACCGGTATCGATTTGCCGGGGGAGTCACCGGGGCTCAATCCGGACAGTCGTTACTACAATCGGCGCTACGGTAAGAACCGTTGGACACGTGGGCTGGTGCTGAACAATGCCATCGGCCAGGGCGAGCTTCTGGTAACGCCGGTACAGCTGACTCAGTTTTTCTGCGGGGTGGCAAATCACGGCATTGTCTATGTGCCTCACATCGTCAGAACGATCACCTACGCCGATGGAGAGGAATTGACCATAGCGCCGCGGGTGTCCTTCACGTTGCCGTTTTCTGACGGGACGCTCTCGATTCTGCTGGAGGGGATACGGTTGGTAGTGGAAGGAGACGACGGGACAGCACGTTCATTGAAAAACGACAGTTACTCAATCGGCGGCAAAACCGGCACAGCACAGAATCCTCATGGTGAAAACCATTCCTGGTTCGTGGGCGTAGCTCCGCTTGAAGAACCCGAAATTGTGGTCTGCGCCATCGTGGAGAACGCCGGCCACGGTTCTGAAGTGGCGGCGCCGATTGTGGGCCGGGTTATCCGGTGTTATATGGATAAAAAACTAAGCCGGTCAGAACTGACAGTCATCGGCAGGGAGAATCGGCAGTGATGCTCAATTATCGGGAACTTGACTGGCAATTGATCGGTGCCGTGCTGTTGTTGTCGCTGATTGGAGTTCTGCTCATTATGTCGGCCCAGTATTATGCCGGCTCGGATTTCGAGCGTGATTTCTTCCAGCGCCAGCTCCTCTGGCTGGCGATGGCGCTGGCGGCCTTCGTGGTGGTGCTTCATTTACCGCTGAAGCTGATGGATTTTGGCGCTTATCTCTTTTACGCCGTAGCGCTCGGTTTGCTGATACTGGTGTTGGTGGTTGGCACGACCAGACTGGGAGCAACACGGTGGTTTTCTTTCGGACCGATCAATCTGGCGCCTTCCGACATTGCCAAGCTGGCGCTGGTGCTGGCCCTGTCACGCTTTTTTGCCTATACCAAACTGCCACCAACATCAAAACGGCGACTGGCTCTATCTGCCCTGATGATGCTGATCCCGGCGGCACTGGTGCTGAAGCAGCCGGATCTGGGGACATCGCTGGTCTTCTTCGTGATACTCTTCGTATTGTGGTTTTGGAGCGGACTGTCGCCCTGGTACATGGTTTTAGTATTGTCTCCGATAGTGTCGCTGGTGGCCGCCTCACACTGGCTGGCCTGGGCTCTTTATTTCGCCGTCCTGCTGGTGTACATCTTTCTTCTGCGGCCGGGATTTCTCTTTGGTGTGGTTACGGTGGTGACCAACCTGGCTTTCGGTATGATCACGCCGTTCATCTGGAACCGCCTGGCCGATTATCAGAAGCTGCGTATACTGACGTTTCTGGATCCCAGTCATGACCCGCGAGGCGCCGGTTATCAGATCATCCAGTCAAAAATCGCCATCGGATCAGGAGGTGTCTGGGGCAAGGGTCCTCTCAACGGATCTCAGACACGGCTGGATTTTCTTCCGGAACGTCACACCGATTTCATTTTTTCCGTGCTCGGAGAGGAGTACGGATTGTGGGGGGGGATATTGGTGTTACTGCTGTTCGGATTTCTGTTCTATCGAGCTATCCGGATTGCAACTCGATGTCGATCGCGCTTTGCCTCTAAAATGGTTATGGGTGCGACGGGTATCCTGTTGTTTCAGTTTTTTATCAATGTCGGCATGGCTCTTGGTTTCATGCCGGTAACCGGCCTGGCTTTGCCGTTTGTGAGCTACGGGGGTACATCGCTGGTGTTATGCTGGTCGCTGGTGGGTCTGATCGTGCTGGCCGACTACCACTGGCAGGAATACTGAGCCGACGGCCGCAAGCGGCTTTTTCCGGCAAGTAATCAAACTGTCCTTAATTCCGCCGTAAAGGGATCAGGGCCATATCTGTGGCCTGAGACCATCTATCAGCGAATCCACGATAGCCCGAAAAGACCCTACCCACCAGGGGAATGTCGGGTTTCTCATTCATCCGTCTGATGCCGGACTCACTCGGAACGCCGACCTACTGTACCTAATTCATGTTAATCCATACAATTAAGAGAATCGCTGCGACTCGGCAGGGTGGTTGCACGGTAATTGCCTGTGAAACTATAGTATCACTATCACCCAGGTCGACAAGCGGAAGTCGGGGATTCGGGCAGGATGACCAGACAGGAAAAAAAATGCGTCAATTGCGGTCGGTCGCTGATTCGGCTACACGGCGTTTGGCTTTGTCGATCATGCAACTCCGATGATCTGAGCAATACCTGTGTTTTTCCGGAGGATATCGGTGGTGATGATCACCTGGTTATCGAAGGTTCCGGAGCTTCTTCGCAAGTGCCTGAGCAACAATGTCGTCGATTTGCGGACAGATCACACCTCACGCGGAAGCGAGCCAATACCTGATCGAACAGCGGACTTTTGGGTAAACCTCCGGACATCTGCCGCCCCCTGTATCGTCGATTCGCAAAGGGCGGCAGGATCGGTAATCATTGCTTGCATTGGAATACGCAAAGGGTTTATTGCCTGATGTGGCAATCGGCGTGAGTGTGGCCGGAAACTACGGCGGCCACAATCGGGCTGATGGGAGATTCTTTGCAGAGACGAGACTAATAAGATGACGGAATCTGATTCGAAATACGATCTGGCTGTCGTGATGCCGACGCTCAATGAGAAGCAGCATATTGGTCGTGTTCTTGATCAGATTTATCACCAGGATTTTCCGATGGAGCGTCTGGAGGTGGTTGTTGCCGATGGCGGTTCCACTGACGGGACGCGCGCGGCAGCCGAACAGTTCCGAAACAGGTTTGGGTCACTGAAAGTGCTGGACAACCCCGGCTACGGACCGGGCTCGGGACGCAATGTCGGAATCAAGAACTCTACCGCCCGGTACGTGGCGATTCTGGACGGACATATACACATACCCAGCCGGATGATGCTGCGCGATATTGTGGAGCTGTTCGAGTCGACCGGGGCCGGGTGCCTGTGTCGACCGCAACCGTTGACGGTACCGGGTATAAACGAGTTTGAAACCGCAGTAGCCCTCTGCCGGGGATCTGTTCTGGGACATCGGCCGTGGTCGGAGATATATTCCACTTCCGAGGGAGAGGTCGATCCCACATCCTCGGGCGCCATCTATGAGCGTTCGGTTTTCGAGGAGATTGGGTACTTCGATGAAGATTTCGATGCCTGCGAAGATGTGGATTTCAATTATCGTCTCCATAAGGCCGGAATCAAGTCGTACCTGTCGCAGCGGCTGATGACATATTATTATCCACGAGCAAGCATTGGAGCGCTTTGGCAACAGATGGTGCGTTATGGTCGGGGTCGAGCCCGCTTTGCCGCCAAGCACAGTCTGATTTCTCCGTGGCAGTGGCTGGCCGCAATCGGGGTGTTGGGATTTGTCCTTATGTTACTGCTGTCATTGCTGGCCGCACCGGTGGTGGCGGCTTTTCGGACGGTCTGTGCTCTGTATCTTTTGCTGGTGGTCACTTTTTCATTGTTCCTGGCGTTGAAAGAGAAGCAACCGGTCTGTCTGTTATACGGACCACTGATCCTTCCCACTATCCACTTTGGCCTGGGTGTCGGCATCCTGCTGGGATGGTATGAAAATCTTTTCGGTAGAGGCCCGACACATCGACTATGAGTTATCGGCGATGCTGATTCATCCGGATACTGGCGGCTGTTGCGGCGATATGAGGTTGATCGATGCGAGCCTATAGTCACAGTTTACTCAGGACATTTCGGAACTGCCCCCGGCAGTTCAAGTTCAAGTATATCGATCGAGTAGAGGTGCCCCGGAAGCTGAATGACGTGACGCATCTGGGGAATGTGGTTCACCGGGTTCTGGTACGGCTGTATAAACTCGGTTCCGATGGAATCGTCATGTCGTTGGAGGATGTGGACGACTACTTCCGGCAGCAGTGGGAGAGTGTCGCGCCGGAGCAGATCGTGGTCAACAACGATGCCTATACGGTGGATGACCAGGCCAGACTGGGGCGGCAGATGCTGAAAAGGCACTATGAGCGTTTTCAGCCGTTTAATCCGGGCACGTTGCTGGGTACCGAATTGTCACTCGGATTCGTTCTGCCGGGTTCTGATTTTAAGTTCAATGTCAGGATCGACCGTTTGTGGAAACGCGATGACAAAGTGATTGAGATCTGTGATTATAAGACCGGCGGGCGACTGGTGCGACCGACCGACTTGGATTTCTTTTTCCAGATGGGGCTGTACCAACTGGCGGTAAAACAGAATTACCCGCAGTTTGAGACGATTGAAGTGGCCCAGTACCTGTTGCGTCCGGATGAGGTGGTTTGTTACCGGATGCCTCCGGACGAGTTGGAGCGTCTGGTCGAGGAACTTCGCCTGGGTGTGATCGAAATAAAGCAGTCACGACAGCTTGACGAATTTCCGGTCAAGGAAGGCCCCCTTTGCAATTACTGCGATTACGTTGGTGTCTGTCCCGCCAAGAGGCACAAGCAGTTGCTGGCAGAGACCACCGATAGTAATGATGAGGACATCGCGAAACGGGCTTACGTAGTGGCCAGTGAATTTCTTGACACCGACCGCACGTACAAGGAATTGAAAAGCCGTTGGGAAGAACTAAAGAGCGAGTTGGTTCAGTTGTCAAAAGATATGGATCTGGCGACTTTCGAGGGAGATGCCGGTCAGGTGACAGTCAGGATTTCCCGTTCAGAGGAATTCATCACCCGTACCGATGATCGTGATCTCTTTGCGCAACTGTCGTATCTCGTAAGGGAATTGGGCATACAAGAAGAGAGCTTACAAGATTTCTTCGAACTGAATGCCCGGGCTCTCATGAAGGAGGTCTACCGAAAGGAAAGGCTTGACCCGGACCAGATGGAGCAACTGAAGAGGTTTGTGGTCGAAAAGGAAAGGCCTTCTGTCAGGGCAAAACCTGATCGGGACCCCGGAACGGACACGGAATAATTCGGTACCGATCCCTGCCGGCGTCCGTTAGTCAGGTTCAAAAAAAACGCCCGGTGTGACACCGGGCGCTATAGTCAGACAAATTATCTACTAAGGTCACTTTTGCCGGCGAGCCACGAAGGCCGGTACGATTTCCAGCTTCTTGCTGATATGGACCGGAACGGTATCGGCATCGGGATCGAGTTGGGTCCGGTCGGCGACAACCAGCAGGGAATTGCTGGGGTGCAGTGTGGTGGTATCGACCTGAAGATCCTCGATTGGCTTTTTATCGGGAGATGACACGAATACAGTCACCAGCCGACCGCTGCCGGGCCTGAGTTGATTCTGGGTCGGGCCAAGGTTGGCAATCATTCCCAGCATAACGCACTGGATGGCGCTGTCGGGGCGGAAGCCCTTGTAGGCGAATGATTCTACCCGTCCTCCGGTGTAGACCGCAGAGTCGGCGACAATACGTGTGAGCCCGGCTTTCATTTGCAGCGGTATCGACATCCCGTCCACCGTCTCATCATTGGTAAAGGAAACGGTGATCGTCCAGTTGAGGTCATCGATTTGGGCTACATCGGCGTATATGGTGTCGATTTTACCGAAATGGTCAACTTGTGCCGAAACCAGCGGGGTTATCAGCAGACCTGCCAGAAAACAGACAGCAACTAATAGCGCAGATTTCATCTTTCCTCCGATCGGTGTTAATTCTTTGGCCGATGTTTTTACACTCCGGCTTATCTATAGTTCTTATTTTATCGTAACTGTTCAATTTCTGCCATACCCGTTTTCAGGACTTTTATTAATGAATCGGCAGCAACCCGATTATCAAGCTTGCGGCGGTAAATATTTGCTGCCTTATGCAAAGCCCGTCGACCGGCCTCAGTATGTGGATACCGGCCGAACAAATCCAGCAGTATCTCTGCTGACCGGCGCCAGTCCCGTCTTTTGAGGTAAAGATCGGCTTTGTAGCTCAGGGCGCCAGCCCCGGTGGCTGTGCCCGCAGCCATTGTTGCCACCTCATCAAAATTCTGTTCTGCCTGACGGTACCATCGTGCCGCCTCAGTCATTCGGTTCTGCTTATCGTAGTGGTCGGCAAGATGGAGGTAGGCGGCCATGGCTTCGTCGGTTCCTCGGAAACTTTCGATGAGGAATAAATACTCTAATTCGGCGCGATTGAAGTTTCCTTCCAGTTCAAAGGACCGGGCGATAGCGCGCTGAACCGGCGGGGTGGCGGCAAAAAATTTGGGATACTCACGCTTGAGTCTCAGCAGTTTCTGTCTGGCCCGGGAGTGATCGCCCTGGGCCAAAATAGTCTCGCCGATGCCAAACAGAATTTGTGGGCGGAGTATTGTATCGGATGGTGCCAGACTATCAAGGATTTCACGGTAGAGTGTCAGGGCCTGTTGGTGTCGGTCGGGGTTGGTGGCATATATGTCGGACAGACGAAGTTTGATTGCCTGCCTGGCGTGTTCGACAGATGATGACGCGGTGGAGATTGCTGCCGGCTGGTTGGAATCAAGAACGACCTGCAGTTGGGTTATTTCTTTATTCCACTGGCCGGTATGGTTGTAAAGGCGTATCAGGCCGGCGCGGACCGCCGCCGCCGGATGTGCACCGGAACAATCATCAAGAAGTGTGAGGTAATACTGCTCCGCCAGTGTGAGCATGTTCGCGGCAGAGCTGGAATCGCCCGTCATTTCGGTCACGCGGAAAAGATGTGCCGGCAGGTCAAGCAGTTTATCAATCACCTCACCGGAGTCATTGACCGGCGGATAGAAGACCTGCAGCGTATTTCTGTAAATTGCCAGGGCACTATCGAAGAAACCGGAGGCCTGCCAGGTCTTTCCCAGGTTGAGTCGAACCGAAACCTGTTGTGATGTGTTCAGGTACATCCGATCCGGCAGACGGCTCAGAATGCTCCGGCAGGTATCAAATTGCCCGCGAGCATAAAATAACCGCGAGAGGCGATCACTTGTCTGAAAGGCAAGTTGTTGTATCTGCTGATACTCGAGTGGGTTAATTGTTGAGTCTATGGAATCGAGAGAAGCCAGGCTGTAGTCGGCAGCGTGGCCGAATCGGTCGGTTACTTCGCGGAAAGAACTCTCGTCGGCGGATTCCACCCGGTGATGAATCTCCTGCAGGCTCTTTTCGGCATAATGTGCCGCCTTTTCCGCCTGGTAGCGGAGACGAACGGCGCTGTTGTCACTGCAACACAGTACTAATACCGGTATTAACAGGACAATGCGCCAGGCCGAACTTGCTGTGCCGTATGTCATTTGTGATAGTAGCGACTAACTTGTCGAGTTTCAAGCAATAGACACCGCGAATATAGAATTTGTCCGCTGGTGGTTCAAGTCAAATCTGGTCGGTCGCGCGGCAACAGGTGATGTATTGATCAAAAAAGCTCCTAATCTGGTGTTGATCGGTGGTTTCAAAACAGTGAAAAAAGGAGCGATCATGGGTTGGTTCTCAGGGAAGAAAGAAGAGGGCACCGCCGATATGCCCGGGCAATCACGCCTGTCAACGGCGGCCAGAACAATCGAGAAGACACGGTTTGGGACTTCCGAGCGGTTGCATTCCATGCTCCGGATGTCGCAGTCAGAAGTCAGATCGGGCCGCTACCGGACATTGCTTTATCGTTTTCTGACGGATAACCTGCCGGTAGTCAGCGCCTGTATCTGGACCTGGGTCAGGTTGTCGGCAGCGCCGGGAGAGTACCAGGTGGTTGGTGCCGCCGACGAACAAAAGCGACAGCAGGCCGGCCGGCGACTGGAGAGGTTGTCACAACACCTGGGAGTAAATGCAGCCGGCAACCCGGTAGGGCTGGTAACGTTTCTTACAGAGTTGTTCACCGCTCTGTACCGCGATGGTGTCTTTGGTGGTTTCCTGACTGTCTCCCGCGATGGCTCCGGTGTCGATCGTTTCTTCGGAGTCGATTCCTCCCGGTTGAGTTACGAGGAAGCTGAAGGGAAGGCGCGGTTGATCCTGGATCGCGACACCGGCCCCCTGGTACTTAACCGCCCCGACTTCTATCACGTGGCTCTCAACGGCAACCTGTCCGAACCGCTGGGACGATCAATGTTGAAGGCGGTTTCGTTTGTGGCCTATATTGAGCAGCAACTGGTCGATGACATGCGACGCACCAGCCATAATTCCGGCTTTCACCGTCTTCATGTCAAGATCACACCACCGGGGCGATCGGCCGGGGAATCCGACAGTGCCTACGTCGATCGGATCAACAGCTACTTCGACTCCACGGTGTCGATGATCAAATCCTGCGAAGTTGACGACAACCCGGTCACCTGGGACAACGTTGCTATCGAATATATCGGCCCTAACACCTCCCGCAATGTGACCAACAGCTGGTTTCTCAATCACCGGGCGATGGTGGAGGATATATGTTCCGGCACCAGCCTGGCGCCGTTCCTGCTGGGTTATTCCTACGGTGCCACCACTACCTGGTCGGGGTTCAAATTCGATATCGTTATGCGACAAGTGAAATCGGTACAGGCGGAAGTTGCCGATTTCCTGGAGTGGATAGGCAATGTCGATCTCGCCCTGGGCGGATTTGACACCCGCTGCCGGTTTGTGTTTGACAATACTTTTTCCTACCAGGCAACCGAGAAAGCCCAGGTAGAGTCGCGCCGCGTGGATAACATCCTCAGACTTTTCCAGGCCGGCCTGATCGATGAAGCAATCGCTCGTGAAAAAGCGGGAGGATTGATATAACCGGCGACGGTCAGACTGTCGACTGGCGGCGGGGGTTTGACGATCCGGGTTATTTTGCTCAGGCCGTTTTGGGGATCAACCTGCACGACGGTCAGAGGCAATGGCTGGCCAACTCCTGCCGCCGGGAGAACCTTCTGGCCACCGGCAATCGCTGGGGGAAATCGTTTGTAGCTGCGGTTAAAGTGGTGCATCACGCACTGTACCGTCCCCGGCA
Organism: bacterium; assembly: GCA_043811375.1. GTDB lineage: Bacteria > Zixibacteria > MSB-5A5 > GN15 > FEB-12 > JBDRNJ01. The sequence continues at coordinate 30,422 of JBDRNJ010000074.1, read as the reverse complement.
TCTGAAGTATGATACCAGTGGACGGTATCGTATCATCACGGCATCCATAACCCAGGAACAAGCCCGGATCGTGTTTGACCAGGTGGTGCGACTGGTGCGGCAGTCATCACTGGTGGCGCCGCTGATAAGCAACCTGATCCGCACCCCGTATCCCCGGCTTCAGTTCGGCAACGGCGCTACGGTCGAGGCGCGTTCAACACAAAACCGGGGTGAATACCTGCTGGGCCAGGACTACGATCTGTTTATATTCGACGAAGTCGCATTCGAGACGGACCCGGAGTACGTGGTCGAGGAAATTATACAGATGCGTCTGGCCGACCGGGAGGGTCGGCTGGACCTGGTTTCCACCCCTAACGGCCGCAACTGGTTCTACCGCCGGGCGCGTGAAATCATGGACGGCAAACGGGACGGATATTTCCAGACGGGCGACAGCCGTGAGAACAAACACATCTCCAGCGACTTCCTGAAAGACAGGTTGAAGTATTTCACCGAGCGGCGCGTACAGCAGAATATCATGGGCCAGTTTGTCGATTCCGGCGGGGAGATTCTCAAGGGGGCTTACATCGATGTGGCGCTGGCAGGGTGTCGTGAGGCCTTTTCGTCGTTTGAGACTATCGCAGGCCGGGTGGCACCAATGCGCCTGACTGGATGGGACCTGGCGCGCAAAAGAACGGCTACGGTGGGGATAACGGTAGAAGTTGCCGACGGCTTCGCAAGAATCATAGCGCTGGAACGATTCCGGATGTTTGACTGGAATGTCATAATCGAAAAAATCAAACAACGCCAGCTTGAGTACCCGGGACAACTGATGGTCGACGCCACCGGCCTGGGGGACGTGGTGGTTGAGCAGCTAAGAGAATTCAATCCGACACCGGTGATTTTCACTCCGACCACCAAAGCGGAGCTGTTGATCAACGTCGAGTTAATGCACGCGCGCGGGCAGATCGCCTACCAGCGTTGGGAATTGCCCGACGGACCGGGGAAGGTATGGTCGCTGGAGGACGAACTGCGCCAGGCGCGCTGGGACGACAACAATCGGTGCGATGCCCTGATGGCCCTGGCGCTGGCCTTGTGGCCGCTGCGCAAAAAGTGCGACTTATCGCCGGCACCGAGAGTGGGGGTGGTGTGAGGGTGGGCGCCCTCTGCAGACCTTCGGCGGTTGGCCGATAATCTATAGTATATACTCTGTAACCACGGCTGCGGGAGCAGCCCCGAAGAGAGAACAGATGCCGGTAAGCAAAGAAGTCAAAGAAGCGGTTCTGGAGCAACTGCAAAAGGGTGAACCGTTGATGGACGTTGCCGCCATTCGCGGTGAACTGCTGGGCTGGCTGGAGCAGATACCGTTTCCAGCCTACCCTCAAGCAGATTCCTGGCAGGACTGTATGGAGGTATTTGCTGCCGATCCGTCTGACGAGAAACTTGACTCGGGAATCAGATTACGCCTGACCCTGCCGCTGTATACCGGGGGAAACCGATACCTGCTGGCTATCATGGAGTCGCTGGTTCCGGCCAGCCGTGGAACCTATTTCGTAAGCCTGCACGTCAACTGGAAGGCTGATGAGTGGCGGATGCAGAAATCCCTGGAAGAGGTCTACACCGGTCGGTTTGATGATGCTCTGCGAGCCGGTCACACTTTATGGGCACAGACATTTCACGCCGGTGAATTGGCCCAAGCTCTGAACTGCTGCGCCATCGCCATTCTAGCGCATGAATTGGTGGACGAACCGTGCTCGCAAGGGTCGGGCGACCTGATGAAGCTGCCCCAACCGGCCGTGCTGAATTTTCCCAGTAAGACGAACGAGTAATCGGTTGATACCTATACCACAGTTTGTCCGGGGTGATCGCCGACGGTGACTCGACCTTCTTCTCCTTCCATTACCAAAACAACTTTTGCGTTTCGACGGCAAAAACACTATATATAAACGTTGCCCGGTTCGGTCGACGTTTTATCTGTGCCGAACCGGCATCACAAGCGACAGAAAGTACATTGTTGTTTCTACTTTGGAGGTCAGTGTGAGACGTTTTGTTTTTGTCATGTTAATCGTGGTTACTGTTCTTCCGGTTACCTGTACGGTGGCGGGTGACTACAGTATGAAATCTTTTAAGGCTGCATACAAGGCACTTGAAGAGGATGCTCCGATTGTCAATCTGTGCCGGGATTATATGGAACATGCGGAAGATGTCGACGTGGTGCGGGAGGCTCAAAACAAATGGCGACAGGTTGACCCTGACGGAATACGGGACTACTGCCGGGAGAAAAGCCAATCACATCCGGAGGCAGCCAGACACAAGTATTTACTGGGACGGGTGACCGAGGACCCGGTAGAGCAGATACGGCTGGGACGTCAGGCTATCATGCTCGAACCCCAGTGGCCGTACGGTTATCGCCTGGTTCTGGCCACGTACGTCAACGATCTGCTGGAGGCTGACGAAGAGGGTGAAAACCATCAACAATTGCTGGCGATGCTTGAGGAAGACGGACCGTTGTTTGAAGCTCTGGTCAAACTGGAGCCGGGTCAGGATTACGCGCTGGAGTTTCAGTTCGGTTACCTGATCTACCAGGGCCGGTGGGATGAAGCCCTGAAAACACTGGAAGCGGGCGAGAAGGCCGAGGGAAGCTGGCCGTCCGGGCTTGATCGCGGCAATCTCCAGGCGCGGATGGGGCAATACGAGGAAGCTTTGAAATCGATCGAGGAGGAGATCGATTATCGGATTGCCGAACGCGGCTGGCCGGAAGAAGATCGGGACAAACATATTGCAACTTACTATCAGCGGGCGCTTATCGACGCTAAGGCTTATCAGGCGGGGCTGGACTATCTGTCATCAACGGGGAGCGACGATTCCGACGGTGCAGTCACCTATGACATGGCCTGTCTTTACGCATTAATGAAAGATAATGACAAGGCTTTTGAGTATCTGGCTATGGCCGGGGAAAAGGGATATAGCCTGGTCGGTCACGCCCGGGAGGATTCGGATTTATCGGAATTGCGGCAGGATCCGCGCTGGGCCGACGTCATTGGTTCTTTCCGGTCTAACTGGGATAAAGGGCGTCCGCAAAGAAAAGAAGCGGCGTTAGCCGACAAGCTGGATAAGGAAGCTCCCGCCTGGTCGTTGATCGATGCTGCCGGTAACACGGTGAACCTGGCCGATCTGCGCGGCAAGGTGGTGGTGCTGGATTTCTGGGCTCGCTGGTGCAGTTGGTGTATCAAGGCGATGCCGATGATAGACGATTTCACGGAGAACCACACCGGCGAAGACGTACGGGTGTTTTCGGTGAATGTCTGGGAGAAAGGGAAGGCCATGTCAAAGGAATTCATGGCCGAGAACGGCTACGACATGACCCTGCTCTACGGCACCAATGATCTGGCTACTGCCTATGGTATCAACGGCATACCATATCTGTGTGTCATCGACAAAAACGGGAGCATACGCTACGAGGAAAGCGGTTACAGCGACGGGCTTCTGGAGAACCTGATCTGGTGGACAGAGGCTCTGCAGGAATAGTACCAAACCTGCGGTGGCACATCTGTGGTGAAGGTTGGGTTACAACCGGCCAGCCCGGCGCGTGTAATGAATGGGGTAAGTTTCCATGATGATTGACCCTGACCGACATTTACGGGTCGGTTGTTGTGATCTCCGTGTACGTGGGTATCTTTAGCCGGTCAGACAAAAAAAGCAAACGTCTCCTGAGGGGAGGTACTCAGAAGACGTTCAGGGGGTAGAGAGGGTTGGGAGGATGCTATTTTTTTCTGCGTTGTATCAAATGCAGAGCTCCCAGGCCGGAAACAAGCAGCAACAGGGTAGCCGGTTCCGGGACTTCCGGAGGTGGGGTGGATTCTGACCCATCGGTGCCGGCCGGAGTCTGCTGGACACTGGTAGCGCCATCATTGTTATCCGAGGGAACGCCGATTCCGTAAACGTTGTCAAAAGTGACCGTCAGAATCAGAACAAAAATGATGGTTCCCAGTAACCACTTCAACCAGTGTGATTCTTCTCTTTCGTAAATTGTCATGGCTATCCTTTTCTGATATCTGTTTTTAGTTTTGTGTCGTCATACGGGTAAGCAACAGATATGCCCGGCAGCAGTTATTTTGGTTTTGCTGTTGCAATAACTCATTGGGACACTGCTGGTTGAGTTGGGGGGGCTGTTGAATTGGGGGAATCGGCAGGAAAGTCAAAGTTCGCAGACTATTGCACAAAATAGAGACAGAATTGTCGGTTAATACTTGTCTCCGCCTGACTATAAACAACGGTAACGGAGGTAGTATGAACACCAGTCTGGGCAGCGTTACGGCACGCCTGGTGCAACCATCGGCAGAGACTCTTTCTTCCGATCTGATCGATTTGATAAACCGGAACGTACATCCGCCGAAGCCGGTCAGCGAGTCCGATGTTTATGTTGCAGCCATGTATGTGGTTTCTGACGAAGTCAATAGCTTTGGGGGAAGGTTTCCGGTAGAGGAGCATGGTCGATTGGTTCAATTGTTGATTGATTCGCCGGTGCTGGCCGGTCACCGCAAGGACCACCTGCCGATCGGCCGGAATTTCCACGCCGTTACCGAGGAACGGGGCGGACGAAGCTGGGTGAAAAGTTATTTCTACTGGCTTAAAGATACCGAGGGAGCTCAGGCTCTCAGTAAGAATATCGACGGCGGGGTGTACAAGGAATGCTCTATCGGTTTCACATTCCGTTTTCCGGAGTGTTCGGAGTGCGGGAAGGATATCCGTACCTGTCCCCATGAGCCGTTGCAGAGTGCGTCGACAGCCGGCATCGACCGGGACGATGACCGACAAACAGTTTATTTCAATTATCGCCGGATCGAACGGGTGCTGGAGACCTCGCTGGTCTACCGGGGAGCTGTATCGGATACCTCGGTGTCGCGGCAACTGGTCGCAGATACCAGCCGGAAGCCCGGCGACAGCGCCGGTATCGAGTCGGTCACTGATATTAACCAGTTGTCGGAATTGGTCGCAAACCAGGAGTATCTGCTGGTTCCCTTCTATGAGGCGCTGCCGGTAATGGTCACGCTTGACGGCGGTGTTTTGCACATGGAACGTGTCGACGGAGAGGTGTTTCCGGAATCGGTGGGAGGACGTTTTAGTGTATCCCATCTGCCACCGATGCACCGTGAATACGCTCACCTGGTTGCTTATCGGGGTCGCGAGCGATGTACACTGGATCAGTTGGAGCGGCATCTGGACGGCAGAGGGGGGCCGGTCACTCGTCTTGAGTTGAAACTGTTTCCTCCTGTCGGTCTGGCGGTTTCAACCGCGGTTGACGCCGGCTGGCCCGACCGTATTCGTGCCATGCGGTACCGGATAGCAGGAAAAGCCGGTATAGATCAATCGGCACGGGCGATTATGACGCGCGACGGAGTGCGGCTGTGGCCGCTGGCAAATCGTCTGTGGATGTCGGCCGGGTATCGCTATCGACCACACCCGATATCAGGTGGTGGTACCTACACGCTGGTCGAACCCGATGACGATGGTCAACGGTTGATGATTCTGCGCGATGATGACCTCTCTGAGGTATTTGCTATCAGGCAATTCAATGTTGGTCGTCTGCAAAAAGGGGGGCGGTTTGTCGCGGACCGGCTGGCTCCTGACACGGCGGCGGTGAAATTGCCGGGTCGGCAACTGATCAGTGGACGGTTGCTGTCAATGAAGAGAGATCAGGAGGGTATGACTCTGAATCTGACGGGATCTATCAGTGGCCGGTACGTGTTGCGACCGATCCAGCTCGACGCCCGCCGGCGGTATTTGTTCTACCGCTTGCTCAGTTGATTTCGACCAGGCTGAGAGTGCGAGTCAAGGGTCCGCCTTGCAGGTGCAGTCTGACCAGGCCCACCGCCGGAGAGTAGTACTCGCTGATGCGGATGACCGGAATGGTATCGACCGGGTTGGCAAACAGGTTGACATCGAAGTGCCAGGTGTTATACGATCCGGCCGGTACAATCAGGCGCACAGTATCAACGAGTTGTTTGTGAAAGTAGAAACCAAAATAGCTGTTGTACACCAGCCGGGCGGAACTTGAGGTGTCGGTCTCAAAGGCGGGGGTGTATCCCTCCCAGCTCAGAACGGATTTCGGCGAACGGGACATTATCACCGGTGGTGTGTCGAAGTAGAAGAGTGAATCTTGATCATCCACGGTTCGCCAGTAGCCGTTCTGGATAACCGATTCTACGGTCAGCTTCAGGTTGATGGTGGGGGTGTCGGCAACGGTGACGACCCAATCGTTGCCGCTGCCGCTGATCCTGATTAGTTGTTGCGACTGAGTGACGGTCACCTGGTAGTCAGGATCGATGGAGACAACGGTGTCTGTTTGCAGGTAGCTCAGGGTGCGGTTGTTGATCAAGCCCAGCAGAACGGCGCCGTCCAAGCCGGAACTCAACGACGGCGGCGGATCGTCCTGGCCGCAGGCGACCAGAAGACAGGTCAAACCCATGACGGCAATTATAACGGCATACTTGTGCATTGTACTTCCGGGCTTCATTTAGGGAAGAATGCGACAATCTGGCAACAAAAACATAAGGAGCCGGAAATGGTGAATCGAAAGGGCGAAGGCGGTTTGCTGCTGAGCGGTCAGTTGATAAATGTCCTGACCGTGGTTTTAGGCATTGCCGCCGCCTACTTTTTGACAATCCAGTCACTTCGTATCGAACTGGAAGCGAAGGCTGAGAGCACGGTGGTTGAGGTTCTGGACAAAAAACTTGCCGGTTTTGAGGTGATCTTGAAAGAAGGGGTGGTCAGTAGAGAGCAGTTCTTTCAGTTCTCAAAGGATGTGGAAGCACGACTAACCAGGATAGAATACTATGTCAAAGAGCAGCCGAGGGAAGATGTTTCAAAACCTTAGTGAGCAAAGCGCTTATTTGCGGGAGCTGGTCGAGTTGCTGGGGGATGAGAAGATGTCCCTGATCGACTTCGATCAACTGAGACGGTGTTTATCTGAGAATGCCGTTGTTGTTGACGCCGCCCAGGCGGCCCTGCAGGAGAATCAACTATGGCGTCAGGACTGCGTTGCCCGTATCGGGGGTATGGTCAAAGCGGTGGCAGCCGTAAACCGTCATCCGCGAGAGTGGCAGAAGGCCCTGACATATCTGGAGAGCCTGCCGGTTTTAACAGCGGCCGAACTGATTGAACAGTATCGCAAGACAGCCGCCCGTTTCCGTGACGCCTTTCCGACCAGTTTCGCACCGGTATCGGGCTCGTGTCACAATTCAGCCGGAGCCGTGGCTGTCCGCGACTACAAATAGACTCAGAGGGATATTTATCCCGACCTGGTGGGACCTTGTCCCGGTCACATTATTTTCTCGATGAGGCAGATCGGACTATCTGCCGTTGTTGAAACCTGAAAACTCGCATTGTAAAGGGGATGCCATGACGGTAAGAGAACAAAATCTTGAAGCGGTAGCGCCGGTACTGGCCACGTTCAAGATAAAGCAGACCAGCGACGTCGACGATCTCAAGGACGCCGACATCGGAGGGCCGGTAACATTAACAGGTAACAATGAAGTGGGGCCTGTCGGCGCCGACGGTCAATTGTTGGGCAAGCTGGTGGCTTTGACACTGACTGACAACGATGACGGCCGGCGTTTGGCGACGGTTCAGGTCGGGGGTATCTGTCGCCTGGCCGTATCAACCACCTATCCGGTGGTCGGCAACCGGGTGGTCGGTGGAACTTCGGGAACCGTGAAGCAGGCGCCGACGGTGGCTTCCGATCCGGCCGGGGGCAATGTCGCCCGTGGCACGGTGCTGGATGTTAATGGAACCACCGACTGTGTGATTCTGCTCAATTAGAAAGGGACGGCAATGGATTTTAATCAATTTCTGCAATCAACAGCCGGTGCCGGTTTTCAGCACGCACTGGACAGCAGAGAGGCGGCCACCGGACCGGTAGACCTGAGTCGGTCGGCAGCTATCGATATCACCAAAGATATCTACATGGAGGCGGAGGCGCGGGGGCTGACACTTTCAGAGATGCTGGAGCTGGAAGAGTTTGACCCGACTCCGGCGGGTTGTCCGCTGGATGCCTTCGAACGCCAGTTGGCTCTGGCGGGCGTTCGTCTGGGCGGCAAGATGCCGACCACGGTAGAGCAGTTCTTCCAGCAGGCGCCGACGCTGATGCCGGAGTTTATGCTGCGCGAAATCAAGCGTGGGCAGGCGATGCGTCCGGAACTGGGCCGGCTGGTGGCCAACACCGCAACCATAGCCAGCAACAACTACACGCCCATTTTCATCGATACATCCGATGACAGCAAGTTTTCGCTGCGTCCGATCGGAGAGGGGGCGGACATTCCGCAACTGCTGGTTACGGAGCAGACGCATGCGGTCAAGGTGGCCGATTACGGCCTGGCCCTGAAGACCAGTTACAAGGCACTGCGTTACCGGGCAACGTCGCAGTTTCGGGTGTTGCTGTGGTACATCGGCTTCAAGATTCAGACCGACAAGATTGGGCTGCTGGTGGATACCATCATCAACGGTGACGGCAACAGTAACAACGCTACTGTCATCAACACCGCTGCCAGCGGCACGCTGACCTACGACGATCTGATCAGTCTCTGGTCGCAGTTCAGTCCCTTCGAAATGAACACCATCATCTGCCATGTCAACCAGATGAAAACGATCCTGACGCTGGACGAGTTCAAAGATCCTATGGCCGGCTACCGGTTCCAACAGACGGGCGACCTGTTCAGTCCGCTGGGAGCCACGCTGGTGCGTTCGGACGAGGTCGACAGCGACCTGGTGCTGGGTCTGGACAAGCGCTTTGGTGTCGAGGAAGTCGTTACTCAGCCGCTGATGGTGGAGTATGACAAGATCATCGAACAGCGGTTCGAAGAAGCGGTCATTTCCGAGTCAGTCACCTACGCCAAGGTAATCAAGGAGGCGTCGGTCGTTCTCGACACGGTGTGGACGTAATTCCAATGGGAGCCCGGTTAAGCCGGGCTCCCATTGAACCACAGAGGAGCCATGCAAAAGGAAGTAACTCAGACAACCGGTAGTTCCCCACTGGGCCTGGCCCCAGGTCGGAAGCTGCTGCAAGTGTCCTCCGGCCAGTATGCCGGACGGCTGGTGGCTATCTTACAGACAGCCGCCGGTGAAATAAAATACAGCTATGCCGACCGGCCTTACAATTCCTGGTCGTCGCTGACGACGATTGCGACCGACGCGACCGATCAGCCCTGCGACTGTATCATGGATGGCAACGGCCACGTACACGTGGTCTACTCGGAGAGTTCCACCGAGTATCTGGTAACGCGTAAACTGACATTCTCCGGTGGCAGCTGGAACGTCGGTTCCAAGGTGACTGTCTACAATGGAAACACGTCGCGCTATCCGTCACTGGACATTGAAAGTGGCGGTAAACTCTGGGTGAGCTGGACGCACAACGGTGGTGTCCAATACATCCACGTCAAGTCCTCGACTGATGCGGGGGCGACCTGGGGCAGCGGACCATCCGATGCCGGAGATGTATTGACCAGCGGGGCATCGTCGGCCTATACCAAAGTACTGGTCGGCCCCGGTGATATATTTGTCGTTTACGCCAACGGTGGTATCTATCTGTCGGTTCGTTCGCGGCCGATCTCGGGTGGGAGCTGGACCAGCGAGACCAATATCGCCACCGGGACTTCGTTCGATCACCACTTTGACGCCGCCTTTTCAACGGACGGTTCGTTGGGTGTAGCTTACGATCACGGTCAGTTGAAGTATCGTGAGTACGACGGTTCCAACTGGGGAGCGATAATCACTCTGGACAGCGACGGTGGTGACTATCCGCAACTGCTGTTCAATGACAATGTGCCGGCGGTGTTGTACCTGTCGTCGCTGGCGTCGGATCAGATCACGATCAAGTATACCACGCGTAGCACCGGCAGTTTTTCAACGCCGACAATACTGGACACTCGCGCGCAGCCGTTTGACTCCGTAACACTGTATGACGCATCCGCCGCCGTCTACGACGATCTGACCGATGTCGCCGGCGACGGCACCACCGCTGATGTTTTCCATTCAAGCTCCAGTGTTCTGGTCGGAGACGGCGGGGACGTTATCTACCTGGGTATGGATCAGAAATTTCGTTACGTCAAGTTCCTGCTCTCCACGGCCGGCAGCGGCGGCACTGTCGTCTACAGTTACTGGGACGGATCCCACTGGCAGGTGTTCACACCCGCCGGTGGTAATTTCGCTCTGGACAGTACCGACCGGGACCTGTTGCTGTGGGCCGACTATGACAGCATGCCTGATGACTGGCAGAAGCACCTGGTCGACGGCCAGAGCCGGTTCTGGGTGAAGATAGAGGTAGTGTCCTCGTTCACGACTGGTCCCGTGGGCAGTCAGATAACCGCCGCGTCCGACCTGCAGGCGTTCATCGTCAGGAGGTAAATCATGTCATACACGAACGTTGAACTGGTCAGCCATCATCTGGCAACAGCCCTTCCCTCGCAGGAGAAGGTAGTCGACCAGCCACTGGTGATTCAAAACGATTACGTCATGTTTTTCAGCGGGCCGGTCGAGCAGACCTCGGTAATAGTCAAATCGGTGCAGAGTACAGTTCCCGGTCGGGTGACCTTCACACTCAGTAGCGGCAAGAACGCAGTGGCTTCGTCGCCGTTGGTGGCGGGATCGGTAGTGGCGGCGTCGGACAGTTCCCTGGGGACCGTTTATACGGAAAATGTCGACTACGTTGTAGACGATGCCGGAGGGGGGCTGTATATCAAAGATGGCGGCGATCTGTCTCCGGGAAAGGCCGTGACCGTCTGGTTTGTGGCTTACACCGTGTACACCGACGGCTGCGACTATCAACTTGACGCTGACCGCGGTCGTATCAAACGACTCTCCGGGGGAAATATCGCCGCCGGTGAGACGGTCTATCTTGATTACACACCGATCTACAAAAGTTTCCGGGAGGAATTGCTGACCGGGGCGGTGCTTCAGGCCAACGGCATGATAGAACGAGAGATCGACCCGGACGGTCAGTTCGGAGCCGATCCGGTTTTACAGGCCAGCGCCACATACCAGGCATTGGGAATAGTGTGTCGGGCATCGGCGGGAGCCGAACTGGCTCGTCAGCAGGGGCATGATCGTACGGCCACGGTATGGATGGAACTGGCCGAGGTTTACAGCCGGCGCTCGGAGCAATTATTGCGATCATTCCGGCCGCCTTGTGAGGGACCGGCGCCGCCGGTGCACAGCTAAGGGAGGATTGATGACAGCAGGATTGGAAAAGGTAACCGCACGCCGGGCCTGGTTCGTACCCGGATTTGTTGTCTGGGGTCTGCCCGTCTGGGACGAGGTAGATCTGCTGGTGTCGGAGAAAGTAGGTACCCAGGAAACGGTACTTTACGCAACCGGCGATATTGGCGGTAGCACCCAGCAGGTTTTGTTTGGCGATCTGTCCGACCACCGGGGAAACCAGTTGCCGGCAACGATCGCGTCGCCGCGGGTAATTGTCAGGCAGCGCAGTCACGACGCCGCTTTTATTATGGCTGAGGAGTCACCCGTTGATTTCAAGATCGCACGCGATCCCGAGGCCGCCGGACCGGTAATGGTCGACCTGCTCATTGTTGAAATGGGTGACTGAGATGGCTGGCACACAGCGTAGTTCAACCAAGTGTTCCGATGACCTGGTGTTGCTGGACGATCTGATCAGGAAATACCATAAGGAACTGCGGAAAACCGTTAAGGAACATGCCAAACTGGGAGATTTTATTAAGATGATTGAATTGAAACATAAACTGGCGCCCGGCAATACCGACCAGAAACAATTCTGGCGTATGCTGGAAAAAATCAGGCGAGAGGCGCTCAAACAGGAGGCAGCCGAGTCACCGCCACCTAAAAAGCGGATGGACGGAACCGCCAAAGCCGGAACAAAGAAGTGATGTTGTCAATACCGGTCAGGCTGATGGTGTGGCTCCTGTTGTGGACGGCAACAGCCGGTTTATCCCTGGCCGGGGTGGATACACTGAAAGGGACGGCGGAGATCGAAGACGGCATTATTTATTCCTGGGCTGACTGCAACGCCGAGTGGGGTGGTGAAGACTGCCGGCGTTACAACTCCGGCGCCATCACGAACCTGCAGGTGGGCATGAACGATGCCGGCAAGGATCGACGAGCGTTGATGAAACTGCCCGGCTGGGATCGAGTAGTGCCGGATTCCTCCACGTTGATGCTGTACTACAAGGGCGGAGCCGATACGCTGGAGCGCACTATCTTTCTATACCCGGTGACGACTCAGTTTTATGAAGGCAGCGAGTTTGACAACAACCTGGGCAACTATCCCGATGAAGACAGCGGCGTCACCTGGTATCACGCTTACCTCGATGAAGGTGACGGCGATTCGGTGAACTGGTCCAGCCCGGGCGGTGACTACACTACCGCCGTGGCCTGCACTTTTTCGGTTTCCGACACTCACTACTATGAGATAAGCGATTTCAACAGAATACTCAACTACTGGGACACCTCCGGCAACGACTACGGCTTCATTCTCATAAATGAAAACGCCTTTCCGGCCAACAGCAGCATTAAGACCTTCGGTACCACCGAGGGTGACACGGTCAGGGATCCCATAGTGCTGCTGTACTACCCGAGTGAAATGACAGGGCGACGACGGCGGATAGTCATGGAACATCTCCGGAGTGATTGACAAAACGAATGTGGTCATCTGATGGTGGGGTATGCGTTCGGCAGGACGGGGAACACCATCAACTGACAGCGATCAGGGAGGAAAAGGCAGGCATATGAACAAGTCCAAGACAGTTATCATCGCTCTGACAGCAATGCTGTCAGTGCTACTGACGGTATCGACACCGGCGGGTTCAATCGTCAACAACTCGACATCGTCACCTACAGCCGAAGACTCATTGTCGTTCATTTTCTACTCACTGGACAGCCTGGGAAATGCAACGACAGCCGACTCGGTTTACATCATGGTGACCGACCCCACGGGAGCAGTAGTATACAAGGATTCCATGGCCTCGACCGACGGCCGGATAACCGCCACCGCTATCAGGGGTAAACAGTTCTATTCTTTTGCCGACCAGGTGGCCGACCTGGACGGCGGCGGTAGTCCCGGCAGCTACGCCGTCGGTTTGCTGGCGAAAAAGAACAGTGGTGATCTGCTGACACCCAACACCTACGTCTTCCAGATCATCAGCACGGAGTTGTCCGACCAGGTAGCGTTGATTGGCGATTCAGTCTACGCCAAGGGTGGAGCGGTCGATTCCAATCGGACCGAGCAGGGAGGTTCGATTGATTCGACGTCGCTGGCCCGATGGGTGTGGAACACACCGCAAACAAACCATACGGTCAGCGGCACCTTCGGCAAGTATCTCGACAGTGAGATTTCGGGATTGAGCGCCGGCTCGGGTGCTTACTCGTACACGATCGTGGCTTTTGATTCATCGGTCAGTCAGGTAGTGCCGCAGACAAGTGTGGCCGTCCGAAACGTCGCTCAGACCTCGCGGCTGGCTTCCGGTGCCACCGGCAGCGATGGAGCGGTGTCGTTCAATCTTGACGCCGACAGCTTCGTCGTAGTGGCGACGGCGCCCGGCTACACCTTTGTCGCTTATGACACGATCGTGGTCAGCGGTGCCGGCAGCGACACCGTCCACGGTGACCAGTTTGATCCGGGTGCGCCCTCGTCACCGGAGTTGTGTCGGGTGTATGGCTACCTCTATGACATCAACGGCGCTCCGGAAACCGGCGCTTCGGTGACGGCTCACCTTCCCTCAGGAGCGGTGCGATTCTCGGGGGGGATAGTATCGCCGTTTGCGGTGGCAACCACCAGCGATACGGCGGGCTATTTCTACCTCGACCTGATACCGTCGGATTCCCTGATACCATCCGGAACCAAATACGAATTGACTATAAGCCGTACCGACGGGACAGTTTTAAGGCAACGTCTGGTGGTGCCCGATAATACGGCCTGGCCGCTCGGCTGGTAGCCGGTTGAGGCGCCATTATAATAACTCTACAAACAAGCAGGAGGAACCAATGGACAATTTCGTATCGGAACCGATCTCGTGGGTCGGTGTTCTCGGATCGACGGCATTGTTGTTTGCCGGTTATGTCACTAAAAGGTACGTGCTGCCCTTCCTGAAAGTCGGGAAGCGCCAGAAGTACGCTCAGTTCATTGCCGCTATCGCCGATGAAGTCACCGACGATCTGATAAGGAAGTATCCGGGCAAAAAGTGGCTGGAATATCTCGACGAGGCGATTGACCAACTGATAGCGATTTGTGAGGTGGCACCCCAGGTGGCCCGGCGAGCGGTCAATGCCGCAGTGGCTCGCAAATAAGCATATCATCGGCAGAAAAAGGGGCGGCGTCAGGTTGCGCTTCCGGTTATGCCGGGAGCCGAACCTGGCGCATCGACCGGATTCTGTCACACCGTGCAAGTCTACTTGAGCAACTGTTTGAGTTGAAGCGCCGGTTCGTAGTCAGGGTCTGCCTGCAGACAGTTATCAAGGTAGACGCGAACAGTATCCGAGGGAGAACCGCCCTGGTGATGAGCAAAGGCAATCAGATAGTAGGCCTGGTACAGATCGGGATCAACTTTGAGGACGTGGTTCATCAGGGCGATACCTTCACTGTAACGCTGCCGCTGCATGAGTGACAGCCCCCAGTTAAAAAGGTCGCTGCCGGCCGGGTCGTGGTGTTTCCTGCCGGCGACAAAGAGACTGTCGCTAATCGTGAACTGGTGATATCGGGAGAAGAAAGCGGCAGCCCTGTAGTAGATCCGGCCCACAAGTGGCGCCGAGCTTACGGCATTCAGGAAAGCGGCGCCGGCGGAGTCGATCCGGCCCACATCTTCATACGCATCAGCTAAGTTCATATAATACTGCCCCAGTTCATTCGGTGTCGACGTCAGCGTGTCCCACCGAACGATGGCGTTTTGGAACAGAACCAGCGCCGAATCATTATTACCCCGATCACGAAGTATCAGGCCGAGGTTGTTGTAGGCGCGGCCGTATTCCGGTTTGATCCGGATAGCACGGTGGTAGCTGTCTTCCGCCTCGTCAAATTTGCCCAGTCGATATTGGGTGAAGCCTAAATTGTTAATCAATGCCGGTGAATGTGGATAGACAGCGTCGGCAGCCAGGTATTCTTTCTCGGCGGAAGCGTAATCCTCAAGACGTTCGAACTTGATGCCGTTGTTGAAGTGAATCTGGAACGGGTTGGATGAGCCGATATCGAAGTAGGTACGGTTGTAGGCCAGCGCCGCGGCATGGATTATGACCAATGCAATGATGACCTGACGCCACTTATGCTGTTTGCGAACAGTCCGGAGCTTCACCAGTCCGGCGGCGGCCAGTACAATCAGAAACGGCAGCAACGGCAAACGGTGGCGGGCTGTTACCAGGAACAGGGTTATGGTCGGTGCGTAAGCGAGAAGGAAGATGTACAACGGCCAAAGTTTTTTCAGATCACGACGGCACAGGTAGATTCCCGCCAGCGTCAACGGTAGCAGCATTCCGAACGGAAAGTATACCAGCATATCCCACAGCAGCGCTGAAAACAGATATGATTTCCCGCGCTGGTAGTAAATGTCGGTGTTGTCGGAGTTTTCAAAACCGCACAGTAGATAAACCGTTTTTTTATACACCAGGGACACGAACTGTCCCGGGTGGTCGATTATGAAATCGACCGCCTTGCCGGTCCAGAAAGCCGACTGCTCAGAATCAGAAAGCGACTGCCCGGACTCCCTCTCGGCGATCTGTTTGGTGATGGGGATGAACTGGCTCCAGGTGAGCGACTGGTTGAGGTCGATCTCCGGCATTGCCATCCACAACCCGTTGGCGCTTTCGTTGTTGCCGATGTAGAAATTGACGCCGCCCTGGGATGATATCAGGATGAAGTCGCCGGTGACGATCTTGTTGCGCACGGTGACCGGGGCAATGGCTATCATTACTCCCACCAGCAGCAGCAGAGGAGTCAGGACTCTTTTACTACGGACAAGAGGTTGCTGATGTCTGAAGAAAAGCCACAGCATCAGAAACGGTATCACCACCAGCACGTTGGGTCGCGCCAGGGCGGCCAGACCGAAGATCAGTCCGGTGACCAGCCACGTTTTCAAAGAGGACGAATCGGCGCAGGCGACAAGGCGATACATTCCCCAGACAAGCAAGAACAGAAACAGCACCGGGATGAGATACATCGTTTCGTAGAAGACCAGCGTGCCGTAGAAGGCATAGATGAATCCCGAAATGATAGCGACCCGTCGGTCAAACAGCCGGTCGGCCAGGCGGTACAGGAAAATGGCGGTGCCGCCGCAGAGCAGCAGTTGCAGCAGCTTGGACCAGAAGATGGAACTGCTGGTGATCCAGGTCAGAAATGCCAGGAAGTACGGGTAGAGCGGTGCGCGGAAGTAAGCGCCTTCACCCCAAAACGATTTGCTCAGTATTTCGTGCGCCCACTCCCAGTGCCACAGTTCGTCGACCATCGGTACCGAGAAGCCGGGCTTGGTGCTCAACTCGTACAGGTAGACCATCCGCACCAGCAGCGCGGCGGCGGCCACTATCAGCGGCCATTTATGTTTGAGGAGGAAGTCTTTCATGTTAGACGGCGGCATCATCTCCCGGGCCACGGCGTCAGCAACTTCTTGTGGCGTTTGCACAGGAGCTTCACTGGCAACCTGTCAATAAGGCTATTGGTCTTCTCATCGTAGATGGACAGTACAAACTCCAGCACGAAATCACCCTTGTAGGACAGTGGAACACCCAGCGGGGCAATATAGAAACACTTGCTCATTGCTATCTGGTAGGTACTCCGGTCAAGGCTCGTAATCTTCACTGAGCCGCACGGTTTCTCGAAGTGCGCAACGACTGAGTCTATCGATAGCGTAGTGCTCGGTGCGCCATCTCTACCGCTTTGGCAAACTTCCACTAACCAGTACTCCTTGGAACTGTCCCTGGTGAAGTTCTGGTATTGGCGAAAATACGAGTCACCCGCGGAGAAGGCGGTATCGCTGGTCTGATTGGCATAATCCTTATCCGGATGCTGCATCGAACAGGACCGGAAGGTAAGCCGACCCTGTGATACCCTCGTTTCTCCGACCGGTTCCGCCGAGTAGTAGCGGTGAACCGAACAGCCTGCGGCAGAACAGATGATACAGGAGAAGATCAGCAGCGCGGCGGCGGCCACTATCAATGGCCATTTATGTTTGAGGAGGAAGTCTTTCATGTTGTTGTCAAGTGTGCTCGTCACAACTAGTCACCCAGAAATGGTCCGATCTGGCTCGATTGAACGCGATGCATAGCAAACCGCAATGTGTCGCAGACTGGTGGTGCATCCACTGCACTTGAGAGTTGAACCTGTACCGCAACGACGATGCTATCGATGTCAACCGGTATCGTGACTGGCTGAAGAATGTACCTGCGACCAGCATGGCCACCCTCTGGCGAGCGGCAGGACCCTGATCGTACTACTGTGAGATGTGTCTCAAAAGCATCGCGGGCAGACCGGACCGTGGCACCTCGGATCTGTCCGTCGAGCAGTGCATCATTGTGCCTTACAGAGCTGGGCAGCGACGACACCTCATGTATGTACAGTCGCATCCCGAAGACGGAGTCAACCCTTGGGTCTGCTCGAGAGCTGCCGGCATAAGCTGACACCACTGGGTGCACGAGGTATCGTCCGCACTCAAGTCCGTGGGCTGAGTATTCGTTCAGGTTGCGTGAGCCTGGGAGCTCGTCCATTTCAAACAGCAGTGTGTGATAACGTACACAGCCGCAAGCACAAAGTATGAGCATGCATAAGATTGCAATCAATGCCTTCACAACGTACAGCCTGCTATTAAAAACCGCACCGGTTTCGATCTTCCTACCTTATTGTCATCCCCGCGCAGGCGGGGAGCCAGTGTTTTCATCTCTGCCGAGTGCCTCGTTCTGGATTCCCGCTTTCGCGGGAATGACACGCGACAGATGAATGAGATTGCCACATCGCTACGCTCCTCGCAATGACCCACAATTGGGTTTTACTGCCGTTTCTGTTCACCCCCAAACAAGTTTGAGGGTGCCACCCGTCGCTCACCATGACTCACAGGGTACGCAGTTCTCAGACCGGCGGCGGCTACACTCCCTTCGGTGTGCTGACGGCGCGGCGCCAGAGTATCAAAGCGGCGCCGGCAAACATCGCCAGCGATACCCAGGGTCCCCAGTTACCCGAGAGGGTATTCATCATGCCCTCGTGGGCGTCATAATAATCGGCATATCTCGGCCATAACATCATAAACGCCACCGACACGCCGACGAAAGCATCGCCGGCCACCAGTCCGGAAGCGAACAGTATCCCCTGTTCTTTCTTAGCCTTATACTCGTCTTTCTTCGATAGTTTCTTGACCAGCAACGCCACAACGCCGCCGATCATTATCGGTGACGAGAGCGACAACGGCAGGTAAAGACCGATTGCAAACGGCAGCGATGAAATTCCCAGCAGTTCCACGGCCAGGGCGATCATGGCGCCGACCAAAATGGGCGCCCAGGGGATGTTCTGATTCATCACTCCCTGCACCACCGTCGCCATGACGTTGGCCTGCGGCGCCAGCAGCGGTGTGCGACTGGTGGCACCCTCGACGAAGCCGAAGACATCGTTGAGTAGAAAGATAAAAGCACCCATAACCAACGCCGGGAAGAGCAGGCCGATAAACTCGGTCAACTGCTGTTTGATCGGGGTGGCCCCCAGCAGGTAACCGGTTTTGAGGTCCTGGGCGATATCGCCCGACATGCAGACGGCAATACAAACGATAGCGCCGACCGACATAGCAGTCACCATCCCGGCCACACCGGAGATGCCGAAGTAAAGCAGCACCAGGCAGGTCACCAGTAATGTCGCGATAGTCATGCCGGAGACAGGCGATGATGACGAGCCGACAATACCGACAATCCGAGCGGCGACCACCACAAAGAAGAAGCCGAACATAACGGCCAGGGCCACACCCAGGAAGTGCAGTTCGGTTCCCGGCAGCAACCAGATGGCGATCACGATTAACATGACTCCCAGCAGGACCCACTTCATCGGCAGGTCGCGGTCGGTGCGGATCGTCTCACCACCGTCCCGACGTCCGAGCAACTGCCTGAAACCCTGGCTGAACGATGAGATAACGACCGGGAACGATTTGGCCAGCGAAACAAAGCCACCCAGCGCCACTGCCCCGACGCCGAGATATTTGATGTAGGAATTTCGCAATTGCGCCGGATCCATGTCGCTGAGCGGTGTCGTGCCCGGTTCGATAATGACGCCGGGAATCTGGCTGCCGATGAAAGCCAAAAGCGGCCCGATACCCAGATAACCGAGTATGGCGCCGCCCATCATCAGCGCGGCGATACGGGGTCCGATGATATAACCGACACCCAGCAGAATAGGTGAGGCATCGATACCGACCGTGCCGCCTTTCATAACTCCCTTGAGAGCGTAGTTGACCGACTCCGACCAGCCTTTCAGCATGTTCATCAGCAGCTTGTATCCGACACCCAGAGCAATCCCGGAAAAGACGAAACTCGCTTTGCGGCCACCCTCGTCGCCGGCCACAATAACCTCGGCGCAGGCGGTGCCCTCGGGGAAAGTCAGTTTACCATGTTCGCGATCAACCAGGTACTTGCGCAGGGGGATCATCAGCAATATGCCCAGCGATCCGCCCAGTATCGCCAGCCAGAAAATCTGCCCCTTGGTGATTTCGTGATAATAGCCGGCTGCGGCCAGTTCCTGGTTGGCCGACCAGATGAAGAAAGCCGGGATGGTGAAAATGATGCCGGCCGCCAATGACTCACCGGCCGAGCCCACTGTCTGCACAATGTTGTTTTCCAGAACCGAAACTTTCTTGAAGAACATGCGCAGGACGGCCATCGAAATAACCGCTGCCGGGATTGATGCCGACACCGTCATACCGAACTTCAGGCCGATATAGGCGTTGGCCACTCCAAACAGGCAGGAGATAATGATCCCCAGGATAATAGCCCGCCAGGTAACCTCGGAAACGATACGTCCGGCTGGAATGGCAGGTTCGAATTTTTCGTTGGATGCGTTCGGGTCAGTCACTCGACCTCCAATGCTGATGATGTATTACATATAATAAGTAAAAATCAGGCCAGAGTGTAACGGTGTCAAGTGTTTACTAAAGTGAGATGTGAATGCGATTGGGCACGACAATTGCGTTATTGTCGTGTGAAATGCCGTCAGCACAGTGATATTATGCCCTGATTCCGATTGCCCGGGTAGATACCGGAGTGCGAAGTTTGCTAATGACAATGCGGTGTGACCATATTGTCGGATAAGAGTGCGCGAGCGCATCACATCCGGCGACGCATATTCTGCGACGGGTTGATGACTGCGATATCGCGATGTCGCATGGAAGTGGGAAAAGATTTCTCTGGCATTACAGTTGTTTTTTTGTAATTTCTTGGAACATGCGGGACCTGTAGAGTGTAGTAATTATAGGAAAGGAGATAGGACAGACAGGATATTCCTGCTGTTTGTGAAGGGTTGGGCGCCGGGAGGCGCCACATTGGGCGATAATATTGACTTGACAAACGGCTAAGATTTGCTTATCTATGTAATGGTATTGGTGATCCACCGAAGCTTTTCGAGCAATGTTCACATTCAAGAGTAACTGATTCCGGTAGAGCTATTCGTACTATGGATGACGTAATGGCTGCACGGAGCAATGGAATGATGGTATCCGTGTCGGCCGGAACAAAAACAAATTTTGCTTCGAGGAGGTGAACCTTGAGTAAACGCTTATTCACTTTGACGGTCGTTATCGCCGTATTGTTGGTGCCGTCGTTGGTCCTTGCCGGATCACTGCACAAGTTTGCGGTCAGCAAGGCGGTTGCCCGTGACAACACCGTGGTGGTCCCGCTGGTGGTTACCAACGAAGCCAACCTGACGGCGATGGACATACCGCTGAAGTTTTCCGAGGGTGTCACCCTGCGTGAGGTCGACTTTGAGAACACCCGCGTTTCGTACTTTGATTTGAAGATAGCTAATATCAACAACAAGGAACGGACGGTGGTAATCGGACTGTTGCCGCAGATGACGGCGACGCCGAAACCGGCTCTTCAGGCCGGGACCGGCACGGTTGCCAACCTGGTGTTCGAGGTGGACGACCCAGCGGTGAACGAAGTCAAGCTGGAAGTGGTCGAGTTGAAGAACCCGACCCATGACCTGACTTATGTGTATCACGACATCGATGAAAAGGGCGTGCCACACATCCGGATGGAAAAACCGGAATTCGAACCGGTGACCCTGGGATTCAGTGGTGTGTCGGCCGGGGGACCGGAAGTCCCCAAGGTATACGCGCTTAATCAGAACTATCCGAATCCGTTTAACCCGACCACGGAAATCTCGTTTGATCTGCCGGTAGCTTCGCATGTCGAACTGACAATCTTCAATATCCTGGGTCAGCAAGTTGAAACTCTGATCAATGAAGATATGGAAGCCGGACCACAATCAGAAACGTGGGATGCTACTCCGTATTCCAGCGGCGTGTACTTCTATCGTATCCTGGCTAACGATTTCACGGATACGAAGAAGATGGTGATGCTGAAGTAGGGAGTATCCGGGTAGTCCATTTTTTGAAAAGCGTTCGATACTATCTTGCCAACGAGCCCTTTCCTTAAACGGAAAGGGCTTCTTTTTTGTCTACAACATAGATTCTGCGTCGATACTGACACAGAATCTGCGTTTTTAATAGGTGTGAACGATATTGACGAGTTCGGTTTTCCCGGTAAGCTGTTAATAGTTATGCGACTGGCCGGTGGGGCTGCATTTGGGCACGATGTTTGTTACTATATGAGACTGTTGGGAAAACAGAACAACCCAGACAGCCCCGCAGCTTGTGGATCTATTTGGGGCAGGTGAGACAGTTTTTGGTGGCGGTTAGACTGTGTCATCGATTGTTTCCCAACGGGTGAGGAGAGAGAGGTCTCAACTTCTGGTTGAGACCTTTTTTTTATAGACGAAAACGATAGCCGCCAACATCGTCGATGATCCCGACAGCCCAGTAGGTCGGCGTTCCGAGTGATTCCGGCTTCAGACGGACGAATGAGAAACCCGACATCTCCCTGGTGAAGTGGTTTCTTTTCAGGCTATTGTCGGGTTTCGCGGTCAGTGAAAGTGGCTTCGCCACCTCCCCGGGAACAGCGACCTACAGGAATTCGATCAAATACACTTTTATGTGCGTGCTTTCAGAGATGACGATTGGGATGTATTGAGATTTGAATCCCACCCGACGCCTTTGGCTCTGGGTGGGGTACCGTGGGTCACTTTTTTTGGGAAGACCAACTCCTCGCGATGGGTGTGAAGCGTAAGTTATTTGACAGACCCTTCAACGGGCGGTCAGGGGGCGGAATTCGTCACTTCCCGCCGGTGTGACTTCGATCTGTCGGGTGGCACCCTTTTCAGTGATAGTAATACTCACTTGCGGGTCGTTGCGCGCCGCTGAATAACGGGCGGTGATGCGGGCAGCGGTAGCGATATTTTCAGCACTGGCATTGCCTGAGAGCAGAGTGGTCGGAGAGCCGACGTCGACGGCCTCCAGTTGTACATGATGAGGCTGTCGGAAGGCCAACAGGCGTTGGTTGTCTTCTTCGTGGCGTCCGACTATTACCTTGGTTTTGTCGTCGAGACGGAAGTGGCGACCGGCTTGCAACAGGTTGAGATCGTCAAATGTAACGTGGTTGGTGTGCGCCAGCAGATCGCGCAGACGAACTGAGTAGGCGGCATCGGTCAGCAGGCAGCCTGAGGCGGGACTTGGATAGTCCTCAAGTTCCATTAGTTCGGCAAGTTCCATCTGGCGCCGCCGGCTGCGACCGCTGATAGCTTCGAGTTGATCGCGGTCGACCATCCCATTCACCTCCGGTTCCGTTGGCGGCATAAGCAGGGCCGAGAGTGGCCGTAGCAGCTTGCCTTTCACACCGGCCTGGTTTTGCACCAAATACAGCTTATCTCGAGTTTGCGACATCGGCCGTTGTCCCAGGACCTCACCGGTGATGAGAAAGTCAGCGTTAATCAATTCCATCAGTTCGCGGGCTTCACGTAACATCAGGATGCGGCAATCGACACAGGGGTTCATATGTTTGCCCCAGCCGTATTTGGGTTTGACGACTATATCCACGAATTTCCGGCCCAGATGCATCAGCTTGACGTTAAAACCGAGCTTCTCGGCCGCGGGATAAGGATTGGAGCCGCACGAGGAGTGGTCGCTCAGGTCACAACCGAAATGGGTCATGAACGTTATGGCCGTGACCTCGATGTTCTGCTCCAACATCAGGGCAATGGCCAGCGCCGAATCGAGTCCGCCGGAGAAAAGTGCGACGGCATGTCCGCGCCGGGGGGCATTGTTGGTTGTTTTTGACATTACCCAACAATATATGTATTTTACAAGCGGTTGGAAATCGGCAAAGCTGTGGCCAATTCGAGCTATAGCAGCCGGCTATAGTACCTGACGGAAAGGACAACCGATTCTCAGCGCTCTTAACAACTGGCTGAAGCATTTTGCCTTCGAATCCCAGCGGCTGTTTTTCTTCTCGCTGCGAATGGTGGGGGCTTTTTTTGGTCGACCGTTTTATGTCACCGAGACGGTCGAGCAGATGTACCTGGTCGGTGTGGGGTCGCTCTACCTGGTCGTCCTGACCGGTGTTTTTGCAGGTCAGGGGTTTGCCCTGGCCTTCTCATTGGAACTGGCCGATTTCGGCGCCAAGGACTACCTGGGGCGTATCATGTCGATAGCCATCGTGCGGGAACTGGGGCCGGTACTAACGGGGCTGATGGTGGCGGCTCGGATGGCGGCCGGAATTACCGCTGAGATCGGGGCTATGAAATCATCCAATCAGATCGATGCCATGGTTGCTTTCGGTATCGATCCCATTAAGAAAATTGCTCTGCCCCGGTTGCTGGCGCTGATCATCATGGTGCCGGTGCTGACGATCATTTGCGACGCTATTGCCCTGATCGGAGCCTGGGTGGTGGCCAAGTATATTGCTCACGTGAGCACGACCATGTTCTGGTCGGCTGTGAAAATGAAGCTGGTTTTCGGCAATATATTCATCGGACTGCTCAAGCCGGTGGTGTTTTCATTCGTTATCGCATTCATCTCCTGCTACAAAGGGTTCACGTCACACGGCGGCACCAAGGGTGTGGGACGGGCGACGACCGACTCGGTGGTGATGGCGTCGATAACGATCCTGATCGTCAATTTCTTCATTACCAAGGTCGTCTTTTCGTTCCTGAAAGGTTACTTGTGATAGAGCTGAGGAACGTCGATTTCGCATACGAGGACAAGGATGTCCTGCATGATATCTCGTTTCGCATAGAGGCATCGGAAGCGGTGGCTATCATGGGGCCGTCCGGTTCCGGCAAATCGACAATTCTGCGATTGATCCTCGGGCTGGAGAACCCCCAGCGGGGAGAGGTGATAATCGACGGGCAGGATATCAGTGCGGTTAAGGAGAAAGAACGCCGGGAGATTCGCAAGAAAATCGGGATGGTGTTTCAGGACGGGGCGTTGTTTGATTCGTTGTCGGTCGGTGAAAACGTCGGCTACTACCTGTTGGAGCATACGCGCCTCAGTTTCGCCGAGATAGCCCGGCAGGCCGAACAGATGCTGGGATTCGTGGGACTGGACACCGAGGAGATAGTGGATAAGCTCCCGGAGCAGCTTTCGGGGGGGATGCGGCGTCGGGTGGCGATCGGCCGGGCGCTGCTTTCGACGGATCCTCGCATCATGCTCTACGATGAGCCGACTACCGGGCTGGACCCGCAGGCCATCCAGAACGTGCTCAACCTTATCCGCAAGCTGCACAGCGAAAGGCCGATTGCAACCCTGGTAGTGAGCCATCAGATAGCCGACGCGGTGGCTATAGCCGAGCGGTTCATTGTTGTCAGTGCCGGTGTGATGGTGTTTGACGGCGGCCTGGATCGGTTGCGTGATTGCACCGACGAGCGCGTCCGGGAATTTCTGGATCCTTTCCGACGGTCGTTTGCGGCCGTGTCCCGACAGAAGTTTATCGGTGAGGGCGAACAGTAAAATACGCTGAACCGGATCGAGTTACTGAAACCGGGTGGTTGTCGGCGACGACTACCGCCAACTAAACTACTTGCCGAACGTCGCCACGAATATAACTTGTGGCCATACGTTGCCGGCAAAGATAGCCAGGTGGAGCAGGAGATATGAAGCAAACCGTAGGTGTCGGCTGGGGCAGTCTCAAGACCGGGATCATTCTAAGTTTGGCCGTGGTGGCACTGCTGTGGGCATCACTCACCGGCGGCGGAACATCGATCTTTGAGTCGAAAATGCAGTTTATGTGCTATTTCAAGAATATCAACGGTCTGTTGCCCGGCTCGCCAGTGTGGATGTCGGGCGTTGAGATCGGCAACGTCCGCTCGGTCAGCTTTGTGAATCTCGACTCGCTCCGCCAGGTCAAGGTAGTGTGCCGGGTTAAGAAATCGGTGTGGCCCATGCTTACCGAGGACGCCGAAGTGATGCTGGGGACTATCGGACTGGTGGGGGATAAATACATTGAGGTATTCTCCGGCACCAAGGGCAAACCGGTGATAGCGGAAATGTCGGTAGTTCGCACCCGCGACGCCGGCGATGCCGCGACGATGTTCAAAACCGGTGAGGAGGCAATCGGCGAAGCCCGCGCGGTAGTGGACAATCTGGATCAATTGCTGGGGCGTATGAACCGGGGTGAAGGGACACTGGGTCAACTGGCCACCGACGATCAACTCTATCACCAGTTGACATCGCTGGCGGCGCGATTGACCGAATTGACCGTCCAGTTACACCAGAACCAGGAGCGGATTGTCTCATCACTGGAGAAAACCGCCAACACGGTGGGTGAGCTTTCGGAGCAGGTTTCTTCCAACACCGGCACTATCGGCAAACTGGTCAACGACCCGCAACTGTATGACAACCTGGCGTCCACTTCGGCGCGCCTGGACAGCATTATGTACAAGCTCAACACGGCCGAAGGCAGCCTGGGGCTATTGGTCAGTGATACCGCCCTTTACGTCGAAGTCACCAACCTCATGGCTCGTATCAGCAACCTGGTGGCCGATATCGAAAAGAACCCCCGCAAGTATTTCAAGTTCTCGGTGTTCTAGGGGGGTAAGTCTCAACCCCAAACAAGTTTGTGGTTGCCACCCGACGGCCACAAGTGGCTCTTATGACAAGTCCAGTAGGTCAATTTTGATCTACCAGACTTTATACACAATTCTTGACATTACCGGTAGATATATCACCCTATGAAAAACATTGACCAGCAAGCCGGTTTTCAGTATATTAATCATAGACGATAAGGCGATTCAGGGAGTTGCAGGCGAAGCTCAACCCTGATACTGACTGGCGCGTTCTGTTCTGTGAGCAACAGTGCCAAAACGATCCCTGATATGACCAATCAAAGCGAACTATCGGCCGGGAAAAACTCGGCCTCCGACTTATAGAATATGCAATCCTTACTGGCGGTGAGCCATCCAGACCGTTGGTGAGGGACCGCTCGGGTCGAACGATAACCTGCATTCCTGGGGAGAAGATGATGAACAAATCGAAATTCACGGCAATGCTGATGGCTGCGGCTCTGGTCGTGTCATTCAGTATGGCGTCCACGGCGACGGCCCAATTGGTGATACAACCCGGGGTTGATCTCTTTGAAACGCCCAATGACAGCATGACGGTTGATTCGCAGTTTACAGTGACTCCTCTTCCGGCTGGCTTCTTCGGCCCCGGCTCTGACCCGTTTGATGGTATTATAGCGTTGCAAGGCTCACCGCTTGCTACCCTACCGCCGGACACCCTCGGACCGACTGATGTCATTATTCGGCGTCTCGAACCGGCGGTACTTCTTGACGACATTATTGGCATCGCCGATACAATTCCTATCCAATTGATCGCCCTGTCGCTGAGAGGCACCGAGCCTATTACGGTCACCTATAATGGCGGTCAGGATCCTGAATACTGGTGGGTGGAAGTTTGCCTGTCGAGCAATATACCACCACCATACTTAGGTGGTATGATTATTAATCGTCTCTGTGACTCGGGCGGCTCATTTGAGATCGATATTCGTGATGTTGCGTTGAAAGCGACATTTACTCCCGTGCCGGGTGGTCTTCCCATTGTGATGGACCCTTACAGAACTGATCCGCTACGTGAAATCCGTGACGGCCGCTGGTCTACTTACGTCCCGCCGCCGTTTTCCGTCTATACCGTGATTGACTGGGTGGAGGTGGATACTGACTGCGACGGCTCTCCAGAGTATACTATCCCGCCGGATGCTAGCGACTTCTACCCCGGTATAACTCTGGAGCCGTGCCCTCCCGGCCCGCCAATATGCGGCGGCAAGGTCCTGACACTGCTTGATGGACCGAATATCGATCACCGTATGCTGCCGCCACAAAGAACTTCACCGATGGTAGGGGCATGTTGCCTGCCTGGTGGCCAGTGCATTCTGACTGCCCCGGTTTGCTGTGGCGCACTCAGCGGTCTGTACAAAGGCGATTTTACCAACTGCTTCCCTGATCCCTGCCTGACCTGTTGCAACCATGACGGCATTCGCGGTGATGCCGATTACAGTATGGGGCTGGACGTGGGTGATCTTACTTACTTAGTGGCTTATCTCTTCCAGGGCGGTCCACCGCCACCATGCATGGAAGAGGGCGACGTGGACGGCAGCGGCAGCATTGACGTCGGCGACCTGACTTATCTGGTGGCCTACTTATTCCAGGGCGGCCCAGCACCACCGGCGTGTTAGAATTGACTCGATGTACGAGAAGGCAGGGTTTTTTGGCCCTGCCTTTTTTTTATTGGTCGACTCGGGCGGCCGGGTGGCCCAGGGCTTGCCCTGGGTTTCTTGTCAAGCTTCTGTCGGAACCGCAGGGATTCCGACCTACTTTGGCTGTGGTCGTATCTCTAACCACCCGAAATCCCTTGCCAAATGGTCGATTAGATGGTATACTGTGCTGATAGGGTTGTTACTGGCTGATATTAACGCCCGGCATACAACTGGGATGACGACAGCATTGGATGGACACTCGACAACAATCAATGTAATCCACAATATCAAACCAACAGGAGGAGTAACACCATGACTCGTATGGTAACGCTCACGGCAACACTCATCACACTGCTGTTGGCCCCGCTGGCCACGGCCGAGGTGCCACAGACGATCAACTACCAGGGCAGGTTGACCGATGGCAGCGGTCCGGTAACAGCAACTGTAGCCATGACCTTCACGATCTACGACGCCGAAATAGTCGGCAACTCCAAATGGACTGAAACCCATCCGTCCGTGTCGGTTACCGACGGCCTGTTCAACGTCGTACTGGGCGCGGGCACTCCGGCCGCGCCGGTTGAAGATACGGTGTTTTCGGGTGCCGACCGCTGGCTGGAGATTACTGTCGGTGGAGAAACAATAGTCCCCCGCACGAAGATGGCATCCAATCCGTATGCCTTTCAGAGCAATTGGACTCTGGTTGGTGAAGTCTTGTACACAAGCAGCGAGTGGGGCATTGTCAAAGCGGGAAATACGCTCTACGGCAGCTTCGGTAAAACCCATGTGAACTTGGGCTGGGGTAGCACGACCGGTGAACCTGGTTTCAACAGAGGGTTCTGTACGGTCAGCGGCGGTGAGCATAACACCGCCAGCGGGGAGTACTCTACAGTGGGCGGCGGCTTATTGAACACCGCCAGCGGGATGTCTTCCACGATTGGCGGTGGTGGCGATTGGGGACTGGCAAACACCGCCAGCGAGTCTTATTCAACAGTCGGCGGTGGTGGTGCTAACACCGCCAGCGAGAAGTACTCTACAGTGGGCGGCGGTAGGAGCAACACGGCCAGCGGGGATTCTTCCACGGTAGCCGGTGGTGCTCACAATACAGCTGATGGAGCAGGTTCAACTATCGGAGGTGGCATTGGAAACAGTGTGACATTCGATTGGGGCACGGTATCCGGTGGTAAAGGGAATACGGCTGCCGGTGTGTCCGTTGTGGCCGGGGGACTTAATAACGATGCGTCGAACCAATATGCATCTATCGGCGGCGGGCAAAACAATGTAACGCTTGGCGCCTGGTCTGCAATCCCCGGTGGCTTAGACAATAATGCTGATGGGATATATTCATTTGCCGCAGGACGCCGCGCCAAGGCCAATCACAGTGGCACTTTTGTCTGGGCTGATGGTACCGATGCTGATTTTTCGTCTACTGCAAGTGACCAGTTCCTGGTTCGTGCTTCTGGTGGCGTTGGCATCGGGACGACAAGTCCTCAAGGAGCATTGGATGTAAGTTCGACTACCGGCGCATTGATTGTCCCAAGAATAACCACTGCACAGAGGGATGCGCTGACGGCCGTAAATGGTATGATCATCTACAACACAACAACCAACCAGTTCAACTTCTATGAAAACGGCGCCTGGGTGACGAAATAAAAATGCTTGTAATAGGACAGGGAGAACCTGAAAATGAATAACTGTAAGCTGATTCTTGTGGTAATAGTTGGGTTGTTGTTGATGTTTGCCATCGGTTATGCCGCCGAAAACAAGAGAGCAACGCCCGCCAATACGGAAGCATCAGTTGTCAAGCCAGAAAAAGCACCTCCGACGCTCGCTGAACCCGCCACCGGCGAAGAGATCAACTGGCAGGTGATATCATCCGGCGGCACTAAGGGTAGTTCTGTAACTTATGGGCTTGAAGGGACCGTTGGTCAGGCAGTCGTAGGCGAGGGCAGTTCCGCCACCTACGGCCTGAGCCACGGCTTCTGGCAGGAGTTTGGTGGAGGCGGTTGTTGTAACAAGCGCGGCGATGTTGACGATAGTGGTGGTATAGATGTTGGTGACCTGACGTACCTGGTCGCATACTTGTTCCAGGGCGGTCCTCCACCTCCGTGCGAGGATGAAGGCGACGTGGACGGCACCGGCGCCATCGATGTCGGTGATCTGACGTATCTGGTGGCGTATCTGTTCCAGGGAGGCCCGACTCCGCCACCGTGTTAGAATTGACTCGATGTACGATAAGGCAGGGTTTTTCGGCCCTGCCTTTTTTGTCGGAACCTCAGGGGTTTTGACCTGCAAGATCTGATGAAGATAGATTCCTGCTTTCGCAGGAATGACTATGGGTTTTATGTCACTTGAGCTTGTTAAGGCGTGAGATAATGACGTTGCGGGCTTTCTGCAGTGCCCGACCGCGATGAGAGATGAGGTTCTTCTCATCGAGCGTCATCTCACTGAAACGCTTACCGGTCGGTGGATAGAAGAAAACCGGGTCGTAGCCAAAACCTTCGTAACCAACGATGTCCTCGGTGATGTATCCTTTCGCCGATCCGGCAACTGTGTCACTGCCGCCGTCGGCCCAATCGATGGCAATCACGCATCGGAAGCGGGCGGTTCTCTTTTCCTGCGGCACACTCTGAAGTTCACCGATGAGCTTGCGATTGTTGTCGGCGTAA
>JBDRNJ010000073.1:0-9304 GCA_043811375.1 bacterium | reverse complement strand
ATAACACACCACGAAAATGTCTGGACTTTCTAACACCAGCAGAGATATTTTGGAATAACATGTTGCACTTCAAATTTGAATCCACCTCCCCGCCTGCGCGGGGAAGGCGAGTATGTTGGCAATTGGACATGATAGAACACTTTTTCAACACCCTGTTAGTAGCTCACTAACACGGGGGGGCGACCATAAGATACTACCATAATAAACCCGGTAGCGCTATTCACACCACCGGGTACTTTTCATACTAAGATGCAGCTTCTTAATCTACTTCAGTAAAAGCATTTTCTTCGCAGCTGTCAGTTCTCCCGCCTGCAGGCGGTAGAGGTAAATGCCACTGGCGACCGAATGGCCTTCGGTATCTGTGGCATCCCATGGTACCATGTGCGGTCCGGCCTCGCGGTAGTCGTTAACGAGTGTGACGACCTGTCGGCCGAGGATGTTGTAGATTTCCAATGTAACGTGTGCAGCCTCCGGCAGGGTGAAGGCGATTTCAGTGGTCGGGTTGAACGGGTTGGGATAGTTCTGGGTCAATTCGAATTGATCAGGCAGAATCTCCGAGACCAGAGTCGTTCTGTCGCTGCCGTACAACGGACCACTTTCACACGCTTTGGTAACGTTGTTGGCTGTCGGGTTGTAGGTCATGGTAATGTGTGTAACGTTAGTCACCTCAAAACACCACTCACCGGACGGCTTTTTCATACCGGTAGTTTCGAAATATACCGTTCCATCGGCAAGAGTAGTCCCATTATAATTTCCGCCCGTGGGTCCGGTGGCGGTTACCGACACCGTCGCATCGGAAACGGGTTGACTGTTCTCGTCGTATATGGTTATGGTACAGGTACCGAGATAATTGGGTCCGGCTTTTCTCCTGCCGACGACGATATCATGGACATGCATCTCGCCGCCCGGTTCTATGACTGAGATGTAGTCAGTCTTGATTTCAGAATCAGAACCGTAAGCATTAGTGACCGATAGTGTGACGGTGTAAGTTCCAAGATTATTATAAGTGTAAGACGGATTTCGATCCGCAGAAGTGCCGACACCGTCGCCGAAATCCCAACTCCAGGTGGTCGGTTCTCCGGTTGACAGATCGGTGAAATTGACGATCAGCGGATTCGGTCCGGAAACGGGTGATCCGACAAAATCGGCCAACGGCGGGACCGGTTCGCTGGTGTACTCGATGTACATATGGTCAACGTAAATCGGATCCAGGGAGATGTTGCCCCAACTGCGATTTGAATCCCTAACCCGTACATACACGGTCCCGTTGGTACCGTCGGGTAACGCTGTCGAATATGTCTGCTCAGTAGCGCTGGCTACGGTCACCAGTGGCAGGTAGGTTACGTCATCAGTAGAGTACTCAAACACGAAGTTGTCACCATCCGAGTTCGCCGGGCGGTATGCTTCCAGATAGAACGTCACCGGCCCGCCACTTGAAGCAACGTTGAAGTCCCACTTGTGTTCGAGATAACTGTATATCTTGACCGGATGTCCGGTGTATTCAACTTCAGTAATCACTTCATGGATATTGTCGCCGGTCCGGGTATCGGCACAGCTGCCGGTAACCGTTCCCGTCACCGGAATGTCGGACAGGGCGTAGGCTACGGAGGGACCCTGAGGTTCCGTCACGGCAATGTAGTCAACCTTCGTGGCGATATCCGAACCGCAGGAATTGGATACGGTCAGGGACACGGTATAGGTATCGACAGAAATATAAGTGTAGTTGGGATTCTGTTCCGTCGATGTACCGACACCATCACCGAAATCCCATAACCATGACGTGGCGCCGGTCGACATATCGGTGAAATCGACCGTCAACGGTGCATCTCCCGACGTTGGCGAGCCGGAGAAATCGGCCACCGGAGGAGTGCAGGTAACCGTGATGTAGTCAGTTTTGGTTTCGGTATCATTACCGCAGCTATTGGTGACAGTCAGAACTACGGTATAGGTTCCGGCGGAATTGTAAGTATAGTCGGGGTTCTGTGCCGTCGATGTACCGACACCATCACCGAAATCCCAGGACCATGAGGTGGTGCCGGTCGACAGATCAGTGAAGTTAACCGTTAGCGGAACTTCACCTGATGTCGGTGAACCGGAGAAATCGGCCACCGGAGGAGTGCAGGTAACAGTAATATAATCGATTTTCACTTCATCGTCAGAGCCGCAGGAATTGGTAGCTGTTAGTGTAACCGTATATGTGCCGGCCTGTGTGTATGTATGGCTGGGATTTGTGGCTGTCGATGTTTGGGTATCGCCGAAATCCCATGAGTAAGATGCAGCCCCGGAAGAAGTATTTGTGAAATTGACTATTAGTGGGACTTCTCCTGAAGTCGGGCTACCGGTGAATCCGGCTGTCGGAGCATCGATGACAGTAATGTAACCGGTTTTAGTCTCGGTGTCGGAACCGCCGGGACCGGTCACAGTCAGAGAAACGGTGAAGATGCCGGTTGATGTATACTCGTATGAGGGGTTCTGTGCAGTGGAAGTACCGCCATCACCAAAAGTCCATGACCAGCTTGTAATATCGCCGGTCGATTCGTCGGTGAAAGTAACCGTGAGCGGGACGCAACCGGATGTTGGCGATCCGGAGAAAGCCGCCACCGGCGGAGGGGTGCCGGTGTTGACAGCTTCATAAGCGTTGATGCGCCCGATACCCATCTTACCGATATACTTCGATGAGAGATAGGCATCAATGTTATCCGTACTGCTGTACAGTTGATCGGTCACCTGTGCTGCCGTCCAGGACGGGTTCTGCGACTTGATCAGGGCGCAGACGCCGGCAACCATCGGCGTGGCCATGGAGGTACCACCCATCGCTGCCCAGTAATTGGTGTTGGGATCGTAATGGTCGTGGTAGGTGCTGTAGATGTTGTTGCCCGGGGCGCAGATATCAACCCAGGTACCGTATGTCGTAAAGCTGGCCCCATTGTCGTTTTCGTCAGTGGCAGCCACATCGATGCAGTCGCCACGGCTGCCCAGATAATCAGGCGACACCTCGGCGCCGTCGTTCCCGGCGGCAACACAAATGATTCCGCCGGAATTCAGAAAATACGTAGCGGCCGCACCGATACCGCCGGAGTTCGACGAACCCCAGCTACAGGAAGCAATACTGGCGCCGTTATCGGCGGCATAGTAGAATGCTTCAGCGGCGGCGTCCATCATGACCACACCGTATTCCTGACCGAGGTAGTTGTAGGAATATCCCATGCGGAGTGCCATGATTTTTACGCCATTGCCGTATTCGGTCTGGGTGCCGTTCCCCCAACCACCGGCAACACCGCACATGCCATAGTCGTCGTTGGTCATCATACCAAAAATACCGGAGGTGTGGGTACCGTGGCCGTTGAAGTCGCGAGGATCGTTATCCTTGGTGTTGCAGTCTTCCCCGGACCAACAGTTGCTGACACCGTCAATGAAGTCGTATCCGATCCAGTCGTCGACATACCCGTTGCCGTCATCATCGACACCGGCAGAGCCGTTCAACTCGGCATCGTTGATCCACATGTTGCCGCGGGAGGCTCCGGGATTTGAAGGTGAGGCATTGACGCCACCCAAATCCGGATGATAATAACGGGTGCCGGAATCGAGTATCGCCACAACAGTCGCATCGCTGCCGGTTTGAATATCCCATGCTTCCGGAGCATCGATATCATGATCGCTGGCTTGATTAAGATGCCATTGATAGGAGTAGTAAAAATCATTCGGTGTGGCATACATCGAATGAATACCTATCGGCTCAACGCTTTCAACCAGGGGATGATTGCGAAAGGCGGCCATGGCATCTTCCAGCGTGCCGGCCTCGATTTTAATTTTGTGATACCCGGCAAGTTCGGCGGTCTTTGAGAGCGGACCCGGTTCAGCGCCCACAAACTGTTTCAAGATGCTGGAGACGGCAAACCGATCACAGATCTTGTCGAATTCCGGTTCACCGATATGCACCACAGCGCTGGCGGACATCTGCATTTTCAGCCGGCCGATTTCCGGTTTCATTACCACGATGAATTTGTCAGGCGCGTAACCCAGAAATGAGGGAATTCCCTGTGGTTGATCGACTATCTTAATTCCATCAGCCGTAACGGCGGTTGAAAGAACAAGGAGCCCTAACAGGAAAACAATCGTAAAGCCCTTCATAGTTCCTCCTGTGAGAAGAGATTGTTCAGTGGTACCATGCGAGCATGGCACAGTTAGCAATTAGTTGTGCCACCTCCTTTCAAGACAGACGTCTGCCTTATAGAGTTTTTTGGAATTTCGATTGTCAACAAATGATCTGTTTCTGACATCTGGTTCAAGAGTACCACCAGTCGGTTCCGGTTACACCGGTATCATATCGGTTTACATGACCGGATAAGACACCAAATTACGCCTTTGTTGTTCGGGCGACTACAGAAACTTGTTTTGTAAATATACAACCTAATATAACTCCCCTCCGACTCAAGTCAACAACAATAAGTGCCCGCACTGTAACTATTTAGAGGGTATGCAGCCAGGCGATGATGCCCAGGGTACCGCTTAGTTTCAGCAGCAGGCCGAGAGTGAAATAGAGCAGGAACGGCATCGATATCTTCAGGCGCATGGCCAGTCCCATACAGGTGGGGGTGACGCCCAATGTAAATACCAGCAACGCCACGGCCAGACCAGGTCGCAGTCCGGCCAGCGGCAGCACCACGCTCAGGAACCCGTAGGTCAGAGTCGGAATGAAAACAAAGAACAGAAACTCCATAGCAAAGCTGGACGCCAGCCAGAGCCGGTTGGTGTTTTCCAGCATGTCGGCGGGAATCCCACGCGTGATCTTAAGGGCACGTCCGATCAGTTGCAGCAATATACTGACCAGCAGCAGGTAGGCGCCGGCAGTCAGCAGGCAATAGAGCATCAGTGTTCGTGACATCATTTCAACCATCCCTCCCGGCGGTACCATTTATAGGTCTGGGCGGCGCCTTTCTCAAACGGTATCTGTGACTTGTAACCGAAATCTCGTTGTGCCTTGGCCGTTGAAATTTCCCATGACGCCAGCAGCTCGGCGGCCTTTTCACGCGTCAACATCGGGGTTGCACCGACGACCTTGAAAAGAAACTCCGAGACCCCGGCAATCGTTCGAAACAGCAGCGCCGGTATGTGAAGTGCATAAGCTTTTTTACCGCAGGCTTGCTCCAGCAGCGTCATCATCTCTCGCAACGAGTACGAGCGATTCTCGGCGACGAAATATGTCTCGCCCGGTCTGGTTTTATTGGTGACAGCGAGGAAAACGGCGTGGCAGAGATCATCCACGTGGACCAGTTGCAGTTTCCGTTCGGAGTTGCCTATGTACGGTTTGATCCGGCGGTTGATGACTTCAAAAAAGGACAGGATTTCCTTGTCGCCCGGGCCGTATATCCCCGGCGGACGCACAGCCAGCACATTGATGCGGTTGGCGAAAGAAAGCGCTATATTCTCTCCGGCCAGCTTGGAGCGACCGTATGCGGTTATCGGCCGGGGCGGATCGTCTTCGGTAAGCGGTTGTCCGTGCTGTGACGGTCCCGCCGCCGCCAACGACGAAATGTAGATAACTTTTTTCACCGAGCGATTGTGTTCGGCGATTGCTTCAAAGAGTGATCGGGTGCCGGTGTGATTGACGGTAAAAAAAGTCTTCGGATGTCGAGCTTTGACGACGCCGGCGTTGTGGATGATGAATTCGGCACCGGTTACCATATCGGGCAGAGTTTCCGGACGAGTAACATCCCCGTAGCGAAACTCGACCTCAAGTTCGTCCAGCAACGAAAGGTCGGATGTCCGGCGCACACCGGCAAGGACACGGAAGCCTTCCTGAGCGAACTTGCGGCACAAACGTGAACCGACAAAACCGTTGGCGCCGGTAATGAGCACGGAGCGCGATGATTCAGTATCGTTCGGCATGGGGTCAGTTTAGTCAATCAGGATTGTCTTAACAAGTAACGAAAACCGCCCCGGATGTTCGCCGGCGGTTCTGCTCGCTATAAGCCGGAGAAACCTGCGCGGGAGAGAAAACTGACCTTTTCCCTTGACATTTGGGAACTTAGCGCTACCTTTATAACGGACGATTATTGCCGACTGCACTCAGCCCCGTTCGGGGGTGATGATGTCAGGTGGCGTGTAAGTGATGGATATTCATGGTATTAGGTAAGGCAGGGAAGAGAACATGAGACGTTTCAAAATCTCCTTTTTGGCTGTAATCTTAGCACTGGGTTTTCCAGTATCGTCGTTTGGCGCAACCGAAATCACTCTGGATAGTGTGTCGGGTCATATCGGTGGTGATACGGTGCTGGCCGGGTATCCGCTCAAGTTTATTTTACGGCTGACCTATACGCCGGGCGACAGCTCCAAAATAGCAGGAATATCAAACGGTTTCGAAGTCTATGAGAAACACGGTGGCAACTTCTATCCCGCCCTCGGTGATACTATTCCCGCTTTCCAATGGGGTGATGTGCTTGACGCGGGTTTTTATATCAACATGTTCAGCATGACCGGCACCGGTAGTGATACTATTGGTTTTAGCGGCGCGTCACTCGCTGGAGGAGTTCCTGACGGGACTTCCGCTCCAGTTTGGTATATAGAGACCGGCAGCAACAACGACGGCGACACTCTCTGTATCGACTCAACATTCTTCCGACCGGCCAGCAACTGGGTCTGGGGTATCCGTAGATCGGGGAAATCCCTTGACCACGTTCACCCAGACTGGTACGGTCCGTATTGCTTTCACGTGTACCAGGGCAATTGTATGGCGCCACCTTTTGATGTTTGCGTTTCAGACCTCTACGTTGATCATTGTCAGTTGGCTACTTACGATTTCGATGCTCCCCATCCCCTGGGCGGGTCGGTCGTTTACAAAATTGTGTCCGGGCCCGGCTCTATCGATCCTGCCACCGGTGTGTGGAGTTATATGCCCTCATTTTCGGATCTCATGGCCGGCCCCACCACGCTCACCGTGGAGGCCTGCGACTCGGTCGCTCCCTGGATGTGCGACCAGTGCATCACCAGCCTGCACTTCACAAACAACGCACCGGTATTCACCGATGGCTGTGGTTATTCCCGCGATGTCTGCCGAATGCCCGTGACACACCAGATGACAGCCACCGATGACTGTGATTCAGTGAGTTACATCCTTTGGGACATCAACCCCTTCCCACCGGTAGGCCCTTACAGCCTCGATGTCAATACCGGCGAACTTTCATTCAAGCCGGCGGCTGGTTTCTATCCGGTAGGGGATGAGTATATGACCTACACATTCACAGTGGCGGCTACAGACGGCGTCGACACAACTGCCGGCTGTGCCGTGGACTTTGTCGTGTCGTGTACTGAGGCATACGAGGTCCAGATCGAGAAGACCCATAACGCTATTCAGGGCCAGCATGAATATGTTGACGTGGTTATCAAGAAAGGTGCCGAGGACTTTGCCGGCTATGATCTGCTGATGTCGTATGACCGGTCGGCGTTGAATTTCCAGTCGGTGATACCGGGACCACTGCACAGGTTGTGTTCGGACGGTGGCTGCGGCTGGGAGTATTTCACCTACCGCACCTGGTTCTGGCCGTCGTATGAGCCGCATTTCTTCTGGGCAGGGATTGTCAGAACGATAGCGCTGGCTGAGCTCAACAACGGCGCCAATCACCCCTGCTGCTACATGATGAACAAGCCGTTTGTTCTGTTCACACTGGACTTCCTGGTTACCGACAACCGGCTTTTCGAATGCCAGTTTGCTCCGATCAGTTTCTTCTGGGCAGATTGTAATGACAACGCTTTTTCCAGTGTCAGTGGTGATAGCCTGTTCATTGTCTTGACCGTCCAGAATTTCGAAGGCAACCTGATCTGGGACGAGGGTGATGACGACCTGTTCCCTGAAGATGCCCGGATACCGGGTGTCGGTGCTCCGGACTACTGCCTTAATCCTGATCCGGAAAAACCGAGCGCAATCAGATTCATTGATTTCATCAACGGTGGTGTGGACATTGTCTGTGCCGATTCAATTGATGACCGGGGTGATATCAACCTCAACGGAGTCGCACACGAGATTGCCGACGCTACGGTCTTCACCAATTACTTCATATACGGTCTCAGCGCTTTTCATATCAATATCAACGGCCAGGTGGCGGCTACCGACTGCAACGCCGACGGTTTGGCACTTACGGTCGGTGACCTGGTCTACCTGGTGCGGGTGATCGTGGGGGACGCCCCGGCGTATGCCAAGCTGACGCCGGTCGAAGCCACATATGCGGTTGACGATCAGGTGGTTTCCGTTGATCGGGATATGGGCGCGGCACTGGTAGTGGTCGAGGGTAACGCCGAGCCGACACTGCTGGCTGAGCAGATGGAGATGAAGTACGCCTATAACGCCGACGAAAATGTAACCCGCATATTGATATGGTCGCCGGGCGGCAATGGCTTCAGCGGCAATTTCCTTGATGCCGGTGGCGATGTGGTCAGCATTGAGTTGGGCAGCCATGATGGTGCCGTAGTGAAGACGACTCAGGTTCCCACTGACTATGCCCTGCACCAGAACTACCCGAACCCGTTCAATCCGACAACGACGATCAGTTTCAGCCTGCCGGTAGCGAGTGATTACACAGTGACTGTCTACAATGTCAGGGGCAGGCAGGTGGCCCTAATGACCGGCGCGCGTGAGGCCGGCCTGATCGAACTTGAGTGGGATGCGGCTGATATGGCGTCCGGGGTCTACTTCTACCGGCTGGACGCCGGTAACTTCACGGCCACCAAGAAGATGGTGCTGATGAAATAGGAGTGCGGGTCTTGTCGCAGGGATAGGGGAACGTACCAGGTGTACGGCAGATAATGGACGTGCTTCGTTCGATGGATTGTTGACAGCCGTTTTAACTTGACTAATCTGTCACTTATTTGTAGCTTTCAGTCAGGCAGCGTGTAGGTGACGGATTTTCATGGTATCATGTAAGGCAGGGAGGAGAGCATGAAACGTTTCAAAATCTCGCTTTTGGTTGTAATCTTAGCGCTGAGTTTTCCAGTATCCTCGTATGGGACAATGGAAATCACTCTGGATCATGTGGATGGCCTGATCGGTGGTGATAGCATAGAGGTTGGACGCCCGGTCAGGCTTGTTTTCCGGTGGACTTATATGTCGGGTGACGGCTTCAAGATTGGAGCATCCTGTAATGCTTTTCGAGTTTATGAGAAGAACGGCGGCGACTTCTATCCCCCGGTACATGACACGGTGACCGGCTTTGGGTGGGCCAGTTGGTATACCATTGTCTCCTTCGGTTGCTATAGTTGTGATGGTGCAGGTGACGATACAGTCGAGTTTGGCGGGTATACTGCCACGGGC